>JASHOT010000280.1 GCA_030040965.1 Candidatus Sulfotelmatobacter sp. | reverse complement strand
GAAGAGATGCTCGCCGCGCACGATGCCGCTCTCGTCATCGGAGATCCAGCACTCCAGGTCGATCGCTCGCGCTACCACACGCTCGATCTCGCCGAGGAGTGGATTCGCTACACCGGCAAGCCGTTCGTCTTTGCCTTCTGGGCTGTACGCAGCGCGGCGTTACGAGAAGCCGATCCGTCCATGGATATAGCCGGTGCATTTCGCGATTCCCGCGACCACGGACTAGAACCGGCAAGCCTCGACCGCATCGCCTCGGATTGGGCGCCGCGCGTGGGCATCAGTGAAAACGATGTTCGTACTTATTTGACCGAGAATATTCACTACCAGCTCGATTCCGGCTGCCTCGAAGGTTTGCGGTTGTTCTATCGTTATGCGCCGGAGATGGGAGCGCTGCCGTCTGCACCCGAGTTACGTTTCGTGGAAAGTACGAGAGCGGTTGCTCTCTGAAATGGCACCTGAAAACTGGCATCCGTAAATTGCCAGAGGATCGGCCATGAGTCTTTTTCAGCCCATCCCGAATCCGGCCCACTCCGCCGATTCCACGCGGCCTTTGGCGGATCGCATGCGTCCGCGCACGCTCGACGAATTTGTCGGCCAGGAGCATCTCACCGGCCCCGGCAAACCGCTGCGCGTGCAGATTGAGCGCGACGATACCGGCTCGCTCATCTTCTGGGGACCTCCCGGCACTGGCAAAACCACGCTGGCCAAGATCATCGCCAACATGACCAAGGCGGAATTCATCGAATTTTCCGCCGTGCTCGCCGGCATCAAGGAAATCAAGCAGGTCATGGCCGACGCCGAACGCGCCCGCCAGTACGGCACGCGCACCATCGTATTCATCGACGAAATTCATCGCTTCAACAAGGCCCAGCAGGATGCCTTTCTTCCCCACGTCGAAAAAGGCAACATTCGCCTGATCGGCGCCACCACCGAGAATCCTTCGTTCGAGATCAATTCCGCGCTGCTCTCCCGCACCCGCGTCTACGTGCTCCAGCCGCTCACTGAGGATCAAATTGTCGCGCTCCTTCGCCGTGCTCTCAGCGACCGCGAACGCGGTCTCGGCGAGCTGAACGTTGCGTCCGACGACGTACTCAAGAAAATTGCCAGCTACACCAGCGGCGACGCTCGCAGCGCCTACAACGTGTTGGAAGTCGCCGCTGGCCTCGCGAAATCCCCACCCTCTCGCATAGAACGCGAGAATGGTGGGGCAACCACCAGGGAGCAACCGCGTGAGATCACCGACGACATCGTCCAAACCGCCCTGCAGAAGCGCATTCTGCTCTATGACAAAACTGGCGAAGAGCACTACAACCTGATCTCTGCCGTGCACAAATCCGTTCGCAACAGCGATCCCGACGCCGCGCTCTACTGGCTTGGCCGCATGCTCGAAGCCGGCGAAGATCCGCTCTACATCGCCCGCCGCGTGGTGCGCATGTCCGTGGAAGACATCGGCCTCGCCGATCCCAATGCGCTGTCGCTTTGCATGGCCGCCCGCGACGCCGTCGATTTCATCGGCATGCCCGAAGGCAATCTGGCCCTCGCCGAAGCGGTCGTCTATCTTTGCGCCGCACCCAAGTCCAACGCGCTCTACACCGCCTACGGCAACGTTCAACAGGATGTGGAACAAACCGCCGCCGACCCGGTTCCGCTGCACTTGCGCAACGCTCCAACATCGCTAATGAAAAATCTCGGCTACGGGAAGGGCTATCAATACGCCCATGACGTGGAAGGAAAAGTCGCCAACATGGAGTGCCTGCCGGAGAATCTGCGCGGGCGCGTCTACTACCAGCCGACCAATGAAGGCATCGAAAAGCGCATTCGTGAGCGGTTGGAAGAAATCAAGCGGAAACGCTTGCAGTCGTCGCCACCGGGTGCGTCTCCGGCAGGTTCGCCTGCGGCAGAGCCTCGTAGTACTGACCCTTCGGCAAAGTGAAGCGAATCAAGAGTGTCCCCACTGCTAGCACTGCCAGAGCCAAAATGCTGCCCTCCGGTCCTGTCGTCCCGCCGCTGAGCAAGGCCGTGCCCTGTGGATGCGTGGCCAGCAGGTGATGCTCGGCCATCAGGCCGCTATCGGCTACACCAAACAAAAACGATTGTCCCCAATCCCACGCCGCGTGCATCCCGATGGCCCACCAGATCGCTCCGCTGCGCCATATGCTGTAACAGAAAAACATTCCCGCTAAAAACACACCGAGCAACCCGACTGGAGATTCTCCCGGATTGCTGGTGTGGCCGAGAAAAAAGATGATGGAGAGAATCGTGGCTGCCGTCCAGAATCCCAGCGCCGCGCTGTGCTGTGTCTTGAACGCCCGCTGATAAATCGTGCTGAATCCCCGCGTCAATGTATACAGAAGAAACCCGCGCATCAACGATTCTTCAAACACGCCCGCCAGGCAGAACCCCCCGAGCCACAACCCACCGTATCGAGCGACATCGCCACCAAAGATCAAGCGGCCCTCAATCACCAGCAGACCGCTCTTCCAAAGAATGAACACCAGCACCGTGATCATCGCCAGGCCTGACGTTAGGCCGCGCAGAAAATGCCTGAACTTGTTGGCGCCGCCATAACCGTAATTGCGCCCGCGCCGCTCGATCTTTGCCATGATCCAGGTCGCCAGCAGAACCGCGAACACCGACAGGCCTTCGTTCAGGTATCCCAGCTTCAGTGGGATGACCTGCATGTCTTGCGCGCGGTGGGCGGAATGCACGAACTTCAGCATGATCAGAATGGGCGTGGCCAGCAGTGCGGCAAATATCACAATGAAGATCAGCGCACTCCAGCCCGCGCGCAGTCCTTCTCGGCCCCAAAAGATTTTTTTTAGAGTTGACGGCTTGGGAGTCCGAGCGACCTCAGGCCGCAAAACCTGCCCTGCGCTCGTTTGGAAAGGCTCACTCGTCTCGGAAGTGGAGGAGGTTGCAACTGGCTCGCCCGGCGGCAGAACAGGATCAGAACTCACAGTTTCTCCTTCGCCGCCAACGTATCACAATTTCATGGGTTGGTCATTTTATTGTCCGGTCATCGGAAGCGGGCGCAATGTTCCTTCAGAATGCACCGGTCCATTACTACGAAAATGCCCGCCCGGCGCGCTTTTTCTGCTGCCTGCTGGTGAATCACTTCTTCCTGCATCCAGATCGCCGGCACTTTCAGCTGAATCGCCTCTTCGACGACTTCCTCAACGAATTCCGGTCGCCGAAAGATGTTCACAATATCGATCTTCCCCGGCACATCTTGCTCAGGAATATCGAGCAGCGACGCATATGCCTTCTCGCCCAGGCATTCCTTAATCTCCGGATTGACTGGAATAATCCGATACCCCTGCTGCTGCATATACGCCGAAACACCGTAGCTCGCCCGCAACGGATTGCAAGACAGCCCGACCACAGCAATCGTCTTCGCTCGCTTCAATAAATCGCCAATGGGATCGGGTTGCGCCAGGGACGCCATGGATTGCCGCACTACTTCTTCTTGTTCGCCTCTTCCGTCTTCTGCTTGAACATCTTGAGCGCCAATTTGCGAATTGTTTCCGAAACTTCCTTATTCGCCGAAAGATTCTTCAAATCCTGCGCCAGCAAATTTTTCATCAGGCCCAAGCCCAAATCGAGCGGTGTGCGCGGATTCGCCACCAGATTGCGCACCACAATGTAATTCTTCATGAAGCGCCGCTTCAGCGGAATCTGCCGCAACACCGCCTCTAGTACATTTTTCTGGCTGGCAAACTTCTCTACTTCTCCATCAGAAAGTTTCGGTGCTTCCAGCACCGCCAGCGCAACCACCTTGGTTCCATCACGGATCAGGATCGAGCGCTCTTCTTTGTTTCCCTTCAACGCCAGCTGAATGCGTCCCTTTACGTCGAGCGAATTAATCTTTTGCAGCGTATTCATCCGCTCCGGTTTTGCAGAATGTTTTTTCGCCGCCGCAACCGCTGCACTGCTAACTGCCGGCGTGGCAACTGCAGATTTTTGCTCAACCGTCAGCGGCGCCTCGGCTTCCGTTGACTCCGATCCCAACTCGATCATCCCGCCAATCGCCTGGAATTTCTTTTCCCCTTCCGCGGCGATCTCGGTCGCGTTTTCCGTCATATACACCGAAACCGACTCGTCGCCTTCAGGATCTGCAATTTCCTCGACGTGTTCGGCCGCATGTTCGACCGAGACATCTGTGGCCGAGCTCGCTGTCCCTTCCGCTGCACCGGGCAGAGCACCCTTCTGTGCTAGCGCATCGCCAACCGGCGGCGCGGGCCTTACCCCACGAGCGAACGCTTGCTTGATCTCCTCCGCTTCCTCTTTTTTCAGATATGGATTCGTTTTCAGCGTTTCCAGCACTGTCTTCAGCGAGCGCACTCGCGTGCTCTTCAGCAGCGCCTCAATCGTCTCTCGCCCCGCTAAAACTGCGAGCTTCACAATCTGCTCCTGAGGCAGCGATGGATTCTCCAGCAGTTCTGGGAGCAGCGCCGGACGGAGGTTATCGGGCGAAATCATGTAATTCAGCACTTCCGGCGGAGTCTGGGGATCGGCCGCCGCCGCCCGCGATGCCTTCTCGTCCCACCCCGCCAGCGTCATCCGCGCCAGTTCGCCAAAAACCTTGTTGTGCACTGCGAGATGAACCAGAATTTCAATATTTTCCGCTGACGGCACCTGGAGAGCACCGCGAGCGGCAAACTGCATCATGCCCGAAGGCAGCTTCGAAGCCCGGATTTGATCGATCATGCGTGCCATAATTAGGTTATGAGCCATGAGTTGTGAGCGTGCGAACGACGTTTGCTCGCCACTCACTGCTCAATCGCTCGCAGCTTTTCCGTCAATGACTCCAAATCACAAACTGCTAATTCCAGATCGCGCGTAATGCGGTTGGGCTTGCTCCGCAGAAATTCATCTCGCAGCGTCCGGTAGTACCACAGTGTTCCTTCGCGCCCGCCGTTGAAGCGCGACCAAATCACTTCGCCGATTTCACGGTAGTCGCTCAGAATCGACCGCACATTATTCAGTTTATCCGCAGCGGAAACCAGTCGCGTATCCCCATCCGCCTCTTTCAGGTGACGAATGTAATTCTCCTTTCGTGCGCGCCATGGCGGCTTGGGCTCGCCATAGGCGTCGGTGCACCCGTCCACCATCTTGGCCACGCGTGCCCCAAATCGTCGTTGAACCTCTCTAAGCATTGGCTTACCGCCGCAGTCCTCGACGACATCGTGCAGCAAAGCGGCGATCGCCAGATCCTCATCGCCACCAGCTTCCAGTACCAGCGACGCAACTCCCATCAGGTGCGCAAGATATGGAATCGACGAAGCCTTCCGCGTCTGTCCTTTGTGCTTCTCCGCCGCAAACGCCAACGCGCGAAAAAATCGCGGACCCAGCTTTACATGTGTCTGTGCCCTCTGCGTCCTCTGTGGTTGAAGATTTTTCGCCATGTCTTCAGCTACTGCTTCTCTCCTCGCCGCGCCAGCAAATACGCCCGGATAAACGGCTGCAAATCCCCATCCAGCACGCGATCCACGTCGCCCACTTCCGTCTTCGTGCGATGATCCTTGATCAGCCGATAGGGCTGCAGCACATACGACCGGATCTGCGATCCGAAGTCGATGTCGAGCTTCGAATCCTCGATCTTTTTAGTCGCCTCGCGCTTCTTTTCCATCTCATATTCGTATAGCTTTGAGCGAAGCATGCTCATCGCGCGCTCGCGATTCTTGTGCTGCGAGCGCTCGTTCTGGCAACTGGCCACGATCCCTGTCGGAAGGTGCGTAATGCGCACCGCCGAATCGGTCGTATTCACGTGCTGCCCGCCCTTGCCGCTCGACCGGTAGGTATCGACGCGAATTTCCTCCGGCTTGATCACCACCTCAATGCTGTCATCAATCTCCGGCGACACAAAAACGCTGGCAAACGAGGTATGCCGCCGCTTTGCCTGATCGAAGGGAGAAATCCTCACCAGCCGGTGCACACCAATTTCGCCCTGCAGCAGCCCGAATGCATACTCGCCATTCACCGCGAACGTCGCTGACTTCAGTCCTGCTTCTTCGCCCGGTTGGTAATCGTACAAAACCGTCTCAAACCCCTGCCGCTCGGCCCATCTCAAATACATGCGCAGCAGCATGTCGGCCCAGTCCTGCGATTCGGTCCCGCCCGCGCCCGGATGGATCGTCACAATCGCATTGCGCGCATCGTTGTCGCCCGAGAGCAGTGTCTCGGTTTCCAGCTTCTCGATCACCGCACTCAGCGCGTCAATCTCCCGATGCAGGTCGGCATCGACGTTCTCGCCTTCCTTTGCCAGGTCGAAATAGGCGGAAATATCCTCGCCACGGCGAGCCAGGTCGGCGTCGGTTGCGAGCACATGCTCCAGCCGCTTTTTCTCGCGCATCACCTGTTGCGATTTCTGCGGATTCGACCACAGATTCGGGTTGGAGGCCTGCTTTTCTACTTCGGCGAGCTGCGGACGAACCTTGGCCGCGTCAAAGATACTCCCGAAGTTCGTGCACCTTCTTGCTCAACTTTTCGTAAGCGACTTCCAGTTCTTGATTGATCACGAAGTTTCAGCTTTCTTCCACTTGTTTTGATTTGGGATTTTCAGGAAATACGAAGCGCGCCACCAGCGCGCCCAAAGAAATTATCGCACACGCATACGCGAACCAGTCGCCGTGCCGCGTGTAGAAGGTCGTTACCGAAGTGAGCCCGTATGGCGCCAGCAGCGCCGTTCTCATCTTGCGTGGAGCTTTCGCCACCAGTCTCCCCGCGGGATCGATCGACGCCGTCACTCCCGTATCGGTCGCGTTCAGCAGCCAGCGATTATTCTCGATCGCACGCATGCGCGTCTGGTTCAAATGCTGCGCGTATGCACCGCTGTCGCCGTACCACCCGTCATTGGAAATGTTGACAAAGACCTGCGCACCGTTGTCGGCAAACTGCCTTACTTCATCGGGAAAAACCGATTCGTAGCAGATGAAAACTCCGAGCTTCCTCCCGCCCGCGTCCAGCGGCCTGCGCGAAGCGCCCCGCCCGAACTCACCAACTTCTTTCGTCAGCCCGCCCGCAAACCCAAACAGGCTGGGGAACGGCAAATATTCTCCAAACGGCACCAGATGCACCTTGTCGTAGCGCCCGGTCCAATCGCCATTGGGGCTGATCAATGCGGCGGAATTGTACTCCTTCACGTTTAGGGCTGCTTCCGAGCCGGTAGCGCCAATCGCTCCCACGACAATCCATGCGTTGGTCTGCCGCGCCATCTTGCTGATCGCATCTCGAAAGCGCGCATCGTTCGTGAAAAACGGGGCCGGCGATTCCGGCCACACGATTAAATCCACTTTCTGCGCCGATACACTCTTCATGCTCAAATCCAACAGCTCTTTCAAAGTTTGCTGAAAGTTATTCGCATCCCAGTTCGCCGCCACTGGAATATTCTGCTGCACCAGCAGCGCGGCACGATCTCCCTTCGCGGCCGGAGCCTCGACCAATCTCCCCGCCTGTAGTACGGCTGCGGCCGCCAATGCTGCTGCCAGCATCGCGCCGCGTTTTTCTTTCGGGACCAGAAACGCCGCGGCCAGCGCGACGTTCACCAGCACAATCTCAAACGAAATCCCGTAGACGCCCGTCCAGCTTGCAATGCGGCAGAGTGCAAAATTATCCACTTGGGCGGTGCCCAGCAAATTCCACGGAAATCCCGTGATGCGTGTGCGCGCCAGTTCCACCGCAACCCACAACAACGGAGCCGTCACAAGCGCCCACCGATAATCTCGCGATCTCGCCAGCAAACTCACCAGCAATCCAAACACGCCGTGATACAGTCCGAGATAGCAGCAGAAAAGAAACAGCGCCAGCACAGCCATGCCCGCGCTCAGCCCGCCATACAGCCGCATCGTGTCAAATATCCAGTAACACGTTCCCGCGTACCACAAAATCCCGCACACACAGCCGAGCAAAAATCCCTGCCACGCAGACGTCGGCCGCAACCGCACCGCGCCATCGACCTCGAGTTCGCCAGCTGGGCGCGCCCGCAGCAGAGCCAAAATCAGGGGTGTTAAGGCTATCCAGGAAAGAACATAAACGCCCGGAAGGGGAAAGATGAGCACCTGCAGAATCGCAGAAAGGACCACGAACAGCCACGCGCTCCAATGAATTTGCCGCACGCGCAAGGATAGCAAAAGCGAATCTTAGCCGTGGAATTGCTGCCTGAGAGCGCGGTCGAGATCCACCGTCATCACAAAATGGAGTATTTCTTTTGTCCGGACATTAGTATTCGACGCTTACTAAGCACAGACCGGTCGCCGGTGCGGTGGGCCCGGCGGCCGCGCGGCTTTGGGCCATGAGGATGCGAGGTACATCGTCAACCTGCATTGTTCCTTTGCCGACAAGAATGAAGGTACCGACGAGGTTTCGGACCATGTGGTGCAAAAATCCCGTTCCTCGAACCGTATAAATCAACTCCTCCCCGTCTCGCAGCCACGACGACGAGAGAATTTCCCTCACATTTGAAACCGGCTCGCGCTCGCGTCCGCGTTCAGGATCAACCGCGGCGAAAGAGGTAAAGTCGTGCTCACCGATTACGAAGCCAGCGGCATGCGCCATCGCGTTTTCATCCAACCGGTAAGGATAGTGCCAGACGTAGCGCGCGAGAAAGGGTGGGCAAATCGCATCGCGGTAAATGCGATAACGGTAAGTTTTGGCGCGCGCGCAATGGCGTGCGTGAAATTCCGGCGGTGCTTCAGCCGCTTCCAGCACGCGCACGGATGCGGGCAAAATGTCATTCAACGCCTTGACAAAATTTTCGGTGGAGACCGACGACTCCGTGACAAAAGTCACAACTTGAGCCAGCGCATGCACTCCTGCGTCGGTTCGTCCTGAACCTTGCGGCAAGACCTTTTCGCCGGTAATTCGTCCAATGGCTGAGGCAAGTGTGCCCTGCACCGTAGCGGCATCGGGCTGCACTTGCCAGCCCGAAAACTCGGCGCCGTCGTATGCAAGAATCAGTTTGAGATTGCGCATATGGCGATGGGCAATCAGATCAGGATTAGAGCACGAACTTTCGAGTCCTGGGCTAGGCTATGCTCATCCAATCGAGAAACTCCAAGTTGTTTCGTATGAAAAAGTTAGTGCTTCGCGCAACTGTACCAGTTTAACGGCGAGGGCGCGAAGGGCTGGTTCGCGGTCAGATATACTGAAAAGTCTCACACTCAAAATGGATCAAAGCTGCGTTACGAATGGGAGATCAAGTAGTCATCGAGTCGGATTTCCCCGGAACCTTCCCGGTGCAGTTTGCGTATTGAACCACTGAGGACATGGTTTGTTCGCGTGTCGTCGCTTGTCGAGCTTGCCTGTCTAACGTAACCCAGGGATCTAGTTGCAGGTTCTTCATTTTTAGCACTGATGAACGATGGGAGAAGAGTAGATGCCATTTGCACGTTTTTTTGGTAACAGCCGAAAACTGGGCAGTACCATTGTTGTTGCGATCTGCGCCATGGTGTGCTGGGGGATGGTGTGCTGGGGACAGGAGGCGCCCTCTGCGCCCCTCCCGCAATCGCAGCAGAAGCCGCTGCCGGTGATCAACTACGCTCAGCCGGTTTCCCACTTCCCGAATCCGGTTGGACCGTACACCCCGCGGCATGTGGCTGCACCGAATCTGGCGAACACAGCGCGCATCGACTCGCTCATGCATGACGGCAAGATTTATCTGTCGCTGAACGACGCCATCGCGCTCGCGCTCGAAAACAATCTTGATATTGCAATCGCGCGCTACAACCTGAACATCGCCGATACGGATGTGCTGCGCGCAAAGTCGGGCGCGACCACGCTCGGTGTTAATACCGGCATCGTGCAGAACACTCCCGGTGGTGGCGTGGGCGGTCTGGGATCTGAGGTTGGTTCGGGAACTGGAGGCACCTCGTTGGGCGCTGGTGGCGCAGGCGCAGGCGCCGCGGGATTGGTGCAGTCGACGTTGGGTCTGGGGCCGCAGATCACCAGCTTTGACCCGGTAATTACCGGAACCCTGCAGGAAGATCATCTTTCCGAGACGGCAGTCAGCATCTTTCAAGGGGTCCCGCCTGCTGAGCACCTGGTTCAGAACACCGGCACAGTGAGTTTTACTTACACCCAGGCTTTTCATTGGGGCACGGACATTTCTGTTGGCTTCAATAACCAACGGCAAACTACCAACAGTTTTTTCTCCGCGGTAAGCCCAGCACTGAACTCGAACTTCAAGTTTCAGTTGACCCAACCCATCCTGCAAGGGTTCGGATTGCCCGCCAATACTCGCTTCATCCGTATTGCGAAAAACAATCGCGAACTTTCGGATGTGGCGTTCCGCCTGCAGGTCACGACAACCGTCGATCAGATCGAAAACATGTACTGGGATCTGGTCTACGCATACGAAAATCAACGCGTGAAAGAAGAGTCGTTGGCTTTTTCCGACCGAACACTTTCGGATACAAAGAAGCAGGTGGAAATTGGCAGTCTGGCCCCGATTGAAGCCGTACGGGCGCAGAGCACGGTCGCTGCGGACCAACAGGCTCTGACCGTAGCCAAGACAAACCTTCAGTTGCAGCAGCTATTGATGAAGAATGCGCTGAGCCGCACACTGCACGATCCGATTCTGGCGACCGCCGAAGTGGTGCCCACTTCAACCATGGAACTCCCGGAAAACGAGCAGATTCAGCCCACGGAAGACCTGGTAAACGACGCTCTGCGCCACCGGGCCGAACTGGTCGAGCAACGTATTCAGCTGAATAGTCAGGAGGAGAGCAATAAGTCCGTTCGCAGCGCACTGCTTCCGACCCTAAACTTATTTGCCTACTACGGTGGAGCAGGAGTCGGCGGCACCCAGAATCCCCTTGGGGTGTGCGCTAATCCCCCTACCCAGCTACAGGACGAGTTTGGGTGCGCCAGCCCAACCGGAGGTCCGAGCGGTCTGGACTTCAGCTTTCCGACCACTCCCATCGGAAGCACCCTGAATCAGATGGTAAACTCGACGAACCCCGATAAAGGCATCGGCCTGAACTTGAATATTCCCATCCGCAATCGCGCCGCGCAGGCAGCGCAAATCCGCTCCGAACTTGAATACCGCCAGTTGCAAATGGCGCTGCAGCAGACGGAGAACCGCGTCAGCATTGAAGTGCGCAATGCCCAGTTTGGTGTAGAGCAAAATCGCGCCAGCGTCGCATCGGCGCAGGCTGCGGTGGACTATGCGAAACAGTCGCTCGATGCCGAGCAGAAGAAATATCAGTTCGGCACATCGACGACGACAGCGGTTTTGCAGACGCGCAGCGCGCTGGCCACGGCAGAATCAACCTTGCTGTCGGCCATGGCTGCCTATGAAAAATCGCGCATCGAACTGGATCGCGCTATTGGGACGCTGCTTGATCACGAGAACATCAGCATTGACGATGCCGCCCGCGGCCAGGTCACGCGGATGCCGAACGTTCCCTACGTCGCGCCCCGCAAAGAGCTGCCATCGGCCACTACGCCGCCGCAACAATAACGACGGGCATACAGGCAGTCGCACTATCGCTGCATGTCGAGACTCTGTACTCGAAAAGGCGCGGGCTAACAACGCCGCGCCAATTCTTTTGGGAGAATCTTGCGAACGGGCCATGCCCTTACCTCGGTGTGCCGTCTCAACAATTCTTTACAATCCCTCCCGGCTTTCGTGAAACTTCTCTCGCTAAGATGGAAGATTCCTTTGTTGGCATTGGGCAGCGTAATACAGAAACCGTTGAGCAGTCCGGCCGTCAAAAAATGAGCAGCATCGTCCTTCAATCAGGAGAACAATCATGCTTTTGCCGCGTTTGCGTTCTGCCGAGCGTCTTGCGCAAGTTGTCGCGTTCGCCGCTCTGATTTTGACCACTCCCATTCTTGTTGAAGCACAGCAGCCGGCTTCAACGGCACAGTCTGTGCCTCCGCCGGCGCCACAGCCGGCACAACGCGGCGCCACTTTTCAAGATTATTCCGTTCCACGGCCGGCCTTTCCGCACATTCTCCGGCCTTATTCCGCCCAGGAAGTCCCTCCACCCAACCTGGGCAACTCGTCGCGTATCGATTCGTTGATGCATGACGGAAAAATCTATCTCTCTATTGACGACGCAATCGCGCTGGCGCTCGAGAACAATCTCGATATTGATCTTGCCCGCTACAATCTGAACATCGCGGCGACCGACCTTCTGCGAGCGAAATCGGGCGCCAGCATTCTCGGCGTCAATGCCGGGATCGTGCAGAATACGCCCGGCGGCGGCGTGGGCGGACTTGGCGGCACCGTCGGCTCCGGCACTGGAGGCACCACGGTCGCCGCAAGCGGCATCGGTACGGGCACGAATGGCTTGGTCAGTTCAACGCTGGGCATCGGCGCGCCGATCACTGCATTCGATCCGCAGATCACCAGCACGCTGCAGTTGGATAGGAACCAGACGGAATCGACGAGCCTGTTCAGTCCTGTGCCCGTCGCGAGCACGAACACCTACACCGCAAACTTCGCCTATACCCAGGGATTTGAATGGGGCACATCGTTGACCGCGGCGTTTAACAACAACCATGTCACCTCAAACCTGCCGACCTCAGAAATTACCCCGCTGATCAATTCCGCCTTTCAGTTCCGCCTGACGCAGAATCTGTTGCAAGGCTTTGGGTCGCTGCCCAACTTGCGGTTTATTCGCATCGCAAAGAATAACCGTGAAATCACTGACGTTGCGTTCCGACTGCAGGTAATCACCACCGTCGATCAGATTGAGGACATGTATTGGGATCTGGTATATGCATACGAAAACGTCAGAGTGCAGCAGGAGGCTCTCGCCTACGCACAGAAAGCTCTCGACGACGCGAAACGTCAGGCCCAGGTAGGAACGGCTCCGCCGATTCAGGTCGTGAGCGCGCAGAGCACGGTCGCAACCGATCAGCAGAATCTGATTCTGTCTCAGAACAATCTGCAACTGGAGCAGCTGCTGATGAAGAACGCAGTGAGTCGCAGCATCGAAGACCCGATTCTCGCGGAAGCCGACGTAATTCCCACCTCTACGATGCAGCTGCCGGAGCAAGAACCGGTGATTCCCATTCAGGATCTTATCAGTCAGGCGCTCAATCATCGTGCCGAGCTGGTGGAATCGCGTATCGATCTCAACTCGCGCGATCTGAGCGCCAAGGCGGTGCGCAACGATCTCTTGCCGTCGCTGCAGGCGTTTGCGTACTACGGCGGATCGGGGGTGGGTGGGGATGTGAATTCTTTGCTCCCGAACTGCCCCAGCACTGCAACCTACTGCTTTACGCAATCGACTGCGCCGCCGCCTTTTCAGCATGCCTATTCGGTCGGCTATGGAGCAACGCTGAATCAGCTCGTCAACTCCACAGCTCCCGACAAGGGCTTGGGGGTCTCGCTGACAATTCCCTTGCGCAATCGTGCGGCCCAGGCCAATCAGGTGCGCGCTGATTTGGAATATCGCCAGGCCCAGGTACGACTACAGCAACTGGAAAATCAGGTGCGCATCGAAGTGCGGAATGCGCAATTCGACGTCCGGCAGAATCGCGCTGCCGTTGAAGCCGCGCAGGCTGCCGTCGACTTCGCGCGTCAAACTTTAAATGCCGATCAACAAAAGTTGAAAGTCGGACTCACCACGCAGGTTACGATTCTGCAGGATGCCGCTACGCTCACCACGGGCGAATCGAATCTGGTCTCTGCCAAGGCAGCCTACGAGAAATCGCGCATTGAACTTGACCGCGCCACCGGTTTGTTGCTCGACCATGCCGGAATCGATGTTGCCGACGCCACTCGCGGCGAGGTCAAACGCCTGCCCAATGTACCCTATGTCGTGCCACGACAGGATGTCGCTCCCGTCGAGCCGTCGAGCACCGGATCGCCGTCTGCACAAGGTGGTCAGATGTAATCCCAATCGATCGATTCCGAGGACATTCAGCTAGGTGGAGAGCCACGTTGCGTTTTGCCTGTTAAACTATCGCGCAATGGCGAGAGTTGCGCGACCTTCCCTGCCGAAATCTTTTCTCTGGCTTTTGCCTCTGTCTTTCGTGCTGCAATTGGGGGCGATCGGCATCTTCCATCAATATCGGATGCGGACGGGAGACGATCACTTCGGCTTTGGCTTCGAGATGGGACGCATCGGACGCTCGATTGCCGAAGGGCAAGGATTCAGCAGCCCGTACGAAGGCAACACGGGGCCTTCGGCCTGGGAGCCTCCGCTGTATCCGTACCTGATTGGCGGCGTTTTCAAAATATTCGGAATTTACAGCCTGACATCGGCCTGGGTACTTCTCGCGGTCAACAGCTTGCTTGCTGCTTTGACCACGATCCCGATTTTCTGGATTGCCCACAGGACTTTCGGTGAGCGGGTCGCATTGTGGTCGTCATACGGTTGGGCATTGAATCCCTATGTGTGGTATTGGTCGATCCATTGGATTTGGGATACGACTTTCACTCCCCTGGTGCTTGCGTGTACGTTTCTTCTCGCTCTCGAATTGGTCGATTGGCCGGGCCTCAGCGGCTGGATACTATTCGGTGCCTTGTACGGCGTGGGTGCGCTGGCCAATCCGACCATGTTGATGTTTCTTCCCGTCTGCGGTTTGTGGATCTGGCGTCAACGATATCGCAACGGGCTTGCGTCGCTGGCCGGCGTGATTCTGTCATCGGTTACGTTTTTTGCAGTTCTGGCGCCGTGGTTGATTCGCAATTATGAAGTCTTTGGACACTTCGTTTTCATCCGCGATGATTTTGGCTTGCAGTTTCGCCTGGGCAACGGGCCTTACGCGGATGGCATGCTAATGCCTTACCTGCAGCCGAATCTGAATAAGATTGAACTCGGGAAATTTCAGCACATGGGAGAACTCGCCTATGCGGCCGAGTGCAAACGCAGCGCGTTCGACTGGATTCGTGCGAATCCCGGGCGTCTCGCCGTAATCAGCATGAAGCGCTTCTTTTACTTCTGGAATGGAGTACCGCGCCCGACCAGCAGCGTCGGCTGGATCGACTTTCGCAGTTCGGCATTTCTCGCCACGTCGGTGCTGGCGATCTGGGGATTGGTTCGGGCATTACGGCAGAAGCGGCCCGGGGCATCGCTTTTCGCGTGGCTGATTATTGCGTATCCGGCCGTTTATTATTTCGTGTTCCCGCACGCGCGCTATCGACACCCGATGGAGCCGGAGTTGCTGGTGCTGATCATGTTTGTGTTTTCGGAGATGAGAATTAGAATTCGCGACTCGCAACTCGGAACATCCGACTGATGGTTATGACACTTTCCGTGGCCATTGTAGCGATGGACGAGGAAGCAAATATCAGCCGCACTCTCGCGAGCGTGAGTTGGGCTGATGAAATTGTGCTGGTCGATTCCGGCTCTAAAGATCGCACCTGCGAAATCGCGCGAGAGTACAAAGCGCGTGTAATCGTTGAGCCCTGGCGCGGATACGTCGCGCAAAAGCAATACGCCCTCGATTTATGTACGAAGGATTGGACGCTGCTGCTCGATGCCGACGAGGAGATCAGCCCGGGGCTGGCCCAGGAGATACGTGCGGCCATTGCCGACCCCAACGCTGCGAGCGGCTATTGGCTGCCGCGCAAGAACTTGTTCCTCGGCCGGTGGATGAAGCATGGCGGCTTTTATCCCGATCCCAAGCTGCGATTGTTTCGTCGCGGCCAGGGATTTGTGGCCGGGCACGATCCGCATGATCGTTGCGACCTGAAGCCCGACATCCCCCAGACGACAAAGCAGTTTGAAAACGCGATTGTGCATTACACATATCCCAATCTCACGCTGTATCTCGGCCACATGAATCGCTATTCGTCTCTTGGCGCGAAGTTGGCCGTGGGCAAAGGGCACACGACTTTTAGCTTGTCCGACATCGTTTTTCGGCCACTTTTAACATTTATCTATAACTATTTCATTCGCCTCGGATTTCTCGATGGCCGCGAGGGATTGCTCCTGCACATGTACCATGCCGGATACGTATCGTGGAAATACGCGAAGGCGTGGGAGATGAGCCGCAAGCGGGATTCGTGATGTTCGTCATCGGAAACGGCTTCAACTGCCGTGTAACTCTGTGTGCTCACCTCTAGACACCTTGCGTCGTCCAAGCTTGCAGGAGGGTTTGTGTCCATATCCCGCTTTGTCATCGCTATCTCATTCGCGCTCCTATCGTCGCTGGCTTCGCTCGATGCACAAGTGCCATCCGACAATGCCAGCCGCATCGCGCTACGCCTCGATACGAGCGAAGCCGAGGCGGTACTCGCGATTCTCGACAAGCGTTCTGCTGGAACCGCCATCACAGATGCCGATTGGCAGAATCTTTTTGCCACCGAACCTTACGTTCGCCTGAAAAAGCGCGAAGCCAGCATGCACCGCGACTTCACCGACGACGATTTTAAGAAATTTGTGCTTTCTCCTGAATTGTTGTCAAAGAATTCTGCGCTGCGTCAAACGCTCGATGCATGGAAGCAAAAAGATCTGATCGCTTCCGCGCGCCGGGATCTCAGCTACCTGCCAGAACACGCCGTCATCAAAGCCAAAGTTTTTCCGGTCATCAAGCCCAAGACGAACAGTTTTGTATTCGATACTCAAACGGATCCGACGATCTTCCTCTATCTCGATCCCGAGGAGTCCGCAGCAAATTTTGAGAACACTGTGGCGCATGAGTTGCATCACATTGGCTTCTCCAGCGTAGGGCCGCTCGCGGAGGAGCGGCAAAAAGACTTGCCGACGAACGTGAAGCCTGCAGTCGACTGGATGGGCGCTTTCGGCGAAGGCTTCGCTATGCTGGCGGCGGCCGGTGGTCCGGATGTCGATCCGCAGGCGACGAGTTCCTCCCAGGATCAGGCGCGCTGGAAGCACGACATGGCAAATTTCAATCAAGACCTCGCATCGCTGCAGGAGTTTTTTCTGGATGTGATCAATGGAACTTTGGCGAGCAAGGACAAAATCGACGAAAAAGGATACACATTTTTCGGAGAGCAAGGTCCTTGGTACACCGTGGGCTATAAGATGGCGGTCATCGTCGAAAAACGCTACGGCCGCAAGGTGCTGATCGACTGCATGCTTGATCCGCGCGAGCTGTTGGCTCGTTACAATGTAGCCGCCGATGAAATCAATCATCGCGATCTCCGGCAACATCTCGCCCTGTGGTCGCCGGAGTTGACTCGAGCCATACGATTCCGGCTTGTGGATGGCAATTAACTAGGCGCTCGCTGCCAACCTTTATCTGCAACTATTCTCACCAGCCTTGGATTTCTCGATGGCCGCGCAGGGCTGCGCTTCTCTACCATGCCGGCTACGTATCGTGGAAATGTGCGAAGGCAGGGAGATAAGCCGGACCTGATGGGATTATTTCTGCGAAAGGAGCACGGTAACCTGGTTGGTTTGGCTGTTCACAACAACAACATCAGGCAACCCGTCTCCGTTGAAATCCCCGGTAGCCACATCCGCTAAGCCTGCGGCCAGCCCGTAATTGTAGGACGTGGAGGCTTGGAAGCCACTGCCGCTTGAGTTGAGCACGAGTTGCAAGGTGCCGACGGAGTAACTGCTAGCCACGGCATCGATCTTGTCGTCGTTGTTAAGATCTACGGCCAAAACCGTTGCGCCCAAATTGTTGCTGGAGCCAGATGCGAAGCCGCTGGACCCACTGAACCCGCCATCGCCATTGCCCGACAGATAGGACGCCGCTCCCGATTCAAAGCCCACTAGGATGTCCATCGTGCCGGTGCCAAAGTCAGCCGTCGATATCGAAGTCGGTTCGTCATTGCCCGAGGCAATTACAAGCCCACCCTGGAACGTGCCATCTCCGTTCCCTGCATAAAAAATCAGGTCGGGATCATTTGTAAAATCCGCTCCCAACACGTCGAGTTTTCCATCGCCGTTGAAATCTGCCGCCGCACATCCGAAGTATGAGTTTGGAGACGGCCCGGCAGGAAGATAGCTCACTGGCTGGAACGTACCGTCGCCATTCCCGAGCGCGATGCTGATGTTGCCGTTGCTGCATCCCACGAAATCCAGGTGCTTGTCGCCGTTAAAATCCGCAACCAGACCTTTTGAAAAGCCAAAGGAGTTTGGAATGGGGGCGACCTGGGTAAATGTCCCATCGCCATTTCCGAGAAGCACAAGATCTACCTGGTCTCCCGCAACCGTAGCCACAATCAGATCCGGCCGGCCGTCCTGGTTGAAATCGCCGACCGCGATCCCGCCCGCGGTATTGGGGATCTGCAACGTGGTCACCACCGGGGACGAAAACTGCCCACCACCTTGATTCAGAAAAACTGAAATCGTACCCGAATAAAAATTCGACACGGCTATGTCGGGTTTTCCGTCGCCATTAAAATCGGCAATCGCCAGCGAGCCCGAATGATAGCCACCCGACGGTAAGGTCACCATAGAGTAGCTAACGCCGGGCGGAGAATTCGGTTGAGTCGTCTGCTCGGACTGGGTGCTCCCTCCGCCTCCGCTTCCGCAGTTGACGGTCGCAAGAGAAGCTAGAAGCAAAACCGAAGCGGCGAGACTTTTTTCATTGCAGTGGAATCGCGTCGGCCTGCAAAAAACGCCTTACAGCATACCATCGGAGGACAAATATTCGCCCTCACGGACGGTGGGAGGGTAGCGATTCATGGCAGCTGGGTGTCACCTGACTCAGACCGACCGGTCGTTTTGAGAGCCGGCTGTGACCTTGCTCCCGCGCCCGCGCTTCCCTATCATCGAATCAGAACCGGGGTTCGCATGGAGAAAAAGCCGCCAACAGTTTCCAAGACACCGCGAGTTGCCGAGAGTCCGATCGCTGACGTTTTCGAAAATCGTCGTCCGACGGAAGCGGAAAAGAAGTGGGCTGAAAAAACCCTTGCGCCTACGCTGGAAAAAAATCCCGAGCGGCCGATCGGCGCACCCAGCGGGATAAATCTCGATGAGCACGGCCAGGCACGTTTCACAACAATTTCCGGCGTTCCGATTCGACGACTCTACACGCAAGCCGATCTGCCAGCGGACTGGACCGAAGAGAATTATCTCGGCTATCCCGGGCAGGCGCCCTTCACGCGCGGCATTCACGCCACCGGATATCGCGGCAAGCTTTTCACCATGCGCCAGTTTTCCGGATTTGCTTCACCGGAAGAAACAAATCGCCGTTATAAATATCTTCTCGAGCATGGCGGCAGCGGGCTTTCTGTGGCGTTCGATTTGCCCACATTGATGGGTTACGACTCCGATCATCCTGCGAGCGAAGGCGAGGTCGGCAAGTGCGGCGTCGCGATCGATTCGCTCGAGGATATGGAAATTCTTTTCGGCGGCATCGATCTCGAGAAAACGACGGTATCGATGACCATCAACTCGCCGGCGTCTGTGTTGTGGGCCATGTATCTGGTGGTTGCGGAACAGCAGGGCGCGGACTGGAAGAAGATTTCCGGCACGATTCAAAATGACATTCTCAAGGAATACATCGCGCAGAAGGAATATATCTATCCCCCGGCTCCCTCGATGCGGCTGGTGGTCGACACCTTCGAATTTGGATCGAAATTCACGCCGCGATTCAACACCATTTCGATCAGCGGATATCACATTCGCGAAGCAGGTTCGACCGCGCTGCAGGAGCTGGCGTTCACGTTGTATGACGGCGTCGAATATGTCGAATGGGCTCGGCGTCGCGGGCTCGACATAGACGAATTTGGTCCACGGCTCAGCTTTTTCTTCAACGCCCATAATGATTTCTTCGAGGAGATCGCGAAGTACCGCGCTGCCCGAAAGGTTTGGGGGCAAGTTATGAAGACCCGCTTCGGCGCGAAGAACCAGCGAACCTGGCTGATGCGCTTCCATACCCAGACGGCAGGAGTGTCCCTGCCCGCACAACAGCCGATGAACAACATCGCGCGTGTCGCGCTGCAGGCACTGGCGGCCGTGCTCGGCGGCACGCAGTCGCTGCACACCGATTCTTATGACGAAGCACTTGCCCTGCCCACCGAGGAAGCGGCCCGCATTGCGCTGCGTACGCAGCAGATTATCGCCTATGAATCGGGCGCAACGCAGACCGTCGATCCCTTGGGCGGATCATACTTCGTGGAAAATCAAACCCTGCAGATGGAATCGGGCACCTTCGATTATTTCAGCAAAATGGATGCGATGGGCGGTATGGTGAAGGCCATCGAGCGTGGGTATCCGCAGAAGGAAATTGCTGAAGCGGCGTATCTATATCAGCGTGCAGTTGAAGCGAAAGAAAAAATTATCGTCGGCGTGAACGAGTTTGCGATCGAGGAAGAACCGCCACAGATTCTCTACATCGACGAAGCCGTCGCACGTCAGCAGTCGGCAAAGCTGAAGGCGCTACGTGCCCGCCGTTCAAACGATGACGTACGCCGCACGCTTGATGCGCTGAAAAAAGCCGCGGCACAGGAACCGAAAGCAGAGTCGAACGGCAAGATTTCGCCCGCCAACACGATGCCACGCATCATTGAAGCTGTCCGCGCTTATGCAACAGTTGGGGAAATCTGCGAAGCGCTGCGGCAGGTGCATGGAACCTATACCGAAGTGAGCATTACTTAATTTGCGCAGTGGCGCTTCGCCTGATGAGAGGCACGTCGGTTCCCACACGGCGAGCCAGGTAAGAACTCTCTTAGTTAATCCCGCTGCGTGCTCGCGACTTTCTCCGGCGCAAACGTGGCAACTCAACTGCCAACTAATGGGTTGGCGAGCGCAGATTGATATCGCGGGTAACGAAGAAACGAAGGCCTATGCTCTAAAGTTTCCCTTCCGTTGCCGATATAGCCTGAGTGGCGCGATCCTTCGCCTTCCCCCGGACCTGGGCGTTTCTGACTCTTCTGTTTGGCCTGCCGGCCTTTGGCGTGCCTGGAGGCAAGCCAGCGCCCGATTATGCTGCCCCGATTTATCGTTCGCAGGTTTCCGAAGTTCAGCTTACCTTCTCCGCCACCGACCAGAATCAGCATGCTATCGCCGACCTGCAAGCCACTGATTTCGCGGTGGTCGACAAAGATTTCATCGTCAGGAACTTCCGCAGCTTTAGACGTGCCGACTATACACGTTTGGACATGGCCATCCTGGTGGACGCCAGCAGTTCGGTTTCTACCCGCTTCCAGCAGGAAATTCGCGCGACTTTCGAAATCATCTCACGAACCTCCGGCCTGCCTGCACGAGAGTCTTTCGCTACTCACGTTTCAAGCCACGCAACCCACGGTGATCTGCAAAAACAACTGTAGTAGCTCGCAGACGGAGAGTTCCTTTGCATCGATTGCCCCAGGGGGTTCCACTCCGCTGTATGACAGCCTCTCTGCATCTGCGGCGGTGTTGCGCGAGGCTGGCGACAGTCGCACCAGAAGAGTTGTGATCCTTTTCTCAGACGGTCAGGATACGATCAGCAGGGTCTCCGCCGATGATGCCATTGAGACCCTCGTCGCCAGCGATGTTCAGGTCTATACCGTCAATCTCATGCCCGCCGCAAATTCCTCGGGCGCGGTCTTCCTCGAAAAGCTCGCATTGCTCACCGGAGGCCATTCGTTTCGCCTTCGGGATGGCGCCAACGCCGTTTTCGGCAGCGTGCTCCAGGATTTTCGCTCCAGTTACGAGGTGACATACAAGCTTCCTTACCCCAGTCTCGGATTCCACGCAGTTCGAATTCTACCCACCCACAACCTCAACCTGAACTTCCGCTGCCGTGCCGGATATTTCGATTCCGCTGACAGCCACTGATAGGAGACTATGAAACGCGTATTCGTGCTGATGGTGTTGTGTTGCAGCTCTGCTGTTCTTACCGCGCAAACCAACAGAAATGACCTGGGAACGATTGTGCGCATGCGGATGACGGATTGCATGCCGGCTGATCATGGATTCATGGTGGCGATGTCGGGCGGCGCCAAATTCGACTCCGGCGGCCAATGCCCGGAATACGTTCTGCTGTCCGACAAAGTCGTCTACGTAATTAGCTAGTGGGAAGACCTCAGATCAGCTTCTTCCGCTAGCGGAGGAAACAAAGTTCAAGCTGCAGAAAAACGAGATGCTGATTCGCATCGACGATGCCCAAAAAGAGTCTCACTTCCATATCAAAGCCATGATGATGCTGACGGAATGGGAGCACAGCCAAATGCTGGAAGAAGCTGCTGCCAGCGCTTCTGTGGTCAACCACCTGGACTCGGCAGTGATCCGGGAACAGCGATAAGGTAACCGGAAAGAACACCGAAGTAATCCGCTTTGTGAGGCAAGTCACAACCAATTTGGGGCGCATCGGCTGAAATGGGAATCATGCATCTCAGCATGCGCCCTTCGTGCCTCAAGCTTGCACTGCTTGCTGTGGCCGTGCTTCAAAACGCAGCGCCGGTCATTGCGCAATTTGTCGTATTTGGCAAAGGCGGGCGAACTGATTGCTCCGGATCGCCGATTTGCTGTCCGGAGCTCCGACCGCGAAGCATCCGACTCCGATTTTGTCGGGACATTTCACTCTCTCTGGCTTATCGACCTGACAACTCATCATTCGCGGAAGTTGTGCGATTACATGGGCGAGGCAGCCGTGGCGTGGAGCGAAAACGAGTTCTTATTAGTTACGCAGTATGTCGGCAAGAGAACATCGCGGACACTGGTTTTTTCGCGCGATCACGCCGCCTTAGCGATTCTTCTCGATAAATCGCAGCTGATTGGACAACTTCCCGTCGAATTGCGAGAACATCTGCGCGCAAACGATCACGTTTTTGTCGAGGCTTCACAAGTCGAAGGCGGCATGCTCTTCTTTCGCGTGTGGGGTTACGGTCTGCACGATCCCAATGGCTTCCGCTGGCGTTGCCAGTACGCGATGAGTCAAGCAACGACGAGCTGTAGCGCGCAGCCTGTCAAACCATAGCCTCTTCACCCCCGCACTTACTCTGGAGAATTCTGGCACAGTACCAGGTATTGCCCTCCCAAAGGTAACCCTCGAAGCCAGCGCTCCATCGGACGCAGAAAACCGAGTTGGCGAGGGAAATAGAAAAGTGAATCTGTTCTCACAATTTTGAACCCGGCTTCCGAGAGAATTCTGCGCGCCTTCGGTGGGTTAATGGTAATTGCGTTTTCATCAAAAGCGCATTGCGACATGACATAGCGAGTGCCCGGATTCCACGGATTATTTTCCCAGAATGCGAAAACCGCTCCCGGCCGCAAAGATTGCCGAATCGCCAGCAGGCAAGCGCGCCGCTCGCTTAGGGGAATGTGATGGAAAACTCCATTCGTGAACACGAGATCCAGCTCGCCCTTCGGCGCAAATTCCTCGAGGCAAAAAAAAGAACATGCCGGCGAGGCGTGGGACTGCCGGGCTACAGCGATCGAAGCGCTGGAAACATCCACTCCGATGACCTGCTCTGCCTCGAACTTTGAAGCGAGCATGGGCACGTTCGCGCCATCGCCGCAGCCATAATCCAGAATTCGCCGCACGCGATGTTTCAGTCGGGATAAACACTCCGCCGTCCAATCGATTCGCTGTTGCGCGTAGAATTCGCGCGTCTCGCCGGTGACTGCCAGCGATTTGGCCAGGTCCTGTTCGTAACTTTTCGCGAAGGAATCGAATTCGGCTGGGGACATGGTCAACGGCGGCGCAAGCCGAGAATACTGAGAAAGAAGCTGCTGAAGATAATTTGCGGCCCGAGAGTCAACGAAAAAACCGAAAGCATGACGATGCGAAGAATATTTTCGGAAGTAATCGGACCGAAGCTGGTCCGCGCCCAACTGGAGAGCGCGAAGATGGAACCGGAAAGTCCGAGGATCACGAACAATGCGCCGATAACCAGCCCCGTTTCCAGCGTGACGTGTTTGAACCAGCGGTTCAGCCGTGGATCCTCGGGCAGAAGTCCTTCGGTAATGGCGAAGACTTTTGTGAACACGGCGAAAGCCAGCAGCTGAAATCCCACGAGAATTGATGCGAAACCGTAGTCGAGCGTGTGGACATCGAAAACGATGCTGCCGACCCGGCGCGGCCCGGGCATGAGCCAAACACAGGCCGCGAGCCCGACCAAGATGGATGTGATGCCGGGATACAAAAACAGCCATCGCGGACTGTACATCAGGAGAAAGCGCAAATGGCGCCATCCATCGTGCCAGGTGCGCAAATGCGGCGGGTGGCTACGGCCATCGGGCGAAAGAGTGGTTGGAACTTCACTCACCTTCATCTGTAACAAGCTGGCCTTGACGACGATCTCGCTGGCGAACTCCATACCGGTCGAGCGAATGCCCATGCGCTCGTAGCTGTCTTTCCGGAAGGCGCGAATGCCGCAGTGAAAATCACGCGAAGGCGAGCCAAAGAAAAGGCGTCCGACCGCGGTCAGCACGGGATTCCCCAGATAGCGGTGCAGAAGAGGCATGGCTCCCTTCTGAATGCCGCCGCGAAAGCGGTTGCCCATCACAAGCTCGGAGCCATTTCTCAGCTGTTCCACAAACCGCGGAATATGTCCGAAATCATAGCTGTCATCGGAGTCCGCCATCAGAACATAAGTGCCGCATGCAGCCTGAATCCCGCCCCGCAACGCATTTCCATATCCACGCTGCGCGACAGGAACCACTCTGGCGCCGGCAGCCTGCGCAAGCTCCACGGAGCCGTCGGTCGATCCGTTATCGGCGACAATGACTTCGCCTTGAATCCCCGCGTCGCGCAGTGCGGTAACAGCCTTGGCCACGCAAATGCCGACCGTCTCGCGTTCATTCAGGCAGGGCAGCACGACCGAGACTTCCGGCACGGCGGCGGCAACGTCCTCAAGGTCGGCGGATACAGCTCGCAGAGTTTGGCTCATAAGCCCAGACTCATAGGCGATCGTTGGGTGCAAAACGTAGCGCGACTGCGGAGTGCTCAGCCCCGGGCACGCGTCGCTCATTATAAGGCTAACCGCGACCGAGGCAATACATGTCACCGTCGCAACGAGAGCTGCTTCGGGATGGTAAATCCTTGCTAGCGCGGCTTCCCGACTCGCTCGGCAGTGGCGAACATTTTAGCGACCGTGTCCATATCTTTGGGCTGCACCTTGCCCGCCGGAATGCGGCGGTGCGTAATATCCTCAAGTCTTAGCAGAAGATCAACCAACTCCATAGAGTCGATGAGACCGGAAGAGACGAGCGGCGTGTTTTCATTGATCGTCACTCCAGGTTTGCGAATCAACTCGACTATGTGCTCAACCATCTGCTGCTCGTCTGCGGTCATTTCGATGTGTTCTCCTGATCCAAGTCCGCATGCGCGTTCAACTCCGGATGCTCACGCAGCAGCTTTTCTCGGGTGGCCGCACGCGCGGCTTTTCCGGCGGTGCTTTTCACAATCCACTTTGGCGGTTTCAAAAAGATCTTCTTCACCGCAACGCCCAGTCCGGAAACCACTGCGCCGCGAATCTCGCCTTCGAGTGCAACGGAGTTGGCGAGTTCTTCCTCGTCCACCAATTCAGCGACCACCACAATTTCCTCCGTCCCAAGATTCGGATTGTACAGCCCCATCGCAATGACGCGCCCATCGTGGACCGAGGCATGGCCGCCAACAATTTCTTCGATGTCCTGCGGATATATATTCTCGCCGCCGATAATCAGCAGATCCTTCTTCCGGCCGACGACATAAAGTTCGCCATCGTGATAGAACCCGAGATCGCCCGTGTGATACCAGCCATCAACGATCGCTTGTTCCGTCAAGTCCGGACGATTGTAGTAGCCGTCGAACAGGCAATCGCTTTGAATCACTATTTCGCCGACAAAGTCGCTGTCGAACGTCGTACCGGACTCGGAGATGATCCGCACTTTTTGATTCGGCAGAAGCCGCCCCGATGACATAAACGCGACAGCGCCGGCAGTTGCCTTGCAAACCGGAACAATGCGATGAGCATTGCGAAATTGCACTCCGTCGGCCCACAGAGTCGCCGGGCCGCGCTCGTTGTCAGATTGCGTAACCGCGAAAACATTCTCCGCCATTGCGTAAGAGGACTGCAGCACCGCACTGGAAACGGAGAATGCCTTTTGAAACTCACTCATGCTCGTGGTCCGGACCGGCTCGGAACAATTGATCAGCAGGCGAAGGGAGGAAAGATCGTACTCTGCCCATCGGCCGTTCGGCGTACGCCGTGGGATAAATTGAAATGCAAAATTTGGCATCCACGCCAGCGTGCATTTGTATTCGCTGATAATCTGCAACGTCGAATCGGGATGCATCACCCACTCCAGGGGAGACTGCATGACCAGCGGAACGTGGCAGACGATGGGTAGCATGAAGCACGCGATTAATCCCATATCGTGATAGAGCGGCAGCCAGCTATAAATGCGGTCGGAGCTGCCGTCGATACGCAACGATTGCGACAGGTATTCGATCTGGCGCAGCACCGCGCCGTGACTGAGCGCTACGCCTTTTTGCAGTCCCGTGGTACCGGCAGAGTGCTGAATAAATGCAAGATTCTCGGACCGAATCTCCGCATTCTTGAATTGTCCATGCGACTGCGGCGACTTCGCGTGATCCTGCGCGCGAATCAGTTTGCTTGGATCACCGAGCGAGATGCAACCGAGGAATTCGTCAGGAAATTCCGCGTCGATCACAATGGCCTTGGCGCTGAGATTTGCCGTGACCCCAGCCAGTCCCCACCGATATTTCGCCGACTCGACCTTGAAATTGGGATATGCGAGAAATGCCGGCACCGCACCAGTTCTCATCGCTGCGGCAAACGTCACCATCGCCGAAATCGATTGCGGCATGATGATTACCACACGGTCACCGGTCTTTAAGCCGTGCTGTCGTAGTTCTTCCGCTTCCGAGAACGTGCGCTGGCGAAATTCCCCGAACGTCACCGTCTCGCGCTGGTCTTCGTCGATCCAGAATGTAATGAACGGCCGCTCGGCAGGCGCAGCGTCCAGAGCTTCCACCAGATTGGAGAATCGAAACACACGCCATTGTAGACGACGGCTTTGTTACTACAACTGCCGACATGCGGCCCTTGATGCGCCATTTATACTCTCTTGTTCCGCAATATCCGGAGCAATCATTCATGCGGTTCGCGGCATCCTTGGACAAGTTATGCAAACGGCCAATGCTGCTCGGCCTGGTGCTGGCAGTATGGGTTTTGCTGCTTTATCTTCCAGTTCGCCATCATGGATTTCTAAGGCTATGGGATGACGACGCCTACGTCACCGATAATCCCCATGTCGCCTCCGGCTTGACGATCGCCAATGTTCGCTGGGCGCTGACGAGTTTTGAGCAGTCAAACTGGCATCCGCTGACCTGGATTTCGCACATGACGGATTGCCAGTTGTTTGGACTGAGTCCGTTTCCGCCTCATTATGAGAATGTGTTGCTTCACGCGGCTAATGTCTTTCTCTTGTTCTGGATTCTGCAGCGTGCAACGGGCGCTGCAGGGCGGAGTTTTTTCGTCGCCTTTCTGTTCGCGGTTCATCCGCTCAATGTCGAGACCGTCGCCTGGATCGCACAGCGAAAGAGCCTGCTCAGCGCATTCTTTTCTTTTCTCGCTGTAGCTGTGTACGGATGGTATCTGCGCAACCGGCGCTGGCCGAGGTATCTAGTCCTTGTTTTCGCTTTCGTGCTGGCCCTTATGGCCAAGCCGATGGCCGTGACTTTGCCGCTCTCGTTGCTGCTATTTGATTTCTGGCCGCTGCATCGTGAGGAAGAGCTTCCCTTCTTGCGACGATGGTCAAAACTGGCGTTCGAAAAGCTGCCTTTGTTGTCGCTCAGCGCAGCCAGTTCCGTGCTCACGGAACGCGCCCAAAATTCTGGCGGCTCCGTCATGGCGCTGTCTTTGCTGCCAATTTCGACGCGCATGCAAAATGCCGCGATCTCATGCGTGGCCTACATTGGCAAGATATTCTGGCCCGTGAAACTCGCAGCCTACTATCCCCTGCAACTTTCTCCAGCACTGGGCGACGCCATCGCCTCGACTGCAATCCTCATTGCGATCACGGCTCTGGCGGTAGGGTTGAGCCGCAGTGGATACTTGCTGACAGGATGGTTCTTCTTTCTGATCGCATCGATTCCCGTGATTGGCATCGTGCAGGTGGGCTTTCAGGGAATGGCAGACCGCTATATGTATATTCCCGCCATCGGAATTTTCATCATGATGGTGTGGGGCCTGGCGAGTCTTATCGACACTTTGCCTGCGATGCGCAGGTTCTTACCGCTTGCCGGCATAGTCGTAATCGTTGTGTTGAGTCTCTCGACGACCCGCTATCTCAGTTGCTGGAAGGATCCCGTCACTTTGTTCGCTCAAGCGAGAAACGCATGGGGACGTCCCGACATGTGGCTCGAGCAACTTTACGGAAACGCCCTTTTCTCAGCCGGCCGCGTGGATGAGGCCTTGGAGCACTATCAGGAGTCCTGCGCAATTCAGCCTCGGACAGAATACTGTCATTACAATATTGCACATATCTATTTCGGTAAAGGCCAGTTTCGCGATGCGATTCGCGAATATCAGCTGGCTCTCCGATTCACCGCCAATCGCGAAATGGCGTTGCTCTGCCTGAACGAATGTTCCGAGGCTTGGCTGCAATTGGGCGACTTTGCTGCCGCAGAAAGATCAGTTTCACAGGCTTTGGCGCTTGATCCTGAGAATGCGGCGGCATTGCAGCTTCGACAGCAGATAACTCAACGAAAGAATGGGAGGAACTGACTTGGAACACTCGGATGTCTTGTTTCGGGGCGGCTGCTACGTTTTCTTTTTTTTCGTCTGCCTGCTCGTGTTGGCGAGCAGTCGTTCGCGAACAACCCGCCAAAGCGTTCTTCTCGCCGCCAGCATCTCACTCTATCTCACATGGGCACCGTGGTTCACCGCCGTCCTGTTTAGTTCAATTCTGGTCAATTTCTTGATGGGAAAATGGCTGCAGCGGAATCCCCGCTGGGCGCCGCTGTCGATTGGACTCATATTTAATCTGGCGCTGTTAGGCGTTTTCAAATACCTTCCTGACCTCGCCGCCCGCACCGGATTCGATTCCCTGCATGGCATCGCGGGCATGGCTCTACCGCTTGGGATTTCTTTCTGGACCTTCCAGGCGATGAGTTACTTGTTCGATGTTTATCGCGGAGAAGAGCTGGACCCCACTTTCATCGAATTTGCTTTGTTCCTGTCTTTTTTTCCTGTGACCATCTCCGGGCCGATTTGTCGCTTGCCCGAGATGTTGCCGCAATTTCGCTCGCAGCAGACGACCACCATGAGTGACATTGCGCAAGGGTTGCGACGAATTGCCATCGGCGTGCTGATGTTGCAGTTGGCCAAATTGCTGGGCCAGGGAATTCTCTCCGGTGATGGGGTCATAGGCGGGTTCGATCACGCAGATCAGTGGACGGCTCTCGATGTCTGGTGTCTCGCCTTTGGTTACGGACTCCAGTTGTTTTTCGATTTCGCCGGCTACACGCACATTGCCATCGGCGCGGCCAAGGTGCTCGGCTTCGCGCTTCCGGAAAATTTCGAGCGGCCCTTTGCCTCAACAACACTTTCCGCTTTTTGGACGCGCTGGCACATGTCGCTCTCCTTCTGGATTCGCGATTATTTTTTCTTTCCGCTTGCCACGGCGCGGCGCGAAGTCTGGTGGCGAAATCTGATACTCGGTCTGTCCATGGTCGCGTTTGGACTATGGCACAGAGCTACGCTGCTATTCGTGATTTGGGGCGCATATCATGGCGTGCTGCTGGTTGCGCATCGGCAGTTGCAGCAGTGGGAGCGCAAAGTCGATTGGCAACCGCCAGAAAGGCTCTGGTCCCTTTTGTCGTGGATCGTCACTGCCTCGCTCATCAGCCTGGGGTGGATCTTCTTTCGCGCAAACTCCTGGCAGCAGGCGATGCATATGCTTTCCGCGATCGTTGCGCCTGCAAGTTATTTTTCCCATCTGCTGAGCTCAAGCCTGTACGTTCTGATCGCGTCATTAGCGGGCGGATACACGCTGGTCGTCGCACTCGCCGACGTACTGGACCAGCACACCGCAAGCACACAGGCGCCAGACAGGCGATCACTTTCCGGACCGCTCGCTGCACTCGCCCGCTGGCGGTGGTTCTGGGTCCCTTCGCTCTATGTTTTGGTGCTGTTTTTCGTCTTCCTGGTTACACATGGGCAACAAGCCAGCGCCAGCCAGTTCATGTATCGGCAGTTTTAGGGAACAGCTAGCGAAACCTGGGTCGGCGAGAACTGGTCAGCGAACCTGGGTTCCATCCGGCAGGAAAACCGGATATCCATCCCAGGGTTGCGCCATCCCCAACTGCTCGGCCGCCGCCGCACGATTGTAGGGATAGAGAAACATTCCCACTCGCAGACGCAGCATGCGGTCTTCCGGGCTTTTCGCGATCGCCCATTGATACTGTGCAAGCGTTTCGTTGGGAGTTTCGCCGGTTGCTTGTGCTTTGGCTGCCATGCGAAAGAGTTGTTCGGAGTGATTCAGCTGCGTAGTGAAGGGAGGCTTTTGCAGCCGATCGAGCATGTCAGCTGCGAGGCGTGCGCGATCAAAGCGCGTCAGAGCGAGCAGTCGCTCGCAATCGGTCTCGGAGAGAACATCCGATCCTGCAGGAGCGTTGCCCCGGGTTGGAAGATTTTTGGCTATCTGCAGGAACATCGCTCGGGCCAGAAGATAATTGCCTTCCGGCGTCAGATGCACGTGCTCGTACACGTAATCGGAGTTGATAATCCCATCGGGACTCGCATCCGACAAGATATTCTCCGCGTCAACGAGGGCGACGCCATCGCGAAGCGAAGTTACGGCTGCGCGATTGATTTCGTTGATCCGGCTGTCGGCGCGAAAACGAAGCGTATCGAGATCGCGCGCCCGCACAAAGTGCTCCCTGGCCGACCTTGCATCTCCGCTGCTCCATAGGGCGCGTCCAATCCGAAATTCGAGCTCAGCGTAGTCATCATCAATTTTTGCGGCGGCGAAGTACGCCTTCAGAGCCTCGGCCGGCGAGTTGACCTCCAAGGCTTCGCCTTGCTCGACCAGCGCGGTCCAGGATCGCAACTCGTCCGGCTTCAATCCCTCCCGATGCTGAGACGCGAACGGCGCGCAATCTTTCAGATTCGTCGCAATGGTCGAAACGATGACCTTCGCGCCCGCGCTCCGCGCAACCTCGATCGTTTCATGAAGGTTTTCAGCGAAGTTTGCGTAGACATATTTCATCCAGGGAGAACTTGCAGGCACCTGCTTGTCGAGAAACATCTCCATGCCGCGCCATTCTTTTTTCTGCGTGCCGAGACGAGTGATCATCTGGCCGATGCGCGTGGAGTGATAAAAAATGCTGCCCCGCACGACTGGCATGCTCATCGCCGATGCCGTGAGCACGGTGCCTGGACCGTAAGGCCCCACCACTTCGTTATTCCCGGAATAAATGATGAACAGATCCGGACGCTGGCCAGCCAGCCCTTTCGCAATCGGCAGCAGCACGTGCGAGTCGATGGCCACGCTGCCCGTATTCACGACCTCAAACTTCATCGACGGGTAGCCAGTGCGCAGCATCATCTCCAGATAGCGGCTGAATCCGTAGGCGGAATCGGGATCGCCCATGGCCGCAGATTCTCCCAGCACAAAAATGCGATAGGTTCCCGATGGCTTGGTCGCCGGGATCGAGTACAAGCGAGGGGTCTGCACCATCCCGGCGGGGAAAAACGGAGCCGCAAAGAACAGGTTGTAGCAGTTGGCTGGTGCTCCCTGCAGGGTGCAAGGAACCAGCAGGTCCGTGTTATAACCCACGCCTGCGATTCTCAATCCCACCTCAAGAATTACCATGAGAACTAGAGGAACAAGAATCGCTGCCGCAGCCAGCATCGTCCGGTGCGGACGCCCGATCGCCGCGGCCTCATTTTTCTCCAGTTGGACTTCCGTCTCCATGTTGGACTTCCAGCTTATGAGCAAACAATCGGCAGCCTTATTGCGCAATCGCCGCCGGCTTATCAGTTTTCGTTCCCGGGCTCATCGTCAAGTGTTGTTGCGCCTGCGCAATCAAATGCTCAACCCGGTCCCGCTGCGGATAGTTGGGATTAGTTTCGAGCAGCCGCTTCCACGAGGCAACGGCCCCGTTGATGTCCATCTTGTCCTGCCACTTCACCATGCCTTCGTTGAACAGAGCGTTGGCATGCTTGCCATTGATCTTCAACACCTGGTCGTATTCCTGGATTGCCTGATCGGGCTGGCCCATCAAGTGATATGCAGTGCCAAGATCTGTGCGAACGTCTGTGGCCTTGGGATCGATCTTCAACGATTCCTGGTAATACTTCACCGCGTCGGGATATTGTTGTGCGTCGTAATATAAATTCCCGATCTTATAAAATAATTCTGCATTGTTGGGCTCGTTCTTGAGTTGAGCCAGCAGCGGCGCGGCCTGCGAGTCGGCCATCTGCCGCAACTGTTCCGGCGTCGGTTGTTGAACTGCGCCATTGGAACGTGCTGCTCCGGGTGCTGCCATGCCGTTCGACCGTGATTGTGGAACGTTCGCCGCCTCGGTTTGCGATGGAGCCGAGCCGCGCACGAGATACCCGACTGCTACGCCCACCAGCAGGCAGATTACCGACAGCGCATAGGCCTGTGTGCTGGTCCATTTCCCGGACTCAGAACCCTTTATATCCGTCATATGATTCTCCTCGTTGAAATCCCCTACGTTTGCAGGGATTGTGCCCTGATCGCTGGTCGCGAGGTTGTGATTGAAATCACATCGAAAGGTGCGTCTGGCACTCGGCAGCTGTTTCGCACTTGCTTAGTTTTGCAAAAACGAGGCAGTTGGAGGGAATGCTGCCTGGGTCATATGCCCCGCGCCAATGGTCTCTAATTCGCGCGGGGATCAAGCGCGGCAGCCCGAGGTACGCACTTGGCTCCAAATAGCTATAAACAATGGGTTTTTCCCAACTCAGTACTGACTCAGTTTGGCACTCGGCGTGCACCAACGTACTTGAACTTAGGAACGACGCAAAATGGAAACCAGCGATCAAAGCTTAAAGACCTGGAATAACACACAAACCTTCACCATGGGTGTGATCTGCCTCATGCTAGGCATAGCCGCCGGCTATCTGCTGCATGCACCGGCAACGGCTAGCGCAGGAGCCACCACGTCGGCAGTCGCGCCAGCTCCGGCGCCGGGCAACCCTCCGCATCCCATGCCCAGCGCCGCCGATCTCAAGCGCATGGCGGATAAGCAGGTTGCTCCTTTGCTTGAACAGTTGCAGAAAAATCCGAAAGATGCCGATCTTTTAGCGCAAATTGGCCACTCGTACCTGTCCGCTCAGCAATTTCAGAGCGCTCAGCAATATCTGGAGGAAGCGGCATCGGTCAAGCCGCAGCCGGATGCATTAAACGAACTGGCCTTCATCTATGTGAAGTTGGGCGACCTTGATAAAGGCATTGCCACCCTGAACCGCGCCCACAAGATCGATCCGAAAAACTCGAAAGTACTCTTCAATCTCGGCTATTTTGAGTGGAAGGGAAAAGCCGATCCGAAGGCGGCTATCGCCGCCTGGGAAGCTTATCTGAAACTCGAACCCAAGAGTCCGAAACGGCCCGAAGTTGAACAGATGATGGCGCAGGCGAAGCGCCACCTCAGCATCGCTCCTGGGACGAAAACTGATAAGCCCGCCATGTAAGCCACGCGGGCTATCCGGAAAACGGTCCAACCTAAACAGAACAATTGTCTGCGATCGGCGTTAACGTTGCATTGAGCGCGTAAACGCTTCGAAAATACTCCCTTTCGCGTGCGTGAAATCGCTCACTGACAGGAGCGATTTCTCCCTTGCTTGAGGTCCTCAACTATCGAACCCACATTCTCTCGCTGCAACGCTTTAACGGATTCAATGCTCCTGCCCATGAGAACACCCTAAACATTTGGAAGACCGCGTGCACGGATCAGCTTCGATGGTCTTATTATGAAGCTGCTCAATATCGCTTTCATCGGTTTCGTGCTGTGTTTTGTTTCTTCCATGGCAGTCGCGCAAGAACCACCGTCCCTCGAAACCTTCAACAGTCCCGACGATGCATTTCAGTTTATTTATCCTGAGAATTACCAACTTCTGGTCGGCGACCGTATCTTGAAGGCTACGCAGGGCCGGCATCTCGCAATTCCTGTCTGCGATTTCGCCACTGCTCTGGTTTGCGTAATCTATCCGTTCGACGATGTCGAAAACACTAGATTCGAAGCTGCGGGATTTTCTGTGGATGCCGGTCGCGGTTCAAACGCCGAGGCGGAGTGCCTGGCTTACTCCGACCGCTTCAGCCGCGAGCACGGAGATCAAGTCCAGCCTTCATCCATTACTATCAATGGGCTCATCTTTCGCTATGCTGCCGTCAAAAAAACAGTTGCCGGGCACTTGCAGAGCTTATATTTGTACAGGTCGTTTCAGAAAGAGCATTGTTACGAACTGCGGATCGCAGTCTCGTTGAGCGATGAATCCGGGACTCCGATGTCTTCGCTTCCGCCGGATTCCGAGGCGGAGAATGCGCGACAATCGCTTCGGCTGATCCTGTCGTCGTTCGCATTCAAGTGAGTTGTGGCTGAAACTCATGTCCGCAATGCACCCATCCACCGTACCCGCCCCCGACCGGCCTGAGGCTCGGCGACCGATGAGCGCCGCGCAGGAGATCCTCGATCTGTTCCGATTGCGCGCTCTGCGCATCTTCGCAATCGTCCTCCTTATTCTTGGCGTGGGAAGCGAATGCTTTCTCACCAAGCTTTCCGTGCTCGATCCTGATATCTGGTGGCATCTCAGTGTGGGCGACTGGATCGTCCAGCACCGCGCCTTCCCGCACAACGGAATCTTTTCCCGCACCGCCGCCGATCATTCGTGGATGGCCTACAGCTGGGGCTACGAAGTTCTGCTCTCTCCTGCCTACGATTGGTGGAGTTTCATGGGCCTGGGCCTTTTTGGCACCGCGCTCACGATCGCCGTCGCAATGGCTGTCTTTCGCATGCTTTATCGAATCTCAGGGCGATTCTGGGTCGCGTGGGCGCTTTCGATCGTCGCCTATCTCGGATTTCTATTTAACATCGCGCCGCGGCCGGTCTTTTTCACCGTGATCTTGTACACCATTTTGTTGACGCAACTCTTCGAGGCACAACACACGGGCCAAGCGAGACCGCTTTATTGGCTGCCTCTCGTCTTTCTCATCTGGGCAAACGTTCACATTCAATTCGTCTATGGGCTGGCCGTCATCGGACTTTTTGCTGGCATGAATCTTCTGAAGCGGCTCGCGATTTCGTCGCGCGTCTATCCAGATTATCTGCAGCCTTCGTCGGTTCCCGTGATGGAGCCCTTCATCGTTCTCGCTTGCTGTGTTGTTGCAGGCTGTGCGAGCCCTTACTCATTTCACTTGTACCAGCACGCGATCGTCATCTCCAGATCGAAGGTCATGTACTCGATGATCCGCGAATTGCAGGCCTTGAGCTTTGCCTTCTTTCATCAATGGATTGAGTTGCTGCTGGCGGTGACGGCATATTTCGCTCTGGGATGGAAGAAGAAACTCGATCCCTTCAAACTGGCGTTGCTCATCTTTGCCAGTGTCTTCGCCTTTCGCACCTGGCGCGACACCTGGTTCATCTGTGTCACCGCGGCTGCGATTATTGCTGACTTCCCTTCCACAGAACGCGAGACGCCATCGATTCGACTTTCAGGATGGGCGACCGCGGTTGTTGCCAGCATCTTCCTTTTACTGCTGACGCTTCGCAACACCGATTTCAATCAGCGCGGCCTTGACCACGCGATCAGCGGCGAATATCCGGTGGACGCCGTAAATTTTCTGCGACGCAATCCAGTGGGAGGACCGCTCTACAACAGCTTTGACTGGGGCGGCTTCCTGATCTTCTACATGCCCGAGTATCCGGTGTCGATGGACGGCCGCACCGATCTCTACGGCGATGCCATGGATCAGCGCTACCATGCCACGCAGGAAGCCGAGCCATCGTATCTCACCGACCCCATTCTCAATGAGGCTGGAGTCGTCCTGCTCAAGCGCAAATTACCGATTGCGCAGATGCTTTTGACCGACCGCCGCTTTCGCGTCATCTATCGCGACGAGATCGCGCTGGTTCTCGCCCGCAACTGGTAACTGCCAAGCGGAAATAAACTTTCACTGGAGAGGCGGCTCTACAGGAACGAATACGTCTGCCAGATCGTCGCTGTACACCAGCCGATAGCGCGCGCTCAACGCGGGCAAGGTCGTGAGTGCCTTTGCCATCGCCGACTCTCGTTCCAGCAATAGCGTGCCAGCCCGCGACACATCGGGATACGATTCCAGTCGCTCCTTACCGCCGATTACGTCAAAATACTTGCTCGGCCGGTCGCTTCCGTATAACTCCACGCGGCTGTCGACATCTACCGGATACTCCGGCAGATACCACGTCAGAAAACTTCCCCATGAATATGCGTTGAAAAGTGGCGGCGGCAGATGATGCTCTCGTATGTAATTGCACGCCGCCACGGGAAAATTTCGCGCGATCCTGGCCATCAACACATCCGACCGCGGAACGAACAGCGGCGCAATCAAGACGATGACTGCTGTCGCGGCAATCCCGCCGCGTAGGCTGCGTTGAAGAGATTCGGCAGCACAGTCGCTCTCTGTGAAAGCAGAGGGAATGATCGCAATCGCCGCAAGAACCGCGATCCAGCTATCGCGTTCAATGCGGAAAGCAAGGGCCGTTCCTGCGAGCAAAATCATCAATTCGAACAGCGCCAGCGAGCGCCGACGGCCCAGCGTGAGGAATGCAATCATGACCATCAGCATCAACACATATTCCTGCGGAGTGCGGAAGGCAATGGCGCTCATTTCCGAGAAATGTTCGAAGCCGACATCGCTGTAAAGTGCCTTGAATCCCTCGGGCAAGAGATGAAATCCGTACGGAGTCACGAATGTTGCCAGCAGAGAAAGCACGGTCACGGCGCCGACCCTCGCAGGGTTGACAGGCACGATGCCCGGACTGATCCATACCGGGTGCCGCATTCTCAGCGCTTGCTCGATCAGCAAAGAGATGAGGAACAGTCCAAGCAGAATCAATCCCACGCCGAATTGATTGTCCCCGTTGGCCCAAAGAAGAAATAACGGCGGCAGCCAGAACAAGTCTCGGGTTGAACCTGTCGCCCGCGAGCGAATGAGCAGTCTAAACTCCAGCGCAAAGAAAAGAATTGAAACAACGGAAGGAACCGGCTGCAGATGGGCAATGGCATACTGCGCGAGTGCTGAGAGAGCTACCGCTGCCCACCAACTTACCCGCATGGCCCGCGCCAGAAGAAAAGTAACGACAGCGAGAGCGACCTTCAGCAGCATCAGCAGGATCGCGATCGCTCGCAGGCCCAGCAGACGATAGGCCCCACCGAGCAGGAGATCAAAGAGCCAGCTGGGATCGTGCCAGGAAAGGTTGGAATACTGCGAGAACAGCCCGGTGCGCGGAAGCGCATGATTTTGCAACATCCACAAGCCGGTGCGCAGATGGAGCCAGAGCTGCGGCGCGGAAAACGCAGAAAGACTCGCCGCTTCATAAACCGCCGCTGCAGAGAACAGCACGGCCAACGCCACAACCCGCAGCAGTGCTGATTTCGGCGAATACCGCCCCGCGAGCGAGGTAGAATCCTGCATTTGGGACGTTGAAGGCACGCGACATTGTAGCCGATTAAATCAATCCTCCTACGCTCATACTGCGCGGACCATCCCGTTGTGAGAGAAGGCTTTACGCGCCTGGAAAGCTGCGCGCGACCAGCGCTGTGATTTCAATCACATCCGCCTGTGACATGAATGGCTGCACAGTTTGCCCGAGCACCCTACTTTGGGATAAAAGACGGGTTCGATATCTCTGCACGGGTTCTACGACTTCCCCGGAATGAAACTCCCCTGGGAATAGAACGAACCTCAAAGGACGGCCGCCTATGAACTGGGGTGCTTTGAACTTGAGAAAGACGCGCACTTTCAATCTCCTGCTTGCAGTCGCCGCTATATCGCCCGTTTCGATCGCGGCCGGCGCCGCCAGTGACATACCGCGGCTTTCAGGATCGTACCGCGTCGTCCGAAAGGGGAAATAACATGCGTCCACGGAATTTCCTTTCTTGCGTTCTCGGACTCGCCCTCACCCTCTGCGCCGCGCAATTCTCATGGGCCCAATATTCGATCAACACTATCGCCGGCGGCGGGCCCAATAACCTTCCCGAGCTTATGGCCAGCATCGGAACCACACAAAGCGTCGTTCTCGACAGCGCTGGTAATATCTACATCGCCGACTCCTGGTCCGGCGATGTCTTCAAAATTTCTACCTCCGGCACTCTCACCATCGTGGCGGGCAATGGCACGCCCGGCTACTCCGGCGATGGTGGCCGTGCCACCGGCGCCTCATTTGGCCTGGGAGGACCGCAGGCCATTGCTTTGGATCCCGCGGGCAACGTGTTCATTGCAGATACCTATAATTCCGTGATCCGCGCCGTCAACATGGGCACCTCTACAATCACAATTGCTGGGGTTTCTATCGCGCCGGGAAACATTGCTACCGTCGCGGGCAATTTCGCTGCTGGACCTGGCTACACCGGCGATGGCGGTCCGGCAACGAGCGCACAGTTGAATGAACCATTCGGCCTGTACGTCGATTCCTCTGACGACATCTTCATCGCCGACACCGACAACAATGGCATCCGTCTGGTCACGAACAATACCGGCATTATCGGGACTGTTGCCGGCGGTGGAACCGGCTGCGCAGCGCAAACGGATGCTTTGGGAGACGGCTGCCCCGCACTCGACGCAATTTTCAACGAACCGGAACGCGTCTATCTCGACGCAGCTGGAAATATCTTCATCTCCGACACGCTGAACTCAGTGATCCGCGTTGTGAATCCAGGGACAGCGTCGGTCACAATCGCCGGAATCACTATTCCGTCCGGCGAAATTGAAATCGTCGCCGGCACTTACTACAACTCCCTGACGGGCTCGGCATGCCAGTTTACCGGCGACAACGGATCTGCCACCAGCGCCTTCCTCTGTCTGCCAGTCGGCCTTTACGTGGATAGCTCGGATAACGTTTACATCGCCGACACCTTTAACTATGCCATCCGCGAGGTCAGCTCAAGCGGCACCATCACGACCGTTGCCGGAACGCTCGGGCAATTCGGCTATACCCCCTCATCCGGACCAGGGACCAGCGCCCTGATGAATTATCCCGCAGGAGTTTTCCTCGACAGCTCCGGCGACATTTTCGTCGCCGACAGCGACAATTATGTGATCCGCGAAGTCACAGGCACAACGATCCAGACCGTAGTCGGCAATAACACGCTTGCCTACTCCGGCGACGGCGGGCCCGCCACTAGCGCCGAACTCGCCTTCCCCGGCGGCGTTTTGGTTGATGCTGGCGGAAACGTCTACATCTCTGATACCGTCAACTCCGTCATCCGTGTCTACAACCCAGGCTCACAAGCGGTCACCATCGGTAACGTGACCATCCAGCCCGGAGACATTCAAACCGTCGCAGGAAACGGCAGTACCTGCGCTGTTCCCGCCCCAGGCGGCTGCGGCGATGGCGGCGCGGCCATCAGTGCCCAGCTGAATTTTCCCTACGGCGTTTTCGTCGATAGCCTCGGAAACATCTACATTGCCGATACCGGGGTTACCGCGGAAAATTCGGTCATCCGTCAAGTCACACCGGCAGGAATCATTAACACGATCGTCGGAACACTCGGCTCTGCCGGGTATGCCGGCGACGGTCTTGCGCCCACCAGCGCGCAGCTCGACAATCCACAAGCTGTCGCCGTCGATGCCGCCGGCAACATCTTCATCGCCGATACCGGCAACTCCGCCATACGCGTGGTGAACAATGGCACGCAAAACCTCGTCATCGGATTAGTCACTGTTCTGCCCGGAACCATCAACACCGTGGCCGGACTTCCCCCCACAGCATGCGACGACCCGAGCAGCGGCTGCGGCGACAATGGCCCCGCTAATGCCGCATCTCTCAACTTTCCTACCGGCATTTCTCTCGACTCCTCCGACGACATTTTCATCGCCGATTCTCAGAACTCGGCAATTCGCGTGGTGAATTCCACAACTCAATCGATCACGATCGCCGGAACCACAATTCCCGCGGGCGACATCCTCACCGTCGCCGGAACTCTCGGGCAGGACGGCTATGCGGGCGATAACGGCGCGCCCACCTCTGCGCTGCTGAATACTCCCTTTGGCGTGCTGGTCGACTCGCTGGGCAACATGTTTATCGCCGATACTGACAACTCCGCCATCCGCGAAGTCGTCGCCATCGACGCCACGATCGAGACCATCGCGGGCACCGGCACAGCCGCCTTTTCGGGCGACGGAGGACCGGCAACCTCGGCGCAGCTTAACGGACCTGAAGCCGTTGCCGTGAGCGCGGGAAATCTGTTCGTCGCCGATAGCCAGAATTCGCGCATCCGCCAGCTCACATCCACAGTGGTGATGTCCGTCGTGCCATCGTCGACGACCCTTGCCGTCGGCGGTACGCAGCAATATCTCGCCACGGTCACCGGTGCCAACAACACGAACGTCACCTGGCAAGTGAACGGAGTCACCGGCGGCAACTCAACTGTCGGAACCATTCTCGCCTCCGGTCTGTACACAGCCCCGGCCACCGCGCCTTCGTCTGCGATAACGGTAACCGCGATCTCGGACGCGAATGGCACGACATCAGCCTCTGCAGCGGTCACTCTCGCGGCCAGCGACGCTGGGGCCATCAGTGTGAGCACAACCCCAGCGGGCGTGACCGAGGTCTATACCTCCAGCACCCAGAGCTTTACCGCTGCCGTGACCGGAGAAACGAACACCGCCGTGAATTGGGAAGTGAACACGATCGCCGGCGGCAACTCGACCATCGGCACGATCGACACGAACGGTAACTACACGGCGCCGAGTTCCGTTCCTTCGCCGGCGCTGGTTCTGATCACCGCCGTTTCGCAGGCCGACTCCACGGTTTCCGGGTCTTACCCGATCGCAATCGTTACCGCTCCTTCGGCCGGCCAACCGGCTCCGCAGACGATCTCCCCGGGAGGCACAGCCAACTTCTCGCTTTCTCTCAACGCCAACACCGGCAACCCGCACCAGCCCATCACGCTTTCGTGTTTGCAGAGCTCTATTCCCACAGGCTCGACTTGCACCTTCTCACCTGCGACCATTACGCCTGGCAGCAGCGCCGTATCGTTCACGCTGACGGTCACGGTGCCGTCGGACTCCGCTTCGCTCAACAAACAGCCCCTGAAGAATGGCCACACAACGCTCCTGGCTACTCAGATTTCTCTCGCCTTCAGTCCGCTTGCTGGAATTCTTCTGATTGGCCGTGCGCGCCGCAATCGCAAGCGTTGGCTGTCGCTCGCCCTAGCCTCCCTGGCTCTGTTTGCTCTCGTCGGTTGCGGGGGAAGCAGCAGTTCGTCACATCAGCAGAATCCCGTGACCTACAACATCCAGATACAGGGAACGACGGCAGCCCAGCCGAGTCCGGTAGCCATCACCACGGCGACGCTGACGGTGCAATAGGCGCCAGCATTAGAGGAGTGCCGATGAACTTTAGGCCCGAGGCAGAATGGCACCCGACCGATTGACGCGGTTCCAAGTATCCTCGAGCGGATCAAAGCCTTTGGTCACCACTTTCGACCGGGAAGGTAACATTTATCTTGCTGTGACCTGCTTAGGCAATACCATTCCTTCTGTTTGGAGTCGACGCCATCCGCCAGCCAGGTAAGCGGGCGTGGACAATAACAGGCGAGAAAGGAGTAAAGATTAATGAATGCGGTCTATCTCTTGTGGCACTCTCCATCCTACGGGCGCGAGTGAGAACAACGAAAAGCTTATTGGTGTTTACTCATCTGAAAGTGACGCAAGGTCTGCACAAGGGCGTATTGCGGAAAGACCGGGATTCAAGGACTACCCTGAAGGATTTGAGATTGTCAGGTATCTCATAGGAGTGGACAATTGGTCGGAGGGCTATTTTACTGAGTAGGCTACAGTAGGGTAGATTGGCTTTTTGGTGCAAGTTCGTAAAGCGCAGCGGTGCGGCCCGGAGGCCGCGCCGGGTCCATTTGGTAATTGCCTGACGTGAACTCGCAAACGATTGAGAACCCTCCCTGTCCTAAGAGCCGCTTCCGTCCAGTCGCGGACGGGCATGCTTTCCGGATGTTCCCGAGCCGTCGCAGTTCTTACCGTTTCCCCGGCCCCTTTACCGTCAGCGGCGTAACCGTGCCATTGGGATAGTGCACGGTCTCGTGGCAAACCAGCGCGCAGGTGTTGGCGCCGCGATTATAGGAGACCGGCATGCCGCCGTTGGGCGCAACGACTTTCGAATCAAAATTGATAAGCCGCTCGCCGGTGAGATTTCCGCTGCTCGCTCCGATGCCATGCGGAGTGTGGCAGGTCGAGCAGGAGAATCCCGCGTTGATGTGGCTGGAATGCCGTGCCCAGCTTGTATTTGCGAGAATCTGGTTCTGCAGGTCGTGGCATTTCCCGCACATGGCGTAGGGGCCGTTGATGCTGACATCCGGATTGGGATAGAGATTGGTAATGCGTTGTCCCGGTCCGGGAGCCTCGCTGAATTCGTAGCGGCGCTCGAGCAGATGCAGCCACTTCGATCCGTGCGGCCCGTTGGGGCCGGTGCCGCCGAACTCGCGATTGTCGTCGCTGTTGTGGCAGTCGCTGCAATAGATTTGCGTGCCCATCGCCCGCCCTTGCGTCTTCCCATCCAGTTGCAGCATGAACGCCAGCAGGCTCGGCTGCGGCAAGGCGCTCGAGCTAGGATGCAGTACCGGGTGGCTCGAGCTTGCCGTGGAATTCATCTGCGGCAACAGATTCAACGGATCGGCAGCATTGACGATGCGGGTCGGCAGGTATCCAAAGATCGCCGGAGTTTGTTTGCCGGTGCTCATGCCATGGCAGCGCAAGCAGTTCTCATATTGATTCACTGCCGGAGTAAGGACGCTCACACCATCGGTGGCGCTGATCCCGACCACACCGGCTTGCGACGGCCGGATCAGCGGTGGTAGCGTCGCCGAAAACGAAGTCACCTGCAAGGCAGCGTGCGGATTATGGCAGTCCACGCACGTTGCGTGACGATTATTGTTCAGCAGCGCCGGCTCGCCCGCATCATGCTGGTTCACGCCTGCAGGAAACGGATGGGAGATCTTGGCAAACTCCGCATAGACATTGGTAATCGCCGGCGAAATATTGGAGTTGCCGTTGTGGCAGGTGATGCAGTTCTGCGTCGAGACATCCATGTTGGGCATGGGCGGCACCGGCTCGCGCAGCAGTCGCATCGGCGACGCCGAATTATGCGGCATGTGGCACGACAGGCACGCGTTCTGCGCCACGGTTGTGTAGCTGCCCAGCAAGGGATTGTTGGCAATCGCATTTCCCGCCGTTGAATGGATGCTGCCCGACCACTGCGCCAGGTCATTGCTTTGTCCGTTGACCGTCCGCGGATTCGGATCGTGGCAGGCCAGGCAAAGTTGCCCACTCGAACTGTCGCGCACCAGAAAATTCTTCGATATCGTGTCGATCGCCTGGTTGTGCGGTGTGTGGCAGCTGGTGCACTCCACGTCACCGTTGATTAGCTGCACCGCATGCAGGGGATCGGCTGTCGTTCCATTCAACACCAGCGAAGGCACAAGATCCGCCGCGTCCACCAGCGGCAGCTTCAAGCTGAACGGATGTGATCCCTGCAGATTCGTTCCAAACACGTCGGCTGGGTACATGCTGCCGCTCATCGGGACCTGCCCGTAAGGCTGCGTCTGCCCTACAGCCACCGTGCCATCGTGACAGCTCAGGCACAGGCTGCTCGGTCCTCCCAGCGTTGGCTGCTGCGACGTATTGTGCAGTGTTGTGCTCGAATACGTGGTATAGGTTTGGGTCGAGAGCGTCTGACTCCACAGCGCCGCATTCGAATTCTGCACGCCGGAGTGCGGCACATGGCAATAGAGGCAGGGATCAAGCCGGCCTTTGATTGGGGATGTTCCGCTGAGGGAGAGGTTGTGCGAGCCGAGGACGTCGCCCGCTGGCTGTGTCTGGCCGCTCGCCGGATGCGCGATCAGGCCGAGCAGCAACAGCACCGTGGCTGGAGTCCGTCGCTTCATCGTCCCGATCCTTGTTCTTCCCTCGGCTGCTGCGCCGGCCCCGATGGTTGCGACAGCGCCTGCTTCGGTAAGCCGTAATATTTGAATACCTGCACGCGCCGGTTGAACGAATCGACCACGTAGACGTGGTCGTCGTGATCGATAAACAATCCGGTGGGCAACTGAAATTCACCGCTCGCCGTTCCGCGGCTGCCGAAGTAATAGAGCAACCTTCCCTGCTGATCGAAAACCTGAACAATACCCCACAGCCCATCCACCACGTACAAGTGGTCTTCGGAATCGATCGCAATCCCTTTCGGCCGGAACATCGTGCCGCTGGTATCCCCGATGCGGCCAATCTCGGTCTGATAGGCGCCGCCGCGGTCCAGATACTGCACCCGGAAATTCATGGCATCAACCACGTACAGATTCTGGTCGTGCACCAGCAGTTCCGTCGGAAGATTGAATTCCCCGTCGCCTCCGCCCCGCTTGCCGATGCTCGTCAGCACCCGGCCATCCATATCGAGCACAAAGATTTTGTCGCGCAGCGTGTCGCTGATGTATATCTTCTGCGCAGTCGAATCCACGGCAATGCCGGTAGGCCGCTTGAAATATCCTTCGCCGCCTTTCAGGCTGCCCAGCGCGCGCTTGAATTTTCCGCTGGGATCGAAGACGAAAACTTTGCCTGCCACCGAATCGGTGACATAAATATTGTCCTGCGCATCGACGGCGACGCACTGCGGCGTGCGCATCGGGTCCTTGTCTTTCGACTTGTCCCGCCGCTCGATGAACTTGTACTTGTGATTTTCGAAGTCGAAGATGTGGATCCCGTTCGCGCCCGGATCGGCAACGATGGCTCGTCCCTTCGAATCCACGGCAATACTGTAGGGCCGCACCAGATGCGGATGGTCCGGCTCACCCGCAACCACATCCACCAGCTTGGTGAAAAATCCGCGCTTGCCTTCCACTTCTTTTTCGGAGCTGAAGCTGCGCTCGTAGTGCAATTTGCGGCCGCCCTCGAGCAGCAAATCCGGAGGCGCCGGCTCGGCCGCTTTTTCTTTGTCCCTGCTTGCCTTGCCCCCGCCCGCGGCCCATCCCGCAGCCGCCAGAAGCAGCACCATCCCTGTGAGAGCGGCCCCGAAACGCAGGAACTTCCTTCCGGCTGCGATCCTCAGAAGAAGTTGAACCATCTGGAGAACCCGATGTAGTACGACGTTACCATAATCGGCGACGAGCCCGGCACACCTAAACTCTGCTGCAGTCGCGTATATCCGCCATTGAGGTATATCTTTCTTAACCGGTACTGCATGACTGCGTTGATCAGTTCGTTGTTGTTATAGGTCGTTAATAAAGGAGCGATCGTATCGCCGTTCGACTTCGCGAATCCGCCGCTGATGGTCAACCGCTTGATCGGGGTCAGGCCAATATTAAATCCCCATCCCTTCGACGAATACGAGGTCAGCGCACTGGACTCCAGCACCTGCGTCGGTAGAGTCGTCGAGACCGGCACCAGCCCACTTGCCGTCAGCACCGCCAGTCCATCGGATTGCGTGTAAAAGGCGTTGAAGCTGTTGCCGCGATGCAAGAAAGTCGTATAGAACCGTTCGGCGCTGCTCGTGGTACCCGAATTTGCCGTCAGCCCGCTGTGCGCCCCGCTGTATCCCGCCATGAAGTATGTGCTCTCGCCGATGCGATGTCTCACGTTTCCCAGGTAGCTGTACGACGACGTGGTATACAGCAGCAGCACAGTCTGCACATTCTGTGAATAGCTGAAGTTCGCGCCCACATCCCATCCGTAGAACTTGCGGTTGTAGTTCACCGTGCCCACGAACCCCAGTCCGGTATTGCTCTCCTGCTGTGCCGTATCGACCGCGCCCACCGAGAACGACAACCCCTTCAGAATGGAATGATCAAAAAGGAAGTTGACGCTGCCTCCGAATTGCGTCGCCGAATAACTTTTGCCCAGAAACATCTGGTTCTCATGGTCTACATCGGCATGAACGCCAAGATTCTTGAGCAGTTGATAGAACACGTCGCCGCCCACAAATACCGACTGGAAGCTGCCCAGGCTGGTCAAATTCAGCGGCGCTCCGCTGTTCAGCAGAGGTTGCGGAATGCTTCCCAACAGGCTGTCGTTGTAGCTCGAATTTCCCGATATGGCGAGCTTCGGTGTGGGATGGACCGACGCATTCGCATTCACCGTACTCGCCCCGCCCGAGTTGCTGGCCGAGTCTGAATCGTCATAGTTGTAGCTATAGCCTAGATGCGTCCAGCTCACCCCGAACCCTCCGGAAAGAGGCAGCGAATGCGTCACCGTCGCGCCGAAAGTGTTACTCGAACTCAGCGTCGTCACCGGGCCTTCGCCGTCTTCCACCACCTCGTCAAACGACGCATCGGTATTGCGGTGCGTGAACTGGCCGGTCATGCGGAAGCCGTCCAGCTTATACGTCGAGAGCATGTTGAGCGTGTGATCTTTTTCCGTGTCGTTTCCTTCTTCGCCCAGAATCTCGTTCGAGGTGCCGTTGATCCCGTAATTCACCGTGAGCGTCGGCCAGTTCGGTATCAACGCGCTCCAGCCGAAGCCAACCGTCTGCGTATTCCCGTGCTGTGCCAGTCCGATATCGGAGCCGGGCACGCCGAACGCCGAGGTCGCGTTGAACACCCGGCCAAAGGAAACGGTTGCGGGAAAGTGCGTGCCGCCGAACAGGTTCACATTCGACGAAACTCCCGACGCGTTGGTCAGCGTGCCAAACAACGAGTCTGACTGCGAGCGGTTATAGAAAGGCTGGACGTTGAAGTTCAGAAAATTGGGGTTGTAGTAATTCCCGGTCAGAGTTCCGTTGCCCGTAAATCCCATGCCATGGCTCGAAGCTCCTTGATCCATGCCCCCGTCGTAGGTATAGCCGACGTTGCCGCTCAGGTTCATCGTCGCCAGCCCGACCTGCATCTGCGCCGCGGCCGGCAACGCTGCCAGCAACACGCCGGCGAGCCATCTGCACGCGCTCCGAAGTTTCATCCATTCCCGCGGCATGCCCCACCTGATTTCTTCCCCCATGCCCTGGCGCAACTTCCACATCAATCTCCATGCGCCATTGGCTGCCCGCTTCACAGAACCTCAATCTTGGCCGTCTTTCTCAGTTTCTTGTCGAGCGCCGAACGAAGCTGTTCGGTTCTTTCCTTTTCCAGATCCGTAATCAGCTTCGCTTTCACTTCCTCAAACGGCGCCGCGCCCGCCGGAATGTGCTTGTTCAGCCGGAACAGCGTGTACGCCGGCCCCAACTGAATCAGATCGCTCACCTGCCCCGGCTTCATAACCAGCGCCGCGGCGACAATCTGCGGAGGCAGCGTTTCCCGTTCCACCGCCTTGCGGTCGCCCATGTTCACGTGCCAGTCATCGTCCGAGATCTTTTCCGCCAGCAGGCCGAACTCCTGATAACTCTTGGTCGCCTTCGCCTGTTTCAACGCGTTCTGCGCCTTCTTGCGCGCTTCCTCGACCACGTCGGGATTCGCATTCTGCGGCGGAATGATCGAAATCGTCTGGATCGCGAACATCTCCTTGTGCTCGAACTTCTTCGGATTCGCGCCGTAATACGCCCGCGCCCCCGCCTCGCTCACCTTCGCCTTGTCGCGCACTTCCGTCTTCAGCATCTCGTCGATCAGCAGCGAGCGGCGAATCTTCTCCCGCATCAGCTGCTTCGAACCGTGCACTTCGTTCTGCAATACCTGCTTGAATTCCTCATCGGTGGCAAACTGCTTGCGAAACTCCACTTCCGCCCGCTGCAACTGCTCGGCCGGCACCGTCCGCTTCTCGCGCAGCGCCTCCTGGTAGAGCAACTCTTCGAAGATGATCATTTCCATCGCGCCCTTGCGCATCTCCGGCTCCATCGCCTTCGGCATCGAGCCGTTATGAATGTTCGCGTAAGGGAAAATCGTCTCTTCTTCGCGCAGCAGGTCGCGATCGGTCAGGACTGCTCCATTCACCTTCACCACCGGTTGCCCGCTCGAGGGCGCAGTCACTGTGACCGGCGTCGCCGCCGCCGTATTGCCCGCCGCGGGCGCAGCCAGCGTTGGAGCATGCGAGGCCACCACCTGCGCGCTCCCACAAAGCGCCAGGCCGAGCACCACTCCCATCGTCATTCCTAATCTCGTCGCTGCCTTTATCCCCGTCATCACCCACCCCACTTGGCATTTCATTGCGATTCCTTCAATCGAGCTCTGGAAAAACGGGGGAGAGACCATCTCCCTCCCCCATTTCAACGGTTAGTACTGCGTGGTGACCGTGGTGATGCCGGCGTACTCGTTTGACTCCGTCACGTGGCACTGACGGCAGAACTGCGTCGTCGAAACCGCCACGTTCGGGTTGGTGTTGCCCGCGCCCGGGTTATAGGGCGAGTTGATGAAGAAGTACGTCGGATAATATCCGCCGCCCGCGATCGAAGCGCCGGTCTGCTTGCCGGCCGGGGCAGTGTAGACATACATCGCATGCTGGTTGTGGCAGGTGGTGCAGGTCAGGAACGCCTGTCCGCCACTGGTTGCTCCAGCGGGAACAGAAACGCCCCAACCCCAGCGGCTGCCGGCGATGGCCGGATAGCCGTAGTTGGCATTGAACGCCACATACGCAGCGTTGTTGGGAACGATGTTGCTGATCGCGCCGTTGGCGTTGATCGTGATGGTCAACGGGCTGGTCGTGGCGTTGTTGCTCCACGCACCCACGGCAGCCAAAGTGGCCTGCACGCCCACCGGGTGATCGTTGCCGTATCCGCTGGTGTTGCCGTCGCCGCTATCGTTGCCGAGCAGCGTCGGGATGGGACGGGTTCCGTACACGGTCGAAGGCAGCAGACCCATTCTCTGCTCCCACGATTGGCCGTTCATCATCTGGCCCTTCGCAACCACGCCGTCATGGCAAGCCAGGCACATGGTGATGCCTTCCAGTTCGGCGGTCTGCGTGGTGTAAGCGGTCGCTTCGCCAGGCAGCGTCTCAACATAGCCGTTCCCCAGGGTGATGGTGTATCCCAACAGAGGAGTTACATCTTGTCCGAACAGCGCCGCGCTGCCGGAGAGAGGATCGTTGAATGCAGCCGCGTTGGTGGCCGCGTTGCCGCCGCCGCCCGCTGCGCCGCTGTGCGGAGCATGGCAGCCAGCGCAACCACGTCCGCCATTCTGGTGGGCGCCCAGGATATCAATACCGTACAATCCCGTGCCGCCGCCAGCTGTGTAACTTTGCGCCGCAGCCATTCCGACCGCGAGCATAACCACGAACATTACAAAGAGTAGCTTTTTCATACCGTATGAAACCTCCTGTTTTGTAACAGCTGTTACTTCCACCGCTACTTCTATTACTGCGCTTGCAGCCCGGAGCCGGCTTGCACCAGCCCCGGTTTGGCTATCCGCGGAACAGCCAAACCCTATTGCGGTTTTGCCGCAGAACTCGCAGGGGACGAAGTGGCCGCAGTGTCCGCGGCTGCCGCTTTAGGCCCCTCCGATCTCTTCTTGTCAACCTCCGCCTGGCGTTGCTTGATCTGCGCCCTCGCCTCGTCATCGGTGAAGTAGCGGAACATCTGCACCCGCCCGGGATACTGCTCGGAGGTGAAAATCCGGTTGTTCTTGTCGATATAGAGCCCGGCCAGCGCCCGGAACTGTCCTGGGAACAAGCCGTGCCCGCCCATCCACATCAGAAATTGCCCGTCCTGCGTGTAAACCTGCAGTATGTCGAGCTGGCCGTCGGCAACCCAGACGTGACCGTCAGCGTCAATGGCGATTCCCTTCGGCCGAGTGAAGTATCCCGGCCGGTCGCCCGATTTTCCCCATGCCCGGATGAAGTTCCCGTCGGCGTCGAAGACCTCGACGCGGTTATTGAACATGTCGGTGACGTACAGGTTGTTGTCGGCGTCGAGCGCCACGTTGGTCGGCGCCGAGAACTGCCCGGCTTCGGTCAGCGTGTGCTTCTTGCCGGCCGTGCCGATGGTGCGCAGCAGGTTGAGCTTGTCGGCGTCGTAAACCATGACCTGGTCGCGTCCGGCATCGGCCACGTAGAGGAAGCGGTTTTCGTTGTCGATGGCCATTCCGGCCGGATCGACCAGATTTCCCTCGCTGATCGCGCCTTCCACCTTGTGGTCCTTATCGAGCACCAGAATGCGGTGAAACTTGGTGTCGGAGACGAAGAGCCGGTCGGCATCGTCGATGGCCAGCCCGATGATGTCGCCGAAGTGCGCCTGCACCCCGTTCTTGATCATCGTCAGCTCCTTGGTCTCGGTGTTGAACATGAAGATCGCGCCCACCTTGCCGTCGGCGGCGTAGACCGTTCCCTTCGAGTCGACCGCGATGCCGTACGGCGTCCACAGCGCGAACAGCGGCTTATCCAGCTGCTTCTGCTGCGCGCTGTCGGCGCCGGCCATGCGATCCATCCACGAAGACTTCTGCTTGGGCGCGGCGGCCACGTACTTGTCGCAGCAGAAATAATTCAGATACTTCACCCGCGTCGGAGCCGGTGGATTGGGCCACACCAGCTTCGAATAGTCGATTTCCTCGAGCACCGTCTTCTTTGCCGCCGCGTTCGGGTCGTCTTTCTTTTTCTTGTCGGCATGGAGCGGAGCGGCCAGGCCTAACGAGAGCAGTACGCCCAGCATCGCCGCCATTCCAACTTGTTTGCGATTTCTGGATGTCATTTTGTGGTCCCGCCTTGCGCCTTCGGTGCTGTCGGCTGCGCGTTCTGCGCCGGCTGCCCACCTGAATTCAGGTCGGCATGACAGGTCATGCAGAACGCCATGTTGTTTGGCTGATCCTTCGCCAGCATTCCCGCATTCGCTCCCGAGTGCGGCTGATGGCAGGTCAGGCAGTTGATGGGCTTTAGAACTTTGCTCTGGTCTTTCGGATCCATGATGTCGGAGACCGGATGCCGATCGACCGGGTGACCATGGCCGTATTGAATGGGCAGCTGGATCACTTTGCGGAAGTAGTCCTCCGGGAGCTTCACGCCGCCGTTGAAGATCGTGACCAGATGCTCGCTCTCGACCTTCTGCGGATTCGCATCCGGCCCGTGGCACTCGAGACAGAGCTTGTTGACATTGGCCGCCCGCAGCAGGTGGTCATTTTCCCCACCATGCGGCTCGTGACAGGTCGCGCATCCCTGCTGGAACGCCGGCTGATGCAGGTGCGCCTTCTTCATCTGATCGGCTTGGTCGCTGTGGCAGGCCAGGCACGCCTGCACCGGATCGGGCTGCAGGAAGCCCGGCGACTTTCCCGCGTGCGGGTTGTGGCAGGTCACGCAATCACCCTGCGCGCCTGGATGCTGCACCTTTGCCGTGTCGATTTTCTTTGCCTGATCGTCGTGGCAGGTCACGCACAGCGCCTTGCTGTCGGAGCTGGTCAGAACCACCTTGCCGTCCTTCGCCGGCTGATGGCAGGTGTCGCACATCTTGTTTTCGAAGGGGTTGTGCAGGAAAGTCTGCATCAACTTGGGCTTCGCCGACTCGTGTGGATTGTGGCATTGCAGGCAGTTCGCCTTATCGAAGGGCTGTCCGGCATGCGTCTTCTGCAGGGCGGCATCTTTTACGTCGTGGCAATCGACGCACAGGTCGGGAACTGCTTTCTTTAAGTGCGCTTCAAACTCGATCTTTCCCCGCTCGCCGTTCTTGTGGGTGACGTGGCAGCTGTCGCATCCCATATCGAGCGCGGCGTGCCGGCTGCCATCTTTCGGCACGTTCACCCCAACGTTGTGGCATGACAGGCAAAGATTGTCGTCCCGCGTTGTACCGGAAATCGCCCTCAGCAGCTGGTTGGGATTATCGGACTCGTGCGGATCATGGCACTTGATGCAATCGCGAACCGCCGGCGGATGCATCGTCTGCCCCGCCTGGACTTTCTTATCATCATGGCAGCTCAGACAAAGGGCTTGGGTCGTCGTGGTCTTCAGCTTGACCCGAGTTACGTCGCGGGTCACGCGCACTTCGTGGCAGCTCAGACATCCCATGGCAATGGCGGAGTGGACCGCCTTGCCTTTGGTCCTGTCTTCATGGCATTCCACGCACTTGGCGGAGTCGACATTCTTATCGAGGGGCACCGGATGTGTCTTGGCCAGCGCCGGCGTGACCGCAAGGAACAGAACAGCCGCGAGTTTCAGAAATCGGGGGAGGGCGCTTTCGCCGGTTACTTTGGGAAGGCTGCGATTTGAGATCTCGCGGAACATGCCACTTCTGCATGTGCATGCGCGTGCCCTTACCTGTGGCCAAATCCCTCAGTCTGTGGAATTTCCGCAAATAACTGCAAACAAAGCAGATGAGAAACTCATCACCGACTGATGCCGATTTCCACAGTACCCAGTGGCGTAGTACGAATGGGCCTTCTCCCGCAATCGAACTGGTGAAATAACACAGCTCATTCCCGGATTTGTGATTGAAATCACAGGACTTGCAGTGGGTGAAATCACAACATGAATTCCGGCGGGAATGAGTGTATTGGCTCATTCCAACTCGCTCTTCCTTGCAGAAACAATCTTCAAGACATTGATTCAGCGGATGTTAATGATTCAGCCCGAGTTGGCGGGGCACGTGCAATCGTCCCATCGGACGAAGAGCGCGGGAACGAGGAAGACCAATGGCCCTGTCAATGAAAACTGCACCACGAAAACTGTGGCGGACGCTGAGTTCGATCAAGACCGGCGTGATTCTCATTATCTTGTGCGTCATCTTTTCCGCTGCGGGCACGGTGATTCTGCAGCGCCCAATGATCGATCCCGACGACATGCAGCGGGCTTACTCTCCGGCTATGCTGCGCTTTCTGGACGTAACCGGACTGACCGACGTGTTCCACGCGCGCTGGTTTGTCGCGCTCCTGGTGTTGGTAAGCCTGTGCATCATCGCGGCTTCGGTCGAGCGCTTCCCCAACGCCTGGCGTTATTTCGCGCGGCCTTATAAGAGTCCCGACGACATCTTCCGCCGTGCCTTGCCGACACAGGCGCAGATCAGGATCGATGACGAAGAGCAAGGATTGAGCGCCGCCGAGCGGGCTCTCAAGCATGTGGGCTTTCATTCCGAGCGGATCGTCCGCACCGACAGTTTTTCGCTGTTCTCCGAGCGCCACCGAATTTCCGAGATGGCGGTTTACATCGTGCATGCCAGCCTGCTCCTGATTTTCCTCGGCGGAATCGTCGACGCGCTCTACGGTTGGCGCGGGTTTCTGATGCTGACTCCGGGAACGTCGAGCAACCAGATCGAAATCAAGACCGGTACCACCAAAACAATTCCCTTCTCCATCCGCTGCGACGGCACCGGGGAGGAAACCTACGCCGACGGTTCTCCCAAGAAATGGTGGTCGAAGCTGGCCGTGGTGGAGAACGGGCGCGAAGTTTCGCGCAAAGAAATCGTCGTAAACGATCCTCTCAGTTATCACGGTGTCCGCTTCTACCAGTCCAGCTTCGGTCAGACCGGGAAGCTCGACAAATTGACGCTCGATGTTACACCCATCGATGAAAAGACCGGCAAGGCGCAGGAAATCGCGCTCTCTTTGAATCAGCCGGTTCCGCTTGATTCCGACACAACCGTGGAACTGACTGAGTTCATTCCCGACTTCGTCGTCCAGGATGGCCACATCTACGCGCGCAGCAACGATGTGGTGAATCCCGCGGTTCACATGATCGTGACTTCAAAGAAGGCGAACAAAGCAGTCAATGTCTGGCTTCCGGAGATTCAGGGCTTTGCGGAAAATGCAGCTTCCCCCTACATTTTTCAGCCCAAAGACCTGAAGACGGGGCTGTTCACCGGCTTGCAGGTTTCGCATGAGCCGGGACAGTGGTCGGTATGGGCCGGAGTGGTGCTGATGGCCATCGGCCTGACCTTCGTGTTCTACGTCTCGCACGTGAGGTTGTGGGTCGTTCCGGTCATCGACGCGCGCGGCCACTCCATGCTCTGGGTTGGAGGAACGGCCAACCGCAACCGCGACGCATTCGAGCAGAAGTTTAAAGATGTCGTGGCGCAGATTCAGAAGGATCTGAAGTCCAAATCGGCGGAAGCGGCTGAAGAACCAAAAGCCGCGGCGATCCGAGGATAACGCACGCGCCGGAAGATGAGCCGGCAACGGAGGACTGTGGATATGGCAAGAGCAGAGATCGCAAGAGGACGCGCAGAAGCTGCAAACGGCACCACGCTGGTCGTGGGGGTGGGATTGAGCATCGCGTTCCTACTGTTCATCGCGTTCCTGAATGTGGTGAAAAACGGAAATCTGGCCAGTGAGGCCAACCTGCTCTACGCGGCTCTGGTGTTCTACGCGGGCGCTGGAGCTCTATATCTCGGATTCGGCGTCACCGGGACCGAGTCGTACATCAAGTTTGCTTCGCTTTCGACCTGGGCTGGGCTGATTGCCAATACCGGCGCGGTTGCGCATCGCTGGTACGAGGCGGGACATCCGCCCTTTGCCAGCCTCTATGAAATGCTGCTGAGTTTTGTATGGACGCTGGCCGCGCTCACCTTGATCGCCGAGAAACGCTACGGCGTAAAAGTTATCGGCACGGTCACCATGCCCGTCGCCATTGTCGGAGTGGTGCTGATGCAGCTTCTGCGCAGCGACGTTCGGCCGCTCGTCCCGGCGCTGCAATCTACATGGCTGCACGTGCACGTCACACTGGCCATGCTCGCCTATGCGGCCTGCGCGCTGAGCTTCGCGCTTGCCATGATGTTTCTTATCCAGGACAAAATGAAGACCGAGACCTTCCTCGCCGCGACCAGCATTTTTACGGTGGGAGTTTATGCCGCGATACTGACTCGCTTCGAACGCTGGGGCGGACTGAACGTTGTGGCCTGGGACGCGGATAACAAGCAGGAAGTCTTTCTTTCGCGGGGAGTGCGGCTGTTCGTGACGATTCCCGATCTCGGCTGGCTGATGGTTCTGGTTCTCGCCGCTGTTGCCGCGCCCCTGGCGCTCTACATTTTCGCGTTGGCGAAGAAGAACGACGGCCTGATCGCAACTGCGAATCGCGCCGTGTTCATCAGCATCCTGCTGCAATCGCTCGCGCTGGTGTTTTTCGTGCTGCGGGCGCGCGACGGGCGTTATCCTTCGCTCGATGCCGATGGCCTCTTCGCTACCAGCCTGGCGGCGAGCCCATTCATTCTCTCGGCGCTGGTCGGAGGAATCTTTGCCAACCTGCTTTATCTGTTGCTGTTATGGCGGCGCCAGGACTTGGAGCGGCTTCTGCCCGGCTCTGACGACCTGGACCGCATCACCTATAAAACCATCTGCATTGCCTTCCCTCTGCTCACCCTGATGATTGCCGCCGGCGCCTACTGGGCCAATCGGGCCTGGGGTTCCTACTGGAACTGGGACCCCAAAGAGACGTGGGCGGCGATTACCTGGCTGGTGTACGCGGCCTATCTGCACATGCGCATTACGCGTGGCATGAGAGGCCGCGTCGCCGCCTACTTTGCCGTGGGAGGCTTCGCAGTTGTGATGTTTACCTTCTTCGGAGTGACGTACCTGCTCCCCGGATTGCATGCTTATGCCTGAGACGGTCGAAGACAACACGGCCAGGTACGAGATAAACAAGGAAATGACGAGCCCCGCGCCACAACCCGAATCGGATGACGTAGAGTCCATCATTCCCACCCGCCGGAGATCGTTCAGCACCGGGTACGCCAGCGCGACGGGAACGGCAATGGCAGACATTGGCGCTCCAAAAATGGAGAATCCCGAACTATCGTGGTTCGGCATAAACTGGGAAATCAAAGCGCTGGTCCCGATTGCCTGCGTGCTGCTGGGCGGCCTTCTGCTTTTTCTTCTGGCGACGCTTTCCTGGCGCGATCCGGAGCGGCATATCGTGTTGTTGGTCGCGGGTGCGGGTGCAGTTGCCATCTGCGGGGCTTTGCTGGTCGTTCTCACGTACACAGTGCAGCGTCCGATGGTCGAGCTGCAACAGAAGATTTCGCGTGTGGGCGCGGGCGATCTGACGGCATCGGTGAGTTTTTCGCGCCGCAATGACGAAATCGGAGATCTCGGCCGCAACTTCAATCAGATGGTCGAACAGTTGCGCGAAAGCCGCGAAGAAATCGAGCGGCTGCACCGCACCCAGATGTCACGTGCTGAACACCTCGCCACTCTCGGCGAACTGGCGACCGGCCTGGCTCATGAAATCCGTAATCCGCTCGCAGGAATCGCAGGCGTGATTGAAATCATAGGGCGCGATCTGCCCCCTACCAGTCCCGCGCGCGCGGTCGTGAAAGATGTTCGACAGGAGATCGCACGGATCAATCATATTGTGAGTGATCTGTTGCAGACGGCGCGGCCACATCCTCCCGCCGTGCGTAAAAGCGATCTGAACACCACCGTCGAACACGCGGTCATGCTGGGACGTCAGCAAGCGCTGGCAAAATCGGTCAACATCATCCTGCACAAGGACAGTTCCCTTCCAGAAATCGAGCACGACAGCGATCAGATTCATCAGGTCCTGCTGAACCTGTTGCTCAATGCTCTGCAGGCGATCGACGCGAACGGCAAGATCGAAGTTACGGTCAAGCAGCAAGGAATGACCGCCGTTGTCGAAATCGAAGACAACGGGCGCGGCATCTCGCCCAGTTCGCTGCCCAACATTTTTCGTCCCTTTTACACGACCAAGGGCGATGGAACCGGACTGGGATTATCTCTTGCCCGACGCATCGTGGAAGAACATCAAGGTCGTATCGATGTGACTAGCGCAATCGGTAAGGGAAGCACTTTTTCAGTAGTTCTGCCCCTCGAGCGTGCCGCGACCGGAGCCGCCTAACGATCAAAAAATCGTCCGACATTCTTCGAAAGTCCTTTTCGAGAAACCTATATCTCGTACGGGACCGCTGGAAACCCATTCCAAATAGAGACACCCTCAATCCAGCCCGCGCAGAGCCCCATTTTGCCTCTCGTCGTAGTAAGCTATCGAGGGCATGGCTGCGGAGAAAATCCTGATTGTCGATGACGAGCGCCTGGTGCGCTGGTCCCTGCGGCAGAAGTGTGAGGAATGGGGATACCAGATTGTCGAGGCGCCTTCGGGTGAGCCCGGTCTTCGGCTCGCCCAAAGCGAATCGCCCGACCTCATTCTGCTCGATGTGCGCATGCCCGACATCAACGGCATTCAGGTGCTCGAGCAGGTCAAGAAGAATCCTGACGCCCCAGCGGTCATCATGATCACCGCCGATCCGCAGCTGGATGACGTCAAAACCGCGCTAAAACTCGGCGCCTACGATTTTGTCGGCAAGCCGCTCGACTTCGAGGAACTTCACGTCACCATCCAGAACGCGCTTGAAGCCAGCCGGCTGCGCACGGAAGTGCAGTCGCTGCGGGGCGAGGTCCGGCGCAGCACGGGTTATCACGATGTAGTTGCCGTCGCGCCGAAAACGATCGAACTGATGAGCTTCGTGCAGAAGGTGGCGGCCAGCGAGGCAACCACGATTCTGATTCAGGGGGAGAGCGGCACCGGCAAAGACCTTATCGCGAAAAATATCCACTACGACAGCTCGCGACAGAACGGCCCGTTCGTAGCCATCAACTGCTCGGCGATTCCTGAAACGCTGATGGAGGCCGAACTTTTTGGCCACGAGAAAGGCGCATTCACCGACGCCAAGGCCATGAAGAAAGGCCTGTTCGAAACCGCGCATGGCGGCACACTGTTCCTCGACGAGATTGGTGAGCTTTCGCCGCTGTTACAGGCGAAGTTGCTGCGTGTGCTCGAGGATCAGGTGATCCGGCGGGTCGGTGGAGTGCGGGATCTGCAGGTGGATGTGCGCGTGGTGGCCGCGTCAAATCGCGACCTGGAAAAAGCCGTGCGTGAAGGCCACTTCCGCCAGGATCTTTATTACAGGCTCGCGATTATCGCCATCTTCATTCCGCCGCTGCGCGAGCGGCCGGAAGACATTCTCCCGCTCGTCGATTTCTTTGTTACCTGGTACAACCGCAAGTTCAAGAAGTCGATTCGCGGCATCAGCCCCGAGACACGGCGGCTGCTGCTGGCGCACAACTGGCCAGGGAATGTCCGTGAGCTGAAGAACTCGATTGAGCGCGCCATGATTCTGGAAGAAGAATCGATTCTGCGCCCGGTGTATCTTCCGTTTGCGGTGGGCGAATCGGGCCGCAGCGGCTTGACCGCCTTTGAGCACAGCAGCGCTTCCGCCGACGGAGGGGGCAAACAACTTTCCAACGGACGCGTGCTGCCGCGGCTTTACATCCCGGAGGAAGGAACCTCGCTCGAAGAGGTTGAGCGCGCCATGGTCGAACTGGCCATGCGACAGGCGAGGGGCAATCAAACTCACGCCGCGCGTCTGCTCGACATCAGCCGCGACGCACTGCGCTACAAACTGAAAAAGTTTGAACTCGTCCCCGCGGGCGAAGAGGAGAACTCGGAACCAGTTCCTTCCGAAAATTCATCCACTCAGTGAGTGGTCACAGTGGTTACCACCTGCTGCACGCCGGTCGCGCCCGGCCGGCGTTCTATCTGGATGGTCCCGACTTTCTGACCTCCTGAACTCGACGGAGCGGTGAAAGCCACGCCGTCATTCACCTCCGCGCAATCCATGCGCAGCGTGCCGTTATCGTTGAAAACCAGCCCATAGAAGCGGAACGTGCCTCCCGAAGAAAGCGACTGCGTGTTGATCATTTGCGTATTGCTGTCGACATAAACCTCGATTTGGCTCGGATCATTCTCAACCGTGGTTTGCCCGGGCTGCACCGCCAGCATAGGAAACAGGTCATAGGACGCAAGCGAGATTGTGTAAATCGTAAAGTTGCCGGCGCTTGAGGACGCGGCGACCGTGCCATCAACTGTTTGTGGCATGAGCGTGACTGTGCTCCCCGTGAGATAGCCGCCGCCTTCCGGGATGGAGGGTGCAGAGACATATATCTCCTGTCCGGGCACCATGTTTGAAGCGTTGAAACTTGGTACAAACGGCAGATTGCCCAGATTCGATAGCTGTTGGGAGATCTGAAAAGCTGAACCGCTGTAGTAGAACGCCATATTTTCGCCGCTTCCGAACCCGGGCATGCCAGCGCCCTGCATCTCGCGAGCATGCATGAAGAATGAAGGCACCGAAGCTGCCACCTGCATCAGCGGACCGCGGAATACATCTACGGCAGAAGGATCTTCCACCGCAATCCGCGTCGCCACGAGAGAACCATCGGACTGGATCGCACCATCCATATTGACGAACGTGCCTGCTGCCAGCGCGGAAAAGCCGCTAATTCCCTGATACACGGTGTTGCTGTTGGACTGAACAGAAACTGGCAGCCCTGTCACCGAAGGCACGTAGTTGGGCAGCGACAACGTTAAGCTGGTGCCGCTGGAACCGACCGCTGTGATCTCTCCATCGATCCCCAACACTTTGCCATTCGCCGAATTCGTCGGTGAGGCGGCCAAAGTGAACGGTGTAAGACTGAAGGTCGGTGCCATCGAAAAACCAGTGAATCCGTCGACGTTCACGCAGTCGCCTATTGTGGCGGACTGCGATACTAACAGGTCCAGCGACAGAGCCATATTCGTACCCGTCACAGTAAGAGGCGATGGGAAGTTCACGGTCGCCGTGGGTGGGTAGAGGGTGTAATAGGCCGAGCTTAGGGTCTGTTCCCCATCGATCTGACCAAGGGCGATGCACACAAAGGCACCCCCGCCCAGCGTGACCGTTGCGCTTGTATAGATGTCCTGCGGAACCGTCACGCTCAGCAGTGGCTGAGCCATACCGTTCAGGTGCATGAACTCGGCGTCCAACGGCGGTCCTGAGGTAGGCAATGATTGCAGAGTAACCGTTTTGCCCGACTGGCTCGTCAACGCGAGGCTTTGAAAACCGAGGTCGAATTCCGACAACTGATCGTTGGCCGTGCTCGTCAGCACGACCATCACCTGCGTGCTTCCAGATAAAGGTGCAGTTTTCGATGTGCTTCCACCCGAGCCGCAGTTAGTGGTTAGTCCAGACCAAACAGTGACCAGCAGCGTAAGAACAAACTTTTCGGACGAAAACATACGCGGGACAAATCGTAGGGAACTCATAATTCCTCCGTCCTCCGCCGAACCTCTGCCTGAATCTACTCGGGCCGCGTGAATGTTCTGAATGTCGGCTGCAACCCCGCGACTCCGGGACGACGAACCGTTTGCACATCGCCAGGCCGCGCGAGTCTCTGGCTATTCGAACTGGAAGGCGGCGTGAACGCCACACCGTCATTCACCTGGGCGCAATCCATGCGCAGCGTTCCATTATCGTTGAAAACCAGCCCGTAGAAACGGAACGTTCCACCCGACGTCAGCGACTGCGTATTGAGCATTTGCGTGTTGTTGTCAATGTAGACTTCGACCTCGCCCGGTTTGCTGAGCACCGTGGTCTGCCCCGGTTGCACAGCCAGCGTCGGAAACAGGTCATAAGATGCAAGCGAAACGGTGTAATCGGTAAAGCTGCCGCTTGTAGCAGAACCTACAAGGGTGGCATCGATTGTTTGCGGCATCAGGGCAATAGTTGTCGCGGCGTTGTACTCGCCCCCATAGTAGGCGGTGATCGGTCCCGAAAAAACAGCCACATTCTGCCCCGTGACCATATTGCCGCTAGTGAAGCTCGCCGCAAAGGGCAGACTGTTTACATTGCTCATTTGGCCGGAAATCTGAAACGAAGTGGTATCCGAGTACGAATAAATCCCCAAGCCTTGTGAACCCAACGGTTGGGAATACGTTTGGCCTTGCTGCTCGGATGGAAAACTGTAGAAATCCGGCGCTGAAGCCGCCAGTTGCAGCAGCGGGCCGATCATGACATTGAGGGCACTCTGATCGTAGCTTGCGATTCGCGTGGCAAGTACAGAACCATCCGCTTGAAGAGCTCCATCCATATCGACGAATGTGCCCACCTGCAGCGCGGAAAGGTTGCTGAGTCCCTGATAGACGGTATTGCCGTTTGCGGCCACGGTCAGGGTCTGGTCGAATGTGTAATCCGGTCCGCTCACGGCCAAAGTAAACCCACTTCCCGCCGACGCCAACGCGCTCACCTGCCCCTCGAGTTCGGTGACCTTGCCGTTGGCGGGGCTTGTCGCCTGCGTGGTAAACGTAGCCGGAGTTAGATTGAACGTTGGAGTAATCGAAAAACTGGCGATCCCCCCGTTAGGCGGATAACAGGTGCTGGGAAAACTCGCCGACTGTGAAACCTGCAGATTCACCACCAATCCCATGCTGTCTCCCGTGATCGTGACTGGCGATGGAAGATTCACGGCGACCTGGGAATTCGGAGTGTAACCGTAGGCATAGGTGCTCTCGTCAAGGTTGCCGGGCGTGTCCGAGTCAGCCGGCATTACGGTTTCGCACGTAAAGCTTGCGCCCCCGATCACCGCAGTAGCGGCCGTATAGATTCCTTGTGGAATGCTCACGGTAGCAATTGGCTGGACCAATCCGTTGACATGCATGAATTCCGTCTCCCAACTCCCTGACAAGACATTGACCGTGTTTCCTGACTGGCCAGTCAAGGTCAACGTCTGTATCTGAAGGTCGAACTGCGAGAGTTGGTCGTTGGCCGTACTCGATGCCACGACCGTCACGTTGGTATTTCCGCTGAATTGCGGAGGTGGAGGAGTCTTTGCACCTCCACCCGAACCGCACCCAATGGTGGCCAGCGCGAAAGCGAGCAGACTTACAAGAGATAAATAGGACAAAAAGTGGGAACAGGAAGACGAAGCGGACAGTTTCATAACTTCCTCCGAGCAAGCGGCCGATTACGAAACCGTGAATTGTCGTGTCCAACCATGAGGTCGGACTAGTTGCGCTGAACCCATCGCTTGAAGCAATTTCGCTTGGAGCAATCGCTTGAAGCGATGATCGGCCCACTCCCCTTCGTTCCATTAGCAGCTAGTCAATCCGACACAACCTGCAGCAGCTTTATCGTAGTCCGATTTTTGTAAACCGATTATGAATTTTGTCGATAATTGTCAAACCTCTCGCACAGTCCAGTAGCGTCTGAAACGTGATTGTACTCACCAAACACAATGCGACGTTCGAATCCCAAGAAAAAGGGCTTCCCTTCTGGGGAAGCCCTTTGGCGCTGGTATGAGGAATTATGAAAAGCGCCAATCACGAATGGAATGAGTTAGAAATTGATGGCGACTGCGCGTTCTTCGCCACCTTCTCTCCTTTCCTTCTTTTCCGATCTGGTGCCGGCAAGCGCCCTTGGCGCCGAATCCGCTTTCAACGAATCGAGATGAAACAGGCGCGTAACGGCCGCCGTCATGCGCTCCTGCTCTGCCCTTTCTGGAAGTTCTTTGAGTTCCCGAGCCAAAGAGTTGGCAATCTTCTGTATGAGCTGGGCAGCTACAGCATGAAGTGATTGATCCTGCTCCCGAGTAAACGGCCCCCGCTCCTCAATGAAGGACTCCAGTTCTTGCCGGCAAATCTCGTTCAGCCTGCGACGCAGCGCAACGCTGGTTGGGAGCACGGGCTGGCTCTGAAGCTGGCTGCGAAATGCCTGAGCTTCTTCGGAGACGATTTTCTCCGCTTCAGACGCGATGCCAGCACGCTCGGTGGTATTCACTCGCGCGGCACGCTCCAGGCCATCAAGATCGTAGAGAACGATTCCATCCACTCGATGCACATCCGGATCCACGTCACGCGGGATCGCGATGTCCAGAATCACCAGCGGCACGCGGTTCCTCTCCTGCGCAATCCGCTCGGCCTCTTCGCGGGTCAGCACCGCGTGCGGACAGCCGGTGGCGCTGATGACGATGTCGGCGCGCAACATGCAACTCCAGCGCTCCGATAACGGGGCTACGGTGCCGCCCAGCTTTTCCGCCATCTCCTGCGCCCGGCTGGAGGACTGATCGATGACGACCAGCGATCCAGCGCCTCTCTGAGCCAAGGCGCGGGCGGAAAGCTCGTTCATTCTTCCCGTGCCGAGCAGTAACACTTTCCGTCCTTCCAGAGATCCGAAAACCTGACTGGCCAGATCCAGAGCCACAGCGGGAATCGAAGCGGCCAATTTCCCAACCGCGGTTTCCTGCTGTACGCGGGTCGAAACCTGCAGAGCTTTTTCGATGAGGGCGTTCAGAAAGCGTCCCGCAGCCCCCACTGTTTGCGCTTGCTCCCAGGCGGACTTGAGGTACGAAACCATTTGCGGTTCGCCCAACGCCAGCGAATCCAGCCCTGAGGCAACGCGAAAAATGTGGGAGATAGCCGAATCATCGAGCCGGCGGTAAAAGTGCTGCCACTCTGTCAACTTCAGTCCGTGCTGGGCGCCAAGAAATCGGAGGAGAGAATTGGCGGCGAGGGTCGGATCGCTCGCCCATATCAGAAATTCGGTGCGGCAGCGCGTGCAAAGAACGACGAGTTCTTCAATTCCCTCGGCGCTCTTGAGTTGGCGCAGAACCTGGTAACGTGCGTTTTCCCCGATCCAGAATCGCTCCCTCATGGGCAACGAGGCCGTCGAGTGGTTCAGGCCGATTACCATGAGAGTGGGTTCCAAAGATGACACCTCAGACGCAGGTTGCACCCTTCTAAATCGCACGCCCGTCTCCAAACCGGTGAAATTCCGGATGGACAGTAGCATGTGCCATTTCAGTGAGTTACAGGCTGGCACAGAAATCGCGTGCCAACCCAACCCGGAAAGGACTGCGGTATATCACGCGGGACGAGAGTTTTTTGACGCTATCTGCCGTTTTCCCAATAACTTAGCCAGATATCACGATCACTTCCGGGCGTGATTGTAATCACTGACCATTCGGCTCGGAACGTAGAAACTGCAAGACGTTAATAAATTCTTATCGAGTCTCGGTAACCGTCTGCGAGATTCCATAGCTTCCGCGCAGCGAGGCCGAGACGGCAGGTTTGAAAGGAAACGCACTCATGAAGATTGTGAAGCTGGCAATCGCCATCGCTATGATCGCGGTGGCTCTATTTGTGATGATACCCAATCTGTCCTGGGCGACTCGCTAAGGCATCGCTGTTCCCAGAGGACTCCGCGTACTCCCCAAAGAGGAGGGCGCGGCATAAATGAGGGTGAGTGATCTGCTCGCCGGCACGCTCGGGTTGCCGGTTCCCCTCCATTGCCAACAGAGGAACAGCCAGCCCGGGTCTAGGTGCTCACCCCCAGACCCGGGCATTTGTGTTTAAGGCTTCAACGATTCAAAGTTTCAAGGTTTCAAGGCTTTTCGGCATGCCTCCGTTTCCCTTTGAAACTTCGAAACCTTGCCACTTTGAAGCCAGTTCCTTCTCGTCACCCATCCCTGTGATCCCAATCACAGCCTTTTTCTACTAGCGAACGTACTCTAAATCTTGCTTGTGGGTGTTTTTCCATAGTCTTACGCCGAAAGGGGAACGTCATGGTAGTCGCGGGCACTACTCCGAAGATGGGCCATCCGGCTCACGATTTTTCCAAGAATCCGATGCTGGTTTACTGGGAGATGACGCAGGCTTGCGGTCTCGCCTGCAAACACTGCCGCGCCGAGGCGATGCCCATGCCGCATCCGCTCGAATTGAATACCGAGCAGAGCAAGACGTTCCTGCGCCAACTGGTCGATTTCGGCGACCCCCTGCCTCATCTGATCCTTACCGGTGGCGATCCTCTAAGCCGCAAAGATATTTACGAGCTGATCGATTACGGCAACAATCTGGGCCTGGAAGTTTCAATCACTCCCAGCGCCACGCCCGAGCTCACCAACGACGCCATCACCAAACTGAAGGCGCATGGAATTCAAAGCCTCGGGCTGAGCCTCGACGGCTCCTGCGCGGAGAAGCATGACAATATCCGCGCCGTTCCCGGAACGTTTGACCGCACCATGGAAGCCGCACGCCATTGCGGGCGCCTCGGCCTTCCCATCCAGGTCAACACGCTCGTGGCCGCGGAAACTGCCGACGATCTGCCCGCAATTTATGAATTGCTGCGCACCAGCTTCCCGGTGATGCGCTGGAGCCTGTTCATGCTGATTTCCGTCGGCCGGGGCAAGGCATTGAACGAAGTTTCTCCAGAAGAGGGAGAACGCATCATGCGGTGGGTGTTCGATCTCACTCCGCGCGCCCCGTTCGCGATCAAAACAACCGAAGCGCCTTCCTACCGCCGAATCGCGATTGAAGAGATGCGCAAGTTGCACATGGCCACAGCTGAGATGAAAACCACCTCGGTCTATAAGGGATTCCAGATTCGCGACGGGCACGGCATCGTCTTCGTTTCGAATCTTGGCGACATTTATCCTTCGGGATTTTTGCCGCTGCGCTGCGGCAATGTGCGCGTGAACTCTCTGGTGGAAATCTATCGCGACTCGCAGATTTTCCGCTCGCTGCACTCGCCGGATACATTTCACGGAAAATGTGGAGCCTGCGAATACAGCCATATTTGCGGGGGATCGCGAGCCCGTGCCTTTGCTCATACAGGCGATGCTTTGGGGACTGATCCGTTCTGTCCCTACGAACCTGATACACCTGCGCTGACTACGGCTTAAGGCAGCTCGATTCCACAGGCCAACTGAAATCGAGCCGATTGACGCGATCTAGGAATACAGCTTGATTGGCTGAACCACTCGTGTGATGGCGCCATTCGGGCTGGGCTGGTCCGGCTTGAGGCCATGCCGCATCGAGGCAAACAATCCCACTAACTGGCCGAACATCACATCGAGCACCGGACGGTACAGGTCCGGAAAATCGGCCGCGCAATCCAGCGACAGACAATAGTCGGCAAGCGGCGAAACGTCATCGATTCCCTGCACCGTCACTGCAACCCGGACGCGGCCCAGTTGTTTGCGGTTGATCTCGTAAAGCAAGTCCAATTCGTATCCCCGCCGGCGTCGCTCGCTGGAAAGATAAGCCACAAACAAACTGTTGCTGTCCACGCTGGACATAGGACCGTGGCGCAGGCCGAGCGGTGTTTCCGCCAGCGTAGTTACTTTGCCGGCACTGAGTTCGACGACCTTGAGCGCGGATTCATCGGCAACAGCCCGCAACGCGCCCGATCCAACAAAACACGCGCGCGTGCATTCGACGGAGCTGACGGCCGCAGCGACTTCGGCCGCTGCGGGCACAAACTGACGGCCTGTTTCCGCAATCACGCCCACGATTTCGCCAAAATCCGCAGGATTTTCCCAGTGAGCCGCGCACTGGCCGGCGAGCAACATGTTGCTGAACGAACTCGTCATTGCCAGTCCGCGATCGTTCACTGCATCGTCGAGCACGAGCGCCAGCGCCCGCTCGCCATGACGCGCGCATAATTGCGCCATTTGCCCACGCGCGTTGCAAGTGATCACCAGATGCCGAATTGTGCGATGCTGATCAAGAGCGCGCTCCAGCAATGCCACGCCCTCGGGACTGTCTCCCGATCGCGAAAAAGAAATCCAGAGATAGTCTCTTCCCGCAAAATGAAAATCATCGAAGTCGGTGAGCAGAGTCGTGCTGGGAAGCGCCCAGACATCGCACCGCCACTGCCGGCGCAGCAGCGGGGCCATCGCGCGTCCGATGTAATCGGAAGTCCCGGCGCCTACCAAATACACTGCGGGCGAGGACGAACCGCGACCCACACCAGCGCCGCACAACAGCGATTTCAGCTCGGAATTCCGCTCCCGACATCTTTCAAAAGTCTGAATCCAGGTAGACGGCTGCTGCCAGATTTCGTGCGGTGTGTGTTCGAGGCCGCGGGCGGTCTTTTCGATCGGCGGCAAGTCCAGCAGTTGCTGCAACGGATCCGGCAACGAACGACCTCCATTGAAAGACACTGTAGTCTATTACAAATTCGACCCCGTTGAAAAGCAATCGAAAGGAAAAGAAAATCATTTCGCAAGGAAACGTTATCGCACCCTGGGGCCCAAAAATCGGCCATCTGAGTTTCGACCTGTCAACCCGGGTCTCCACCTGCAGAAAACGCGGGTCGGCCTACAGTACAATTCACAAAACGCACAACCCACTCTGTGCAACTAATCACCGCACAAGGTGTTTACTTTTTTCAAGGAGATCAACATGATCCGTGGTTCGCATTCCCTGAGAACGTTGCTGCTGGGAGCAGCGCTGGCGGCGTCGGCCGCCGGAATCGCGTGCGAGCATCACTACTATCGCGTGTACGATCCGTACTACACCGACTATCACGTGTGGAATCACGATGAAGTCGTCTACTACAACCAGTGGGCCACGGAAACCCATCGCGATCCGAACCGCGATTTCCGCAAGCTGCCTCCTAACGAGCAGAAAGAGTACTGGACATGGCGGCACAACCACGGCGACCATCACTAAACTTTTGAGGCTTAGAAATATCGAGAACAACAGGCTCTCAGCGGGCTGTAATAGCGCTGAGAGCCTGTTGCGTCGTTACGACTCTCGCGCCCAAGGCTCTTAATTCCGCGATCGTCTTTTCTCCGTCTTTCTTCTTCAGAGTCTCGATCGCATCCATCACCACGGCGACGCGTTTTTCGCGTTCGAGCAGGCCCTTGGCTGCAAAACTCACGCAGTATTCCGTTACGACTCCGAAAACAACGAATTCTGCATCTTTCTCGATGTGCGTACTCAGCTGTTTAATCAGTGCGTCGGCATGCCGGCTTTCAAAAATATTGAGCGTCTGTTTTTCCAGCAGAACCTGCTGATAATCGAGCAAATTCTCAGGCAGTTTCGAGTGCTCGTCGTTGGCGACGCGGGCAACATTTCCCGTCAGGGCTTCCGGAATCAGGTCGGCGCCGGCAGTCCCCTTCACGCAGTGCGGAGGAAAGATCTTGAACTCAGGATCATCCGGCGTGTGGAAACACCCGTGAGATACGAGCAAGACTCTGCCTTGGCGCGCAAGATCGGTGAGCCGCCGGATATTCGGCACGAGCTTCTCGGCTCCGGGAACGTACAGCTTCCCTCCCGGCAGCATGAAGTCGGCTTGCACATCCACTTCCCACAAGATGAAGCTGCGCGAAATCATTCAGCTCCTCTGCAAAAAGCGTACCATCATTCGAACACAGGAATTGCCGCTTTGCCCAAAACACGCGTCACCTACGACACCATCCGCTGCCTTGGCCTCACGATTCCGGACGTCGAAGAAAGCACGTCATATGGCACTCCCGCGCTGAAGGTGAACCGGCAGCTCTCCGTTCGCCTTCATCAAGACCTGGACAAAATCGTCCTGAGAATGCCTTTTGATCGTCGCGAAGAACTGATGGCCGAAGAACCCAACACGTACTTCATCACCGATCACTATCGCGAATACCCATGGGTGCTGGTCAGTCTTGCGAACGTGCGGCCCGACGCGCTGCGCGATCTTTTGAACATTGCTTACCGCACCGCGGGACGACGAAGAAGCGTCGCGTATAATTCGCCTTTCTTGAGATATTCCATCTGAACGTAATCCAGCCGCAGGAGAAGTCTGTGCGTCATCGATGGTTCGTCCTCGCTCTGTCACTCGCGTTCCTGCCACTCGAACTGCAGGCCCAGGTTTCCGATCCGGACTGGTGTCGGGCTCTGCCGCGGCCGGAATACAGGTCGATTGAGCGGGTAACTGTGACCGATCCGTGGTTCGAAGTGTATAACCCCGCAGCCGGCGTCTTCGCCATTTACGAGCCCCACCAATCGGAAGAAGTCATCAGCTACCTGATCGTCGGCGAAAAGCGCGCTCTGCTGTTTGACACGGGCATGGGCATCAGCGACATCAAGAAACTGACCGCGGAACTTACCCGGCTGCCCATCGTCGTTCTGAACTCGCATACTCACAACGATCACGTTGGGGGAAATTGGCAGTTCGACACAATCTACGGCATGGATACTGATTTCACGCGCAACAACGCACGGGGCTCGCGCGAAGCGGCGCAAGCCGAAGTTGGTCCCGACCAGATTTGCGGCGATTTGCCGAAGGGATTCGATCCAAAAACCTATGCAACCAGGCCGTGGAAGATCACAGCCTACATGCATGACGGAGAAAAATTTGATTTGGGAGGACGCACGATCGAAGTGATTGCCACGCCCGGCCACACTCCTGATGCCATATCGCTCATCGATCGCACCAACGGCTTGCTCTTCACCGGCGACACCTATTATCCCGCGCCGATCTGGCTCTTCCGCCCCGAAACTGATCTTGATGCATATGCTGAATCGATTCACCGCCTCTCGGCGCTCGCACCGCAAATCAAGCTTGTCCTCGGCGCACACAATGTTCCCGTGGCAGCGCCGTCTGTGCTTCCGCGACTGGTTACGGCGTTCGCCTCCGTTCGCGCAGGGAAAGTTTCTCCAACTCCGGACTCACCCGGCAAGGTCATTTATAAGGTGGATGGCTTCTCTTTTCTGATGCGAACACCGGCTCCTAAGCAAGCGCCTGTCGGAAATTGATTTCAAAACAAAGATTTCATTACTGTCCCTCGTACAATCAACCATTCTGTGGTCTAATCGCCGCGTCACAATTCTCATGTTTATTGCGGAGAAATTTCATCGGAGAAACTCATGCTTCCTTCTCGCCTAAAAACCTTCATGCCGTTCCTCGTCTCCCAGATTGTTGCGAGCTTAATTCTTGCAAGTTTTGTGTGGGCCCAATCCCCGCCGATTCCTCCCGACCTCGATTCCTATGTCGCGCGATCGATGAAAACCTTCAACGTTCCCGGCATGGCTGTCGCCATCGTGAAGGACAACAAAATCGTCCTGGCCAAAGGCTACGGAGTCCGCAAGCTCGGCGAAGCAACTCCCGTGGACGAGTTCACCATGTTCGCCATCGGGTCGAACACCAAGGCTTTCACGACCGCTGCACTCGCTACGCTCGTCGATCAGGGCAAGATCGCATGGGACGATCCGGTCTACCAGCGCCTTCCCGGGTTCGTCATGTACGATCCCTACGTCTCGCACGAAATGACGATCCGCGACCTGCTCACACATCGCAGCGGCATGGGACTCGGCGAAGGCGATCTGCTCTTTTGGCCGCACTCCACCTACACACGCGACGACATTATTTACAAGCTGCGCTTCATGAAGCCGCATTCGAGCTTTCGCAGCCATTACGCCTACGACAATCTGCTCTACATGACCGCGGGCCAAATCATTCCCGCCGTCACCGGAACTCCCTGGGATGACTACATTCGACAGCACATTTTTGCGGCACTGGGCATGAATCATTCCGTCGTCACCAACAAGGATTTCAAGCCCACCGACGACTACTCCGCACCACACTCGGCCATCGACGACAAGCTGCAACCCATTCCGCTCGAAGATCTCGACAACGTCGGCCCTGCCGGATCGATCAATTCCTGCGCCGCCGACATGGCGAAATGGGTGCAGCTTCAACTCAACCACGGCAAGTTCGCCGATCGCGAGGGCTATCTCTTCACTGAGCAGCGCTCAAAAGAAATGTGGGCTCCGCAGACGATTCTGCCCACGGGCGAGCCTCCCGCGCCGCTCGCCGGATTAAAAGCCAACTTCGCCGACTATGCTCTCGGATGGGGACTCCGCGACTACCACGGCCGCAAGCTCGTGGGCCACACCGGCGGAGTCGCCGGCTTCGTCTCGCGCGTCATGCTCGTGCCCGAAGAGAATCTCGGCGTCGTCATCCTCACGAATGCCGAAGAAACCGGCGCCTTCGACTCCATCCTTTACCATATCTTCGATTTCTACTTTCACCTCCCGCCCACCGACTGGATCGCCGCTTACAAGTCCGTGCGCGATCAGCAGGAAAAAGAAGCCGATGAAAGCATGAAGAAAGCCGAGGGCGCGCGCGACGCGAACTCCAAACCCTCTCTGCCGCTCGAAAAATATGCCGGCACTTACAACGACGCCTGGTACGGTCCGATCACCATCAAATTTGACAACGGAGGCCTCGTCATCACCTTTGATCACACCCCATCAATGATCGGAGATCTGCAGCACTGGCAATACGACACCTTCAAGGCTCACTGGCGCGATCGCAAGATCGAAGACGCATTCATTACGTTTTCGCTGAACGTCGATGGCTCGATCGACAGCGCGAAGATGGCCGCGGTTTCGCCATTGGCCGATTTCAGCTTCGATTATCAGGATTTGCTGTTGAAGCCTGGAGACCATCCTTCAGAGAAAAAATAAAGGGCGTCATCCCGAACGCCCGCGTTTTCTTCAGCGGGCGGAGGGATCTCCCATAGCACTGCAGCGTCGCAAAAATGTCGCCGATCGCAATCTAACCTTGACCGCCACCACCAACCCGTCAGCCTTCGAAAACGAACCCCACCCTCTTCGCCGCGAACTCAACATCTTCGATCTGATCTTCGCCCAGATTCTCATCGTGATCGTTCCCGAGTTCTTCGGAACCGCCGCAAAGGCCGGACCCGCGCATGGCGTTCTCTGGCTCGTCGCGATCTTCACCTTTTTCATCCCGCAGGCTCTTGTCGTTTCCTACCTCAACCGCATCCTGCCTCTCGAAGGCGGTCTGTTCGAGTGGGCGCGCCACGCCTTCGGCAACCGCATCGGATTTCTCGTGGCATGGAACATGTGGCTCAACACCACGGTTCAGGTTTCACAGATCGGCCTCATCACCACGACGTATCTCACTTACGCCATCGGCCCAAAGCTTGAATGGCTCGCCACCAATCCCTTTGCCCTCGCGTCTGCTTCGATGCTTCTCATCCTCGGCATGATGATCATTGCTCGCCTCGGCCTCAGCGTCGGCAAGTGGTTGAGTAATGCCGGCAGCTTTTTCACCGTTCTCACGCTCGCGGTACTCGCACTCATTCCTTTCTTTCGTGCCGCGCGCGCAACTGCCTACGCTTATCATCCATTGCCGCTGATTCATCCTCCGCTCACCCTCTTCACCTTCAGCGTCTTCAGCAAAATGACCTTCGGCGCGCTCACGGGCTTCGAAATCGTCGCGATCTTCGCCGGAGAATCGCGCAACCCGGCGCGCAACCTCGCCCGCTCCATCCTCTTCACCGCGCCGCTCATCGCCCTGCTCTATATTCTCGGCACCAGCTCGATTCTGGCCTACGTTTCTCCCGATGCCATCGACGTCATCGGACCCATTCCCCAAGCGCTCAGCCTCGCGCTCGCCGGATTCGCTTCCACCCGCTTTCTGGTTCCCGTCGTCATCCTTCTGCTGCTCACCAATTATCTCTGCTCCTACACGCTTTACTTCTCCACCAACACCCGCTTGCCTCTCGTCGCCGGATGGGACCGACTGCTTCCGAGATGGTTCTCCGTTCTGCATCCCAAATATCGGACGCCCGTGAATTCCATCCTCTTCGTCGGAGCGGTCGCCCTGGTCGCCAGCCTTGCCGCTAGCGTTGGTGCCGGAAATCAGGAAGCCTTCGTCTTGCTCCAAATCTGGAGCTGGACCTTCTATGGCCTGGCCTATCTTGCGATGTTCGCGATCCCGCTCGTTGCCGGAAAGACATTCAATCGAAGTCGTACTGCAGACCAGCTCCACTCCGACGCCATGTCCACGAATTTTTCCGATCAGAGAATTTCAGGCACGGGCACAAACGGTCCCGGTGCATGGCTGCGCCTGCTCGCGCTCTCCGGATTTCTCATCACGCTGATGTTCGTCACGCTCTCGATCGTCCCCATCGTCAACGTAACCAGCCGCTTCGCTTATTCGCTGAAGATCATCTCCGTCGTCTTGGGGGCAAATCTCCTCGGTTGGATCATTTACCGCGCCGGATCAGCAAAAGCCCAGCCGCAAAGCGGCGAAAGAATGCAGCCCACGGCGTAAGCCGTGGGTAAAATGGAGACACAGAATCAAGCCCCGCAGGGCGAAAGAATGACGCTACACACGCCTACCGCAAGAACACTCTTCCAACATCCTCCACCTTCACCGTCGACTTCTTTTGTCCCCCCGACTTCACATCGTAGACAACCAGCAAATGGTCCTCGACTATCAGCAACTCGTTTTGCGAAATCCAGCCCACCAGGGCGGCATGAGGCACAAAAGCAACTCTCTTCGCCGCGTCGTCCGCGGTCTTCACCTCGACTGCCGGCAACTCCGCCAAGCTCTTGCGAATCACCTTCGATTCTTCGGGATTCGCCTGTCCTTGCTCCGCCAGCTGGATCGTCTGGTTCACCGTTGCGGTCGCGGTAATCGTCATCGCCAAAAGATCGAGATCCGGAGAAAACTTGGCATGGGCCGTAAAGAAACTGACGTCGTAGTCGGGATTTTTGTAAGTCGCCAGTTCATCAAAGACAGTGAACTTTTTGTCGTCTTTTCTGACAATCGTCTGATCATCGCTCTCATTCACCCAGCCGCAGCATCCCGTATCCGGAATCGCCTCGACGATCAGTTTCCCCGAAGATTGCGCATCGAGCACCTTCCGCGCCGGCTCGGCCAGTGACATTCCAGTCCATTTCCCGCGATCGTTGCGGTACAACGTGCTCGCCTTGTAAACGCCGCCGGTTTTTCCGGCCACAAACTGCGTCATCAGGAAGAAATCTCCCACGCCATCTTCCGGCACCCATACGACACCAACCGGGCACGTCTCCTCGCATGCCCCCGTGGGACAGCGGCAATCCGGCAACTTCACCGAAGCTATTTCCTCGCGCTCGCTGCCGCTCAAATCGGTGCGCCAGGCCTGCCATGTCGTTTCGATGGATAAATCAAAATCCTCGCGCTGTAAACGCCGCGCCGAGTTGGCAAACCAATACAAGTGCGTGCCATCGGACGAAACAAAGACCGACGGCGCGAGCTCACTGACAGACTGATTCGACCCTGTCGACGCAACCTCGCGCTTCACTCCAAGATCGATCGTCGTCCATCCTTTCCCATCTGATGTCTTTCCATTCCATAGCCAGGCTTTATGCGGCGCGGCGGCATCTTCCTCTGCGATCGGCAGCGCCATGTTCGTTACGAGTAAAATCTGCCCCACGTTATTCACCGAGGCATTCAGCGGCGTCGCGCCCGCTTCCGGCGGCAGTTTCACCGTCCCTTTCACCGCAAATGTTTGCCGGTCGTACTCGACCATCTCTCCGCTGGCCCTCAACACCCACAGTCGCTTGCCCTGGGCGCAGAGGGCCGTACTCAGCAATGCAACACTGATTAAAATCTGCAACGCTCTTGGCATAGGGTCAGTCATACCGCATTAAACCACCTTTTCATTTCTGCCTCCATTGCTGCGTCATCCCGAACGCGCCGCTTTCACCAGCGCGCGGAGGGATCTCGCGAGCAGTGGCGAATGGCGTGTGCAATCGACAGGAACGGCCATTTCCGGTTTCTCCGCGTACAATATCCCTGCACTCGAAACGAGGTTCCATGACCACGACTCATCATCCACGCCCGGCCGCCGCAGCCGAACTCCCGGCCGTCCCGCTCACTACCGAGGGTTACAGCGTTCTGCACCAGATGCTGCGTTTTCGCCGCCCGGCGTGGCGCGATCTTCCTGCGACTGAGAAATCCGCGATGGCCCGGGAATTTTCTGACGCGCTCTCTGCCATGGAAAAGAATCCCTCCGGCCAATCCGCCCTCTACTCGCTCATCGGGCACAAGGGCGACCTGATGCTCATTCACTTCCGCAATTCGTTGGCCGATCTTAATCAGGCCGAGCTTTCCCTCGCCCGCCTCCGTCTTAGCGATTATCTCGAAGCCACAACATCTTATCTTTCAATCATCGAACTCGGACTCTACGAATCGACGCTGAAGATTTACAAGGAACTTGCCGACCAGGGCATCGAGCCCCACTCCGACCAGTGGAAGTCTGAAATCGCCTGCAAGCTCGACCGCCACAAAGAAGCAATGCACCCCCGTCTTTTCCCCGAGATTCCGCCCGCGCGCTACGCCTGCTTCTATCCCATGGACCGTCGCCGCGGCGAAGACAAAAACTGGTACACGCTGCCGCTCGAAGAGCGCGCCCGCCAGATGAATGAACACGGCCTTGTCGGCCGCCGCTACGCCGGCGAGGTCAAACAAATCATCACCGGATCTATCGGATTCGACGATTGGGAGTGGGGCGTCGACCTCTTCGCCGACGATCCGCTGGTCTTCAAGAAACTGATCTACGAAATGCGCTTCGACGAAGTCAGCGCCGTCTACGCCCAGTTCGGCCAGTTCTATGTCGGAGTTCGCGTTCCGGCTGCCAAACTAGAAGATTTATTGAACGGTAATCTTCCGTGCGGAGAATGATGGAACGAACCGGGAAGGGCACAGCTTCAGTCGTGCCGCTGTGAGGCATATTTAAGATTGCGGCTTTAGCCGCTCAGGGAGTGCTGTGAATGCCTTCCAAAGAGCTGTATTCTTTGCTCTCGCTTGGACATTAATTTCTGCCTGCCCAGTCAATATGTGTGCACAAAGCACACCATCAAATTGCTTCGTAATTCGCATACAGCTTAATGGGGAATTGATAGATGGCCCGCAAGC
>JASHOT010000279.1 GCA_030040965.1 Candidatus Sulfotelmatobacter sp. | reverse complement strand
CGAGACCACGTTCGAACGCAGTCTTGGACGCGCTCAGGACCGGCTCGAACGCTTGCAGCGACGACGTAAAAGCGAGTAGGAGCTTCCCTCGACCGCGTTGATACTTCTAGCATCGAGTCGCTCACAAAAGCAGCTCTCGGTAGCGTCCCACCTGACGCCAATCTGATGCCCGATCGCGAAGCGCCGACTTGATTCTTCGGTACGAAGCAGCGGCTGAGCCAAGCCTCCAACGCTCCATGGACCGACTCGAGCAGCTGCAGCGCCGTCGCGAAGGAGAAACGGTTCTCCCGCCCGTGCGAGTTCGCATGACTTCAGAGTCGTGACAGGCGACTGCCTACCGGATCACAACCGTTTTGTTGCTCACATCATTTTCTCTGGGACCGCGAAAACTATCGCGATGGCTAGTATATTCCCGTCATCATTCATTCTTTCTTCCTGTTTGTTTCACAATCTGTTACTTTTGTTGCGTTCTTAATGGTATGAGCTCGGTGCCTGCATGATGCCGCTCGGCCTGGGCTCATCGTGGTCGGCTAAGAAAGCGTACAGCCAATGAACAACTCGCATCCAAAAGACGGTCGTGGAAATCATACACCCAGTTTTGCGGAACGAATCGAGCGGCTGAGCAAGAAACGGCGCGAACTCATACGGCCGGTCCAGGAGCATCCCCGCGACTATGTGTTGCTGAGTATTCGCGATGTCGCCGCCAAGCTCGCCACAGATCCCGCAACCATCCTGCGCATTGTCCGTGGACTCGGTTTTGACGGTTATAGAAATTTTAAGGCGTATCTGCACGAGCTCTCGATTGCAAACGCGACCTCGCTGGAAAGCATGCGAAACCACAGAGAAGCGCACTCCAGCATCCTTTCGCAAGGACAGATGGCGCTGGAACAGGACCTGCGAAATCTTCACGCGCTGCGCAATACGCTGGATCTGAAGCGTGTGGCGGAACTGGCAAAACGGATTCACGGCGCGCGCAGAATTCTTGTCTTGGGTGGGGACCTCGCCATCAGCCTGGTGTATTTTCTTGAATACCGAATGACCTTACTGGGTTTTCCGGTTGTCGCAGCAACCACGCCGGGTCACAGCGTCAACACCGCACGGAATTGCGGAAGCCGCGATGTGGTGATCGGGGTCAGTTTTCGCCGCGGGCTGCGACAGACGGTCGAAGGCTTGCAGCAAGCGCATGCCAATGGGGCTTACTGTGTCGGCATCACCGACACTTTTATTTCTCCGGTCGCGCGTTTTTCCGATGAATGCTTTCTCATGCCGGTCGAGTCCAACATTGGCAATTCGTACGCAGCGCCCATGAGCTTTCTAAACGTGCTCTTGACAATCTGCGCCCACCAGCACCAGTCTCGAACACTGCGCATTCTGAAGAAAGCGGATTACGAGCAACGCCACGGATTCCGCTGGTATTCCGAATAGCGCCCCAGAACCTTCCGAGGCCGCCATACGCCGCTTGCCGGCATATGGAATTCTGCGGAGAAACAAATGTTGCAGATTATAAAGATGTTCTTGACACTCATCGGCTTTTCTTTGTATATAGGGTCTCAATTTCGGAGTTGATAGCTCCTGGGAGGGTTATGCGACGAATCGCGCCATTCGCCATTCTCGGTTTGATCAGTCTGAGCACCTCTATCGTCTGGTCGCAGGCAACGACATCTCTTCGCGGCACGGTGTCCGACCCTTCCGGTTCCGCGATCCATGGAGCGCGAGTGACGCTCGTCAGCTCCACCACAAGTTTCAGCCGCGAGACGCAAACCACGGCCGATGGCAGCTATGCGTTCGTAGAGGTGCTTCCTGGCACCTACACTTTGCGAGTGGAAGCACAAGGCTTCAGCAGATATGAGGGAACCGGCGTTATATTGCAGGTGGAACTGCCGGCGACGGTCAATGTGAAGATGAAGGTCGGCACGGTTTCCGAGGTGGTCTCGGTCACGTCCGAGGCGCCTGCGCTGAACACCACTGACGCCAGCGTTGGCAACACAATGGGCACGAGTGAGATCGAGAATCTTCCCCTAGACCACGAGAACACAGTCCTTCTGCTCAGTCTGCAACCGGGCGTCACCCTCACGAGTGACAACGAAAGCTATCTGACAAGTGCGTATGACACGCGCGCTGGCATGGTCAACGGGGAACGCAGCGATCAAAACAACATCACTCTCGATGGCGTCAGCAACAACAACGAGTTTGCCGGCTACGCTTTTGACGGCATATTGCCGACCACGCCCTTCTCGGTGGAGGAATTCCGGGTAACGACCTCCAACTACGACGCCAGCCAGGGCCGCTCTTCCGGAGGCCAGATCGCAATGGTCACCAAGGGCGGCACCAACCAGTTCCATGGCTCGCTCTACGAGTTCAATCGCAACGGCGTTGGGGAAGCCAACGACTGGTTCTTGAAAGAGACGCAAGTGAGTTCCACGCCGCCTCTGCCCAACAAGCCTGCCCAACTGGTGTGGAATAACTTTGGCGGAGCCATCGGCGGGCCGATTTTGAAGAACAAATTTTTCTTCTTCTTCAACTATGAAGCTCACCGGCAGAATGTAGGCCAGAGCCTTACACAGGTCATTCCCGGCACGCTGTTGCAGGATGGAATCATTCAGTACCAATGTGACCAAAACACCTCAGATCCCGGTGCGAATCCTGCTGCATGCAACGGCGTGACTGCGACAGGAGCGAGCGGCAAGACCTATAACATTCAGTCGGGCTACTATGCGCTGGGTCCGGCGCAGCTTGCGGCCATGGACCCCCTAGGCATCGGCCCTAGCGGAGGTGCGTTGGCTTATTTCCAGACCTACCCGACTCCGAATAATTCCAGTGTCGGCGACTATCCGAACTTCGCCGGGTATACTTTTGCTGCGCCGACGACGACGCATGAAAACTGGATGATCGGCCGCCTCGACTACAAGATCACGCAAAACGGCAATCACACGCTTTTTTTCCGCGGCACCGGCGTTGATTCTCACTACAACAATGCTCCATTTCTTCCTGGCAGGCCGCCGCAGACGACATCTCTTAGCCTTGCTAAAGGCTTCGTTGGCGGTTACACCAGTCTTTGGGGACCGCATCTGGTCAACAATCTCCACTATGGAGTGACGCGCGACAGTGTGGGCGTCGGTGGCGACTCTAACCAGCCGTGGGTTGGAATGCGTGACTTGAACCAGGACATTGCCTACTCCTATGGCGACACGGCCCCGGTGCACAACATCGTGGATTCCGTGAGCTGGACGAAGGGATCGCACAGTCTGCAATTTGGATTTAATTTTCTGCTTTCCCGGTTAAACACTTACAACTACGGTCAGAACTTCAGCAGTGCCTTGACCAACGCCGACTATGTCGCTCCAGGAGGATTTGCTAACTTGGACGACCCCCTCAATCCGGCATGTATCGCCCAAGGCGGTGCAACCTGCACTTCGGCTGATACTTACCCCGCCGTCAGCCCCGGCTTCAATCACACCTACGACTTCCCCTTGGCTGCCTTAATCGGGATTGAAAGCACCGTCACTGGCGTTTACAACTACGATGTGAGCGCCACGCAAGGAACCACGCATCCGCAGAATCTGCCGATCGTTCGCCACTGGTCGGTAGATAACTACAACTTCTTTTTCCAGGACACGTGGAAGGTGCGGCCCAACGTCTCCCTGACCTACGGTTTGAACTACCAACTTATGACGCCGATGACGGAGACGTCCGGGCAGGAGGTGGCGCCGAACCTAAACATGGGCGCGTGGTTTAATGCTCGCGCCAGAGCCATGGCGGCGGGCATCCCGGACAATCAAGTCGACGGTGGAGCAATGATTGGCTTCGGCCCGGCGGGATCGCCCTACGGCAAACCCGGCCTGTACAGTGTCCAATCCAAAAACTTTGCGCCGCGACTGGGCCTCGCGTTTACTCCGCGCGCAGACTCCGGATTTTTCAACAAGCTCTTTGGCACGGACAAGACCTCGATTCGCGCTGGCGCTGGCATGTACTACCAGAATTTTGGACCCGAGCTCGCACAGTATTACAGCGCAGCGGGCGAGTACGGACTTTCGACCCAGGTCACCAACCCCGCGCTCGATGTCACGGTGGCTTCCTCGCCTCGTCTCGGCAATAGCTTGTCGGATATGAATGTCATCCCGCTGGGATTTCTGACCGGTCTCGGCCTGACTCCGCCCAGCAACATTACGTTTCCACAAACGCCTCCGGCGGGCTTGCTGGCTATCACGAGCGGTATCGACCAGTCGCTCAAAACTCCCTATTCATATGCGTTAGACCTCTCGGTTCAACGGCAACTGCCTGGCAACGTAACCTTGGATGCGGCCTACGTCGGCCACTTCGCTCATCGGCTTCTCGTACTCGATGACGTTGCCGCCCCAGGAAACCTCGTCGATCCGAAATCCGGCATCAGCTACTACCAGGCGGCGCGTCAGTTATCCACCTTGGGACGCCAGAACACTCCGGACAGCGCCATTAACGCGGGGACCATTGGGCCAACCGCGCAATATTGGCAGGACATGATGCAGACATCGTCTTCGGGCACCTACCCGTTATGTTCGAGCGGGTTTACGGCCACGACCCCCAATATGCTTGAGGCCATCTACGACGATTTCGGGCCCGGTTGCAACCTCTACAATGAAACCTCCGGAATCTTCCTGATCGACGTTGTCGGTTTGCCGACCACCCCGACTGGCGGCTTGTACAGCTACTTCAACAGCCAGTACTCCTCCCTTTGGGATTGGCGCTCGATTGCCTGGTCGAACTACAACGCACTCCAGGTCACATTGAGCAAGCAGATGTCCCACGGGTTGATGTTCCGGCTGAACTACACCTACTCGAAGTCCCTGGATATCGAGTCGATGGCGGAACGCGGCGTCCAGTACCTCACCGACAGCGTGATCAATCCCTGGAGCCCGGCTGAAATGTATGGACCGAGCGATAGCGATCTGAGACATCAGATCAACGGCTACTGGATCTTCCAGTTGCCCTTTGGCAAGGGCAGGGCCTTCGCCGGGAACGCCGATAAGTTGGCGAATGGCATCATTGGCGGCTGGCAGATTGCCGGAACCACGCGCTGGACCTCCGGCTTCCCAGCCAGCGTCTTCGAGGGCTACGTCTGGCCAACGAATTGGGATGAAATGGGTTGGTCGGACTTGACCGGTGCGCCTATCGGAGCCGGAACTACACGTGGGAACAACACAAATGGAATTGCCACCGGAACGGTTAACGTGTTCAAGAATCCCACTTGTGCGACGGGCAATAGCGCACCGTGCGCGCAAAACGCGTTCGGTTATGCCTACCCTGGAGAGAGCGGCGTACGCAACCCGGTTCGCGGCGACGGCTTCATGTCGACGGACCTCAATCTCTCAAAACGATTTAAGGTTACCGAGGGGCAGAGCCTCGAGGTTCGTTGGAGCATCTTCAATGCGTTTAACAACGTGAAGTTTGACATTTTCACAATGCAGGACGAATGGGATGTGCCCACCACTTTCGGAAACTACACGCAGACGCTCACTCAGCCGCGCAGAATGGAGTTCGCTGGGATTTACCGCTTCTGATGCCGAGGGTAGAGGCCTAACTTGGGTTTGATTCGAACTGATTCCGGATGAGTTCCACAACTTGCAAGGTGGTGGCAACGTATTCGTTGTCACCACATAACCCTTGTCTCCTCGTAATATCAGCAGCCAGCTCCGGCCGAAGGTGCCTCGGACGTGCGACCCAGTTCCACATTTTGCTGGCTAGAAGTTTTCTGCAAATTTCCCTGTTACGAACTAAATTCCCTGCTGGTTGGGCTGTTTCGCGGCTTTGCTGGCCTTGCCGACCTTCGGCCGAATGGCCGAATGACATTCGGCAACAGAGTGTAATCAGATAGTGCTCCGCATCTCGCTGATGCGTTCTATATTAACTACAAGATATATATGCATAAATGTTAAATAGCATTTAGAATATACCGGCATCGATCGGGCAATTCTGCGAAAACGAAGCCAATAACTGGTTCCCAATGCCCCAGTCGCAGCGGATGCGGAACCGGAGATCCCCGAACGGGGTCCTTACCTGTTAAGCGTCAAACCACGCGGAACGCGGTCGCGTGTAGAATGACCACGGTCTGCCCACGCAGACGAATCCTTACCTCAGCAACGCGTGGATGAACAACTTGCTTTGAGCCAAACTGTCGAAGCCACTCCATACTCATCCATGTAGCTGGCGGGAGAGCTCTCATGCTCAAGAACGTAGCGGGTCTGCAACCCATTAAGAAAGCTGCATGTTTTCTACTGGTATATATGGTGGTCTTGCCGGCAAGCAGCGTGGTCGGCGCCCAGACGCAGAAGCCAGTCTTGTTGCGTGATCCTTCGGTGAGCCATTTGCAGATCGCCTTTAGCTTCGCGGGAAGCATCTGGATTTCGAGTCGCGACGGCAGCAACCTGCGACGCCTGACAAGTGCCGGCCATGAAGGAAGGCCGGTATTCTCGCCCGATGGCTCGCAGGTCGCATTCACGGGCGACTATGACGGCAACCGCAGTGTCTACGTGGTTGCAGCTGCTGGTGGTGACCCCCGCCGGCTCACCTATCACCCTGCTGACATCGGCGTCGTCGGATGGACTCCGGACGGAAAACGAGTCGTGTTTGCCTCCACGCGCACGGCGTTCGCTGACAATGTGGTTCAACTCTTCACCGTTTCGGTCGAGGGCGGATTTGCCACGCCGATCCCGCTGGCAAGAGCGTCGGAAGGGTCTTTTTCCCCCGACGGCTCGCGCATCGCCTACGTCCCCAACGTTCAATGGCAGAAGGCCTGGAAGCGCTATCGCGGCGGGCAGACCAAACCGATCTGGATCGCTGATTTGTCCGACTCCAGCGTGCAGGCCAGAATTCCGCGCGACAATTCCAATGACTTCAATCCCATGTGGATTGGGGACATCGTCTACTTTCTTTCTGACCGGAATGGCCCGGTAACGCTCTTCGCCTATGACACAAAGGCGCAGCAGGTAAAGCAGGTAGTTCAAAACAATGGACTGGACATCAAGTCGGCTAGCGCCACTTCCGACGCCATCGTCTACGAACAGTTTGGATCGATCCACCTCCTCGATCTCCGCTCCGGCAGCGATCACGTTCTCAACATCGAGCCCGAGGGCGATGTAACGGAAGTGCGTCCCCATTTTCAAAAGATTGAGCCGAAGCAGATTCGCTTCGCGGGAATTTCTCCTACGGGTGCTCGCGCGGTTTTCGGCGTACGCGGCGAGATACTGACCATACCCGCGGAAAAAGGAGACATTCGCAACTTGACAAACACGGTCGACGTCGTCGAACGCGATCCCGCCTGGTCTCCGGATGGAAAATCCATCGCCTATTTCTCGGACGAGTCTGGCGAGTACGCGCTGCACGTCCGCGATCAGAGCGGATTGGGCGACGTACAGAAGGTCAACCTGGGCACTCCGCCCACCTTCTATTACTCGCCGGTTTGGTCGCCCGATTCAAAGAAGATTGCCTACACCGACAAGCGTCTGAACTTCTGGTATGTGGACCTGCAGAAGAAGGCGCCTGTGAAAGTGGACAGCGACACCTACACCGATCCGGCGCATCCGCTGCAGATGACCTGGTCACCGGACAGCCGGTGGATCGGATACACGCGGCAATTGCAAAATCATCTGCACGCCGTCTTCGCTTACTCGATTGAACAAGGGAAGAGCTATCAGCTCACTGATGGCCTGAGCGATGCTCTTTTTCCCGCCTTCGACAAAAGCGGTAAGACTCTATACTTCACGGCCAGCACCGACGTGGCGCTGAATACGGCTTGGCTCGACATGACAAGCCTCATGCGTCCGGTCACGCGCAGTGTTTACGTCATGGTGCTAAAGAAGGACGATGTATCGCCGCTGGCTCCGGAAAGTGACGAGGAAAAAGGCAAGGAAGCCGATAAAGAGAAGAAAACGGATGCAGAAAAAGACAAGGAGAAGGATAAAGATAAAGATAAGGACAAGGCGGCAAAAGATGAGAAGCCCGTGACCGTGGAGATCGATCTCGAAAACATCAGCCAGCGCATTCTCGCTGTGCCAGTTCCGGCTCGAAATTATTACGGGCTCGCTACCGGCAAAGCGGGAGTCCTTTTTTTGGAGGAAGGACCGGCGGTCGATCCTATCGAGTTTGACGACTTCGGACCGCCCATGAAGATCCAGAAGTTCGAGTTCAAGACTCGCAAAGCGGAGCCCATCCTTGATGAAGTGACGGCATTCAATCTTTCCTTCGACGGCGAAAAAATGCTCTACGCAAAAAAGGATCAGTGGACTATTGGTCCGGCCGAGAAGCCGGCCGACGGCCCTCCCAAACCAGGCCAGGGTGGTCCGTTGAAGCTCGATGGTATGGAGGTCTACGTCGATCCGCGTGCGGAGTGGAAGCACATGTATTATCAGGTCTGGCGCGACGAAAGAGACTTCCTCTACGACCCTGGCCTGCACGGACTCAATCTGACGGCGACGATCAAGAAGTACGAGCCCTTCCTCGATAACATGTCCAGCCGTGATGACCTGAATTACCTGTTCGTCGAGATGCTGGGCGACATTACCATCGGACACATGTTTGTAGGTGGCGGCAGCGTGCCAGAGGCCAAGCGCGTCAAAACTGGTCTTCTCGGTGCCGACTACTCCATCGAGAACAGTCGCTATCGCTTCGCCCGCATTTACAACGGAGAAAACTGGAATCCAAAGCTGCACGCTCCCTTGACTCAACCGGGAGTCAACGTGAAGGTCGGTGAATACTTATTGGCGGTCAACGGTCGTGATGTGAACCCGCCCGCCGATATCTACAGCTTCTTCGAGGAAACGGCGGATAAGCAGGTCGTCCTGAAGGTCGGCCCCAATTCCGATGGCAGTGGCTCGCGCGACGTGACAGTCGTCCCCATAGCCGATGAAACCGGATTGCGCAATTACGCGTGGATCGAAGGCAACCGCCGAAAGGTCGACGAACTGACCGGCGGCCGCGTGGCCTATGTCTATCTGCCCGATACCTACGCCGGAGGATACACGAATTTCAACCGCTACTATTTCGCGCAGACCGACAAACAGGCCGCGATCATTGACGAGCGCTACAATGGAGGTGGTGACATCGCTGACTACATCATCGATTATCTTCGCCGCCCGCTACTGAGCTACTGGAACATGCGCGAGGGGAAAGATATTACCAGCCCACTCGAATCCATCTACGGCCCCAAGGTCATGATCACCAACGAAATGGCCGGCTCCGGCGGCGACGCCTTGCCCTGGATGTTCCGCAGGACCGGCATTGGTCCGCTTGTGGGGAAACGCACCTGGGGCGGCCTCGTCGGCCACTACACCAACCCTGGAGATCTGTTGGACGGCGGCTTTGCCGGTACGCCTAACCTCGCTTTCTACACTCCTGACGGAACTTGGGACGTGGAGAATCACGGTGTTCCTCCCGACGTCGACGTGGAATACGATCCGCAGGCCGTGCGTTTAGGCCACGATCCCCAGCTGGAAAAGGCCGTTGAAGTGGTGCTGGATTTGTTGAAGAAGAACCCGCCGCCTCCAGCGCCTCACCACCCGCCTTTCCCTGACTATCACAAGAGCGGAGCCTCCAACGCTCCATAGATCGACTCGAACAGCTGCAGTGTCGTCGCAAAGGAAACGTTTCTCCCACCGGTTAGAGTTCGCCTGGCGCGAGAGTCGCGACGGGCACCACCCTTCCGAATGCAAAACACATTTGTTGCTCAATCGTTCTGCACGTTTCCGCCGGTGTCATCGATCGGACAATTCTGCGAAAACGAAGCCAACAACTCGTTTGTTATCTGCCACCATCCCCATCCCGATCTTTCTCGAGCAGAGTGTAGGGGCGCCGGCCTTCCGGGTCCTTCTCCAGTTTTGGAGTACCAATTTAGTACTCGATCGGTACTGGTACTCGATCCTTCGCTGTACTGCTCTGTGATGGTACTTTAAAGTACCAGGTTAGAGCTGCGGCGGCGGTGCTCGGGGTAAACCGCAATGTAATTCTTTCGATTACGTCAGCTTCTCGCTTTTCTCCTGAAATGCGGTATTCGCCCAGTCTCAGTTGGCTATCGACCTTGATTATCAATCTGTGGGATCCATCATAATATGCGACCTGGCCTGGAACTTGTGCCAGTTCATGAAGCGAATGGCGCTGCGAGCGCACGCATCGATAGCTGCCTCACAGATCATATCGGTGGAGTTCGTCGGTAGAACCATGCTGCTGCCATCTCCGAGAAGCAGGTTGGCGTAATCGATTTCGGCTTTTGCATGCGAAATCGGAGAACTCTGCGTGTAGGCGGTTTCGAGTTGCAGCCGGAGCAAAGAAGAAGTCTGGGAATCGATCCAAATGCTGCCCGCATATGCCGGGAACCAGATTTTGGCTTGCGACTCGAGAAAGTAGAGACTGTTATTTTGCGCAGAGACTCTGAAATCGAAAATGAACGCGGAATTCGAGTGCAGTTTCTTCGCTCTCGAGTAATGGAATTGCGTTTTGCTGGAAGGCGCAAAGATGCTGGCCAGCAGGGTGGCAAACTCACCATGCGACCAGGCTCCTGAAAGTCCCGGTTCATTAAAAGGCACCGGAACACCGTCCAGGCGAAAGTCGCTGTACGACTCCGCCCCTTCATGATAGGTCACGTGGACTGTGACTACGTCTGAATGCTGCACGGCATCTGTAACGTAATGGCCGCCAACTATTACTGCCGTTGTCGCCCAATGGCGCTTGGTCTCGCGGTCACAAATTACATTCGACAGCTTCTTGCGCAAGGTGAGGACATATTCACAAACCGCTGCCAGTGAGGACGAGTGCTCCTCACTCCCGGCGCGATATGCGCAATATTTCGGGATATCGACGGCTTCGAATTGTTTCATCGCTTCCTGGGCAGCTTCGTTAGCAACGGCAAGTTCATAATCTGTGGTTAGGTTCCACTCGGTGGAAGAGATTTTACCTGCCGAAGTGGGAACGTTCGCACTCACCGCAGGCCTTGGCACAGACGAAGGATGCGCGGTATCGCCCTCGGATTCAGCGGTAGGTCTCACCGCTGCGAGAGGAATCTCCAGCGTCCCGGCTTTGTTTGAGCCCATGTCGTATATCCCCGAGCGCAAATACACGCCCGACGCGGGCACATCCATCTCCAGATTGAAGCCAACACCATTGGCTTGTGCCTGTTCGTAGCGCTCTCGTGGAACGCGCACCTGGAGCATTCGCACCATCCAGTTCACCGGAATTCCGTCCCGGTCATAGGCAAGCAACGTAACTTCCACGTTGCCGCGATGCGCATGACCTGCCGAGGTCTCCAGCGCAAGATGCTCGGGCGAGACGGTGAAGGTCACGGCGTAGCGCGTCACAGTGCCGCTTAGCTTCTCATTGTCCCCCGCACGACCCGAAGTCGCCCCCGGTTCGAGCGTCCGCGGCTGCGCTGCTGGAGTGACCTTGGTCGTATAGAGAATCGCAGTCGCATCGGGCGTCCCGTGATCCATCAGTGGACGCAGCGGATCCCCGCTCGTCGATGCCTTCATGACGGGCGACATAAAGTCTTTCGTCGCGTAGTAACCTCGCCGGTATGCCAGCTTGTATTTTCCGTCTGGAAGTTTGATCTGAATACGCCGCAACGCCCCATCCATATTCTGATTCGTCGGCGAGTAGGTCAGGGTGTAGTAATACGTCCCGGTCTTGATTACGTGATCGATCACATCATTGAATCCGTTGCTGTTCAGGAAGGCTTCTCCGCCTGTATTCGTCGCCATCTCCTGCAGGCTGGCGCCACTTTGAACGCGCTCCGTCGATTCAGTATTCAGTGAGTGATTCTGGAACTGCGTCATCTGTCTTTCGGGTGTGGCAGTCGCAATATTGGACGGTTGCTGTTGGCTGAAATCATAGATGCGGTTCGGAGCAAGCCCCACCGTTCCCACGCCGATCGGATAGATAGCGACTCGTGCCGCTGCGAGCAGGTTCGCCGCGTTGCCGAGTTGCGAGGCATAATCGCGCATCATGTTTGGATCGGACGAAAGAGTATTCAGCGGAAACGATCCGCTAAACCATATGACGTTTTTTCGCCCCGGAATCGCCTGCAGGTACATCGCCAGTTGATCGATCGCTTCCAGCGTACGACTCACCCTCACACCGGTTTGCGAGCCCGCATTTTCGGAAAGAAATTGGGTTAAGGCGCTGGCCGCCGCTTGTATACTCGCCGACTGCGTTGCAGCTGCCATGGCCTGCATCTGACCGACGAGCTGCTGATTCGCATTTTGCTCGGAGGCCGTTTGAAGCAGAGACGACAGCTCGGGATTCCCTGCACCTTTCTTCCCGTTCATCGCTGCCATCAGCAGCGCAGGATCTTCGGTAAATCCCTGGACAAACCGCAAGCGGTCGCCCAGCGTGAAGATCGCCAACCGCGTTCCCGGTCGTAGGTCCTTCAGGTACTTGAGCATCTGGGCGTGAACGTAGCTCTGGTCGGTCAAGTCCGTATTCAGCGAATCCAGCAGCAAAACGTTAGCCGCTTCTCCGGCCTTAGCCAGCGGCGCGTTGGAAAAAACATTCGGCGGCAGTTTGGCCATGCGCGACAGTTCCGGTACGTCGGGGATTCCCTGATGCTCTTCGAAGGACGCCAACGTTTGTGGCCTGCCATCCTCCAAGACTTGAAATTGTTCTTGCTTCAATCCTGTGACCGGCTCGTCATTGCCCTTAGTTACCACTACATCGACCAAAACGACGCGCGCATTCGCCTTGAAAATTGGAGTTTGATCAGTACTGACCTGACTCTGACCTTGCGCAACCGTCTGGCCAGACGGGATGACGGAAAGAATTACAACTGCCAAGAGCCGCATCCGATGCATAGGCTGTTCCTCGGCGGCTCAAGCTTATCACTGCGGGATTACCTTCGGTCTGTGCTTTACGCACATTTACGAACTTGAATCTGTTGCGGTTGTGAACAGCCTGTTTGCAACAGCTAGGCGCGAGACCGCATGATAGCTGCTGTGCCATCGGTCTATCTTCCAGCGCGGGAGGATTCAAATGTGTCGAACTGTTTTACTACTGTTTCTCGCCCTGTCTGCGGTCGATTCTTCTGCTCAGAGCGCCGGTGAACTTAAGGCTCGTTATGGCGATCCAGATGTGGAGCGCTTTCTTGTACGCCCCGGAATCACGTTGATGGTGAGATACGCCGGCGATCGAACTGCATGTGAGATGCTGATTGGTCCGATGCGTTCGATAATTCCGCGTAAGGAAGCTGCCATATACATGCGTCCAGAGGTCATGACGGAGATCATTGATGAGGTCTTGCCAGAGGCTGACCGTGGCAAATTGCTGCGCAGTTTCGTCACCAAGTCTGGCTGCAATGAGATCGATACCAAAGAACACGAGAACGTAACCATCACTCGATTCAGACACAAGTGCGATCTGCCAAATCCCGAAATCGAGGGGGAGGCAATGATTACGTGGAAGAACTCATCGGGCGCAGCAGCTTCTTGCAAGCTTTCCGACGCTACAAGACCTTAACTGTTGAAATTCGTGATAGCGCTCAAAATCCCCGAAAAAGGCGAAGGGAAAGCGCACGCTTGTGACATGGCCTGCTTACGACAGTAACGCTGTCTTTCCCTTTTGTAGTCCCTACAATCAATGCATGTGGCGCCTTCTCTTTGTAACGCTTATGGCCTCGACTCTGGCCTATGCTCAGCAGCCATCGGCAACATCGAATGACAACTATCGGGTTCTGCTTCACTCTCGGTCGTTGGAGAAGCAACGCACAGCCCTGCGAGCAGTGCTGCAAGACCCGGTGGAGTACGTTCCACGTATTCGGGAGAGCCTGCGTGATTATCCCCGGCTGCTGCGAACGGACCGGGTGGCTGCGAATCGAGCTGTCTATGTTTCAGCATTGGTGCGCGACCCGTCATTCCCTCGTCTCCTCGTCAAAAATCTCGGTAATGCAGATGTTCTCGATGAGTGCATGTATGCGTGTCCAATTGTGTTTGCCCTAACGATTCACGCCAGTTTTGCAGGATGGAAACTGCCATCAACTTTGGATTCACAACTGACAACCGTGAACGACTTGGAAGGCAGCATTCGCAACGTGTCGCATCTGACCCTGAAGGCAGAGTCCCTTGACGATGTTGTACAAGGGCCTTGGGTTGAAAGTCACCGGAAGGAACTCGAAGGAAAAACCGAAGAACAGCTCATTCAGATGGCTGGCCCATCCGGCAAGTCATATGACAGCCGTTTATTTGCGGTGTTTCGGCTTGAAACGCTGGTCACTGACGGCAGGGACCGTGTCGAACTTTATCTATTGGCTCTCAATGAAGTTCGGGACGCTTCGGAAGAATATCGAGAGGCCGTCTACCAAGCCATTTATCGTGCGGAACTGGCCGAGGCCCGGTCCCATGCAGTCGGAGCTACGCATTGACCTTTTCTCAGTTGGCGAAACATCTTAGATCCCTATCGCAAGTGCGCCGGCGGGACAGATCTGTAGCCGACGCGGCTTCATCGCGCCGGCGCACTTGCGATAGGGAGTCTAAGATTTTGCAACAATTGACCAGTAGCACGTAGTTTGCGAGTTGCCGACCAACCATCCGCAACTTCCTTACACGCCTGTTTGCCCTTACTGATCGTGCCAGAGCAGCCCTAGCGCGATGCGGCTGGTTTGTGGATCCTCAGCACGGGAATTCGTGTGAGCCGTGAATCCGCCCCTATTCCCCGAGTTCTGCAGGTCGTCTGCGTTTAGGGCATGCGTTCCAGCGCCGGCGGATGCCAGCTCCCATCGAGGATGGCCTGCTTCGGCCAATACAACCGGATTGTGAGATTGAAGGGGCCATCGCCGGAGGGCAGCCAGTTCGACTCGCGATCTGGTCCGGGATTCCCATTCTGTATGTACAGATCGAGCGACCCGTCTGGATTGGACTTCAGTCGATCGCGATCTCCGAGTGCGTAACGGTTGATGGAATTCGCGATGAAGTAGCCGTCTTTGTCATAGGCCGTGACCGACCAGAACGCCAGCACCGGCGGCAAGCCAGACGCGTCAAAGTGCATGCGGTAACGCAGGGCCCCGTTGAGGGCCTGCCCACTGCCATCGGCCGAACTGCTCATGTACACAGCGTCTTCCGGCGGGTTCGCGCCGATCGCAATTCGGGCCGTCGCCGCGCGTGCCACATAGTTCGTTCCATAACGGCCAACCACGCCCTGAAATGACCTCCAACCCGGCGTTGTCACTCCAGCCGAGGCGACAAATTTCTCAATCCGCGCCGCGGCCGCCTGCGCACCGTCATTCAACGCTTGAAGCTGCTCCGGTGTAAGTTTGGACTGGTTGAAGTCCTGACCCGGGAAGAGCCCGATACGGGCAAGTTCGCGGATCATGAGTTGATCGTCGGCATGCGGCGGATCGATCTTCATCTCATGCGCAAAGGTCGCGAAGAATTCTGCGGGCTCCATGGTTTTCACGCGATCTACGGGCGACGCACCAGCCGCACGCAGCATATTTGGTGGGGGGCCCGGGTTCGACTCTTTGCCCGGGTACTCACTCAATGGCACCAGACGCATGCCGTGCTGAAAAGCGTGGACGTTGTCATAGTCGCGTGCACCGTTCGTCTGCGTCCGGCCCAGAAGCCAGATATGATTCGTTGGCGCATCCTGCCGAATCACATGTTCCGGAAGCTTGCTGTTCCACCCCGGTCCCACGATCGCGAACCATGCTTCACCGTTTCCGGTCGTTCGCTTCCCAGGATCGGCGAAGGTTTCTGTCCACGCGTCCATCATCTGCAATAGGTAGAAACGCCCACCGGAATCTGCAACATGCAGGAGCATTGGCTCCTTCGAGACGTCGATCCATGCCGTCGAGTAAAGCGTGTCCGCATTGGGCCGGACGATCAGCCGAAAGTTCGCATCAGGGAACGCTGCAACATGCGTGAGGTGATTGACTGGCATCGCAGCAGCGGTCGCGTTCATCAGAACCAGCGGATACGCATAGATATAGGCGCGCGCTGCAATCTCTCTGACCTCATTCGGGCTGGGAGTCTCTGCGTTGGCCATGAAGATAGCAGAAATCAGCAGCTCAAGAATCGCACAAACACGCCATGAACGTCGTCCCACTTTGCCCTTCGTTGGGCCTGGCTATCGTGGTTGCTCTGTCTTCGGAGTCATCGTGCTTTTGCCGGAATTGAGGAAAATATGATCGAGGCAGGACGAGAAGTCAACACGGAAACGAACGCAGTCACTTGTGGAGTTTCGGGCTCATCGCGCTCGTCTACGCGCTCGCGGGCAGCTTGATCCTCAGTCTGAAAACTCGTGACCCACTCAAAGCCATGGAGATGTCGGGCTCGGCAACGGCGCCTTCCGACATGGAACGAATCGTCGCATGGTCCGAGCTGGTGAACTCGCCATCTGCTCCCACTGGTGTGATCACGGGTAAACCGGAAGTCAACTGTCGAGAACAGGCCTCTCTGACAATGTCGGCGGTGTCAAGCCTTTTCGGCAACACTCCTGCGTGCGCTCGAACAAGAGCGCCATTTCGCTCTCGCTGAATGGTTTGCCTTTTCCAACCCAGGCTCGCTTGTAATCTCTCAGGTCAGGAACTCAGTCCGACCCATGCATCTCTTCGGTCACAACCTCGATCATGATTACTATTTCGAACTCCTCTGTGAAAGAGGAGCGGGCTGCCCAATCAATAGCTCGATGTTCTACGACACACCATGGCCTGTTCCGAGCTTGCCCGCGTGCGAACCGAAGTCTTTCACTTGCGCGTAATCCCATCCCTTGCGCCACATCCAGTACAAACGAATTGCCAGTCTTCGAGCCATCGCGACCTTGGCAATCTTCCGCCCCCGGCGCATCATCAGGTGGAAGTACTGGTTGCGCCATTCCGGGAGGCTGCGAACTGTGACCTGGGCCGCTTCCACCATCAAGAAACGCAACATCGAACTACCCTGTTTGGTGATATGTCCCAGTCGCCGCCGTTTTCCGCTGGAGTCCTCTAACGGCACCAGTCCCAGATAGCTCGCGATCTGCTTGCCACACTGAAACCGATCCGCTCTCCCGATGAGCAATACGAAAGCCAGTGCGGTGAGCGGCCCCACGCCGGGATGGCTCCTCAAACGCTGTGCCGCGGGACACTTCTCCACTTCTTGCTCGATCGCCTGGCTCAGTTCCGCGATCGTGGGATTGAGTCGGTCCAGCAACTCCAGCAGATCGCGCCGGCGGCGGCTCGCCCAGGGCGCTAACCTGACCGCCTCCAGTTGTTCTCGTCCCTGCTCCCGCCATAGTCTCTTCTTACACCGCAAGCCCTCATTGAGGGCCACCGCTTGCAGTTGATTCATGATGCGCGTGCGCGCTTGCACCATACGGTGCCGATGCCACAGCAGCTGCCGCACATCCCGGTTCTCCCAGCTGGGCACCCAGATCTTGGGAAAACGATTCTCCATCAGCAACTGCAGAATCAGCTGTGCATCCTGGCGATCCGTCTTCTGCTTGCGTACCCGTTTCGTTGCAATCTTAGCGGCGTCCCCAATCCACAACTCGACGTTCAGTTCCCCCAGTAGTCGCTCGAACCAGCGCGCATGTCCACTGGCTTCCATGCCCACACGCACCTTCTCGCCCACAGCCGCCAGAGCACGGTAGAAGTTCTCCGCCTCTTCGCGATGCACCAGACGTTTCTCCTGGAACTCTCCGGTGTCCGTGTTCACCGAAGCTATTTGTTGAAACTCGGGGTGAAAATCCACTCCTATAATGATCATTGTTCGGCTCCTTTCTCCCGAGCCTTGTTGGTTGGATTCAGCACCACCAACTCTACTTGGGAATCGGAGCCGACATTGTCATGGAATCAATAGCACGCTTTGAGTTGCAAAGTGCATTTTGAGCGCGTAATTGCGATGTTACGACAGCGATGCACCCCGTCAAGAAGCTTGGGGCATTATTGCTTATCTTCTGAGCCAGTGAGCGGCGGGAAAACAGTATTCAGTTTCTGTTGGGCTGGATTGCCGTCAATCTTCGTTTTCCACTGATCGATCTCATCGGCGATTTTTCGAAGGGCTTCGCTGGCTGTTTTCACCGCGCTCGAACCGTTGATCAAGCCGTTGAAACGTAATTCGAGATCAGCATCCACTGCCACCCTGCCTGACCAATATTGCCACAGTAACGCCTGCGCCATCGCCGATTCGTCCTTTTCGAGCACCAGGCGAGGTTGGTAATGGTACTCACTCTGCTTCCTCTCGTCCTCGGCTTTGCGTCGTTCTACCTCATTAAACAGCACAAGGAGGGTCGATCCATCCGGTTTTTCCTGGCTAATTCTATCGGCCCAGTAGTGGACGCCCGCAGCCAAACCATCGCGGTGAGCTTTCATGCCTCGCACCACTGCATCCTCGCCCTCAAAACTTCCGTCTGAAAAGATAACTGCGGTGAGCTCGTTCTCGCAGACGCGTTTCTGCTGGGACGTGAACAGAGAAGTTCTCCAGCATTCTCCCGTCTTGAGAGCTCCGCCGCTCGCCAGCCGTCCATCAGCGCACCGCATGTCGCTGCTAACTCCACTAAGAAAAGGACTGCCAAGAATGTCATGGCTCGCATAGCCCGCAGTACTGGTACCGTTCGCCTCCCGGGGGCAGGATTGGGATGCAGCAAAGGCGTCAATGGACTTCGCTGAATCGTTCACAAGAATTAATTGCTCGTTAGGTGTGCGGTCGTCCGATTCCAAATGGTAGCTGGAGCTCTGTGCTGATAACGGCAGCCGTCCCAAGATGAAGGGAAAGCAGAACAGAACCACGCGTGCCCATAGCATTGACATGCGGCCCTCCTCAGAGTGCCTTGCGTAGACGTAGTATCCGCCCTTCGCCAACTTCCGGCAACACAGATTCATCACGCTAATCCCGGCCCGTTGGATGGTTGACGAAATCAGGCACTCTAAACCTCGCCCGGTCATTTTGAGATGGGATGAGAAGGTCGATCCCCGATCACGGATGGCATTAAGCTACCAGTGATCCACGCACTCGACGGGTGCAATCACAATAGATAAGGAGATCGACCCTTGAAGAAGAATAGCAAGTCTCCCATGAAGAAGGAACAGAAAGCGAAGTGGGCGAAAGCTCAGCGCCCCGTGCAGCGAGAACCCACGGAAGTACTGGCGGAGCTGGTGGAGAAACTGCGAGGAAAGCTGGAGGTGAAGGCGACGTCGGCAAGCCCAGCAGAAGCGGGTGTGCGAGGGGAGCTGAGTCCCAATCTGGACCGGCTGACGGTGGGAGTGGATTTGGGAGACCAATGGAGTCACTTCTGCATTTTGGGTTTGCAGGGGGAGACGCTAAGCGAAGGGCAAGTACGGACGAGGGAGGCGGAAGTCGCCGAGTTCTTCCAGGCCTTACCGCCGGCGCGGGTGGTGATGGAAGTGGGGACGCACTCTCCCTGGATGCAGGAAATCATCGCGGGTGAGGGACACGAGGTGGTGGTGGCCAACCCGCGGCTGATGGAGGGGTCGAAACGGCGTAAGCGCAAGAATGATCGGATCGATGCCAAGAAGTTGGCCCGGCTGGGGCGGGTGGATCCCCAGTCGTTGTATCCGATCCGACACCGCAGTCGAGAGGTGCGGCAGGACTTGGTGGTGCTGCGAGCGCGGGAGGCGTTGGTGGCAGCACGGACCGAGCTGATTAACGCCACACGGGGTCTGGTGAAAAGTATGGGCACACGGTTACCCCCGTGTTCGAGCCCGAGCTTCGGGAAAAAGGTAAAGGATGCGATACCGGAAACGGTACGGGAAGCGCTGCTGCCGTTGGTGCGATTAGCCGATGCACTGAGTGATTGCATTCAAAGCTATGACCAGAAGATAGAAGAGCTGGGCAGCGAGAAGTACGGGCACACGAAACTATTGCGCCAGGTGAAGGGGGTGGGTCCGATCACAGCGCTGGCCTACGTGACCTTAGAGAATCCGGAGCTCTTCGCCAAGAGCCGAGATGTGGGGCCGTATTTGGGATTAGTGCCGAAGCAGGAAGACTCCGGAGAGAGCCAGCCGAAATTGGGCATTAGCAAAACCGGGGACACGATGCTGCGCAAGCTGTTGGTGCAGAGTGCGCAGTATATCTTGGGACCGTTTGGACCCGACAGTGTAAATGCGATGTTACGCCAGCTGACTCGTTTGCGCCCACCCATTATCGTGCACAAGAACTCACGAGCAGCTTCTGCTGCGCAGTACTTCACACCGCCGGCGGGCCTTCTTCCGCAGGCCGGAGTCGGGAAACCGGCGCGCATCTCCCCTTAAGCTCGCATTTCCAGCGTTTGGCCTGAAATGGCACGAGTTGACCCTTCTTGTCCCTTGCAAGGTGTCGCGCCTTTCCTTAAAAGAGTGACTGTGCTCCGTCGTCGCTCCCATGAACTGGGCGCGACAGCCGTTTGGGGGAGTACGAGGCTTGGTGGGCCGGGTGCAGGTCCGGGAGCGAGCGGAAATGGCGGGTGGGAGCGGCAGGAATCTGCGGCTTGACACGGAGATTGCCATCGGGGAAAATCCCGTCGCCCTCTCGACGGACCCGTCCGGGTCCAGCATATTCCCAGTTCAACACGGCCCCCCAAATCAGATTGCAAGCGTGACCGAACGGGAACTTTCGGCCTCAAACTGCATTCGATTGGAGTCTTCCATGCGCCCAGCATCGTCTCGCGTCGTAATTCTGTGGATTGCTGTCCTTTGCCTGCTTACAGCCCTTCTTACCCTCGACGGCTTGGCGTCCGCGCAAACCGTGGGATCAAAGCGCAAACTCTCGCAGCAGGTGCTGCAAGCTCAGATGGCGGTGGCCACCAAGGCGCGGCTGGCGAACAAAACCACGCCCCCGCCACAGACGACCGACACCTGGACCGGCGGTGGGGGCACCGCCAACTGGAGCAACGCCAGCAACTGGAACAATGGCGCCATCTCCGGCGGCGAGGACATCCTGATCAACCTGACTACGGCGGCTACGGTGGAGGACAACGCCCCCACGATCGGTACCCTAACCCTAAGCAATGCAGGCGATTCGGTGACCTTGACGACAGGAAACACGCTGACCGTCGACGGCAACATTGTCAACAATGGGGCGATTTACATAGATTCCACAACCTACGGTACCGCTCTAAGCATTGGCCAATCCTTGACACTGAGCGGCACCGGCACGGTTCAAATTATCAGCGGCAACTCCATAACGGGCGCGACCGGCGCGATTCTCACCAACCAATCGATGATTGAAGGTGCTGGCAACGTTGGCAGCGGAGCCGTCGGATTAAATAACTCGGGCACCATCAACGCCAACGCGGGTCTGCTCTCCGTGCAACCGGGCGTAGCCTCCGTCAATACCGGCACGCTGGAAGCGACTAATGGCACGCTGCAACTGAACGGCGGGACGTGGACCAACGCGGGAGGAACGATCACGGCGGCAACGGGGTCCACCGTGCAGCTGACCGGTAATGTCAGCATA
>JASHOT010000278.1 GCA_030040965.1 Candidatus Sulfotelmatobacter sp. | reverse complement strand
CGAAAAGGCGACGAAGGATCGGGACAAAGAAACGAAACAGAGAATCTACCTTGAGGAGGAGATTCGCGCACAGCTGGGAGAAGTCGTCGGAGAGAGCCCGGCGTTGAAGACTACATTGAGCATGGTGTCTGTCGTGGCGCCCACTGACGCCAGCGTCCTGATTTCGGGAGAGACGGGCACAGGAAAAGAACTTGTTGCGCGTGCGATCCATAAATTGAGCAGTCGCAGTGAAAAGGCGTTCGTGAAGTTGAACTGCGCCGCGATCCCTCTTGGACTACTGGAGAGTGAACTTTTTGGCCATGAAAAAGGAGCGTTCACGGGGGCCATTGCGCAAAAAACCGGACGGTTTGAACTCGCCGACAAAGGTACGCTTTTTCTGGACGAGGTCGGCGACATACCTCTCGAGCTTCAGGCGAAGCTGCTGCGTGTTCTGCAAGAGCAGGAATTCGAGAGGCTCGGCAGCAACCGCACCCATAAGGTTGACGTGCGCCTGATCGCAGCCACGCATCGTGATCTGCCCGCCAGGGTCAAACAAGGAACCTTTCGCGAAGACCTTTACTATCGTCTGAAGGTATTTCCGATTCAGGTCCCGGCCCTTCGCCAGCGTGCGGACGATATTCCTAGATTGGTGCGGCACTTCACAGTGTTCTACGCTCAACGCATGAACAAGCGAATTGATGTGATCCCTCCGGACACGATGGATGCCCTGGTGCGATACCAGTGGCCCGGAAACGTCCGAGAATTACAAAACTTCATTGAACGGGCCGTGATCCTCTCACCACAGTCGGTGCTGCGCGCGCCAGCGTCCGAGTTGGAACCATTCCCCCTCAACAAAGAACGTGTTGTCCCCATGAACGGCCTTGCCGAGGTCGAGCGAGACCAAATCCTGCGCGCACTCGAAGCCAGCAACTGGGTGATCAGTGCAGCAGCTGCGCGCTTAGGAATGAAGCGGACATCATTAATTTACCGGATGAAGAAACTTCGTATCGATCGGCCTGAATCAGTTTTTGAGAAAACCCAGCGCCGCTTGGCCGGCGACTAAGATCCGCCCTTGCTGGTAAACATCACCCGACGCAACCGTCTAAAATCCGTCAGCGTCGGATATCCGTCGGAGATTTGACAGCGACGGTGCGAGACCTGTTGGACTCCTTTCTAAGAAATTCAACGGCCAGAAGGATTTGCATTGGCCGTGCTCTATTTGCACGAGCTTGCCTCTTTGGCCTCTGACCTGCCCAAAGGATTGCGGCCTGGGCTACTCAAGACACGCCAAGAAGGAGACGACGCAATGCCCTCCAGAATCAAACTAGCACCGGCGATTGTTCTGCTGACAATAGCGTTCGGAGCGCAGCTCCCGGCGAGTGCGCAGGAGAACTCAAAGAGCGATAACGCAGCCAAGACCCTCGCGACTGGCACCTTCCACGGCAAAGTTCACAAGACTTCAGGAAGAGCCACCGTTTACCAGGAAGCGGACGGAAAATTGGTTCTTCGTTTCACGAACTTCAAGACCTCCAATGGGCCCGATGTCCATGTGATTTTGATCGCGGCGAAGGACGCTGACGACGACGCGAACTTCCTCAAAAACAACACTCCGCGAATAGAACTGGGGAACCTTAAAGGGAATGAAGGCGACCAGAACTACGAGATTCCCGCGGGTACGGACCTCGCTAAGTTCCAAACGGTTTCGATCTACTGCGAACGTTTTGACGCGAATTTTGGCGCGGCACCGCTGGAGAAGTTCTAGCGCGAGACATAGGGATCGCTCGTAAAAGTGACCAGGCCTTTAACGGGCTAATCTGAGTATTTGAAGGAAGTGAATCATGAGTGGCCGTGCAATTTCCTGGCTTTCACACCGGAAGTGGATCGTGGCAGGCATCGGACTGCCGCTCCTCGTGGTTGCCTGGTGGGCTTTCCGTCCAGAAAAGCTTTGGGTCAACGTGAAAGTCAACGAGCCCGCCCCGGTTGGTACGAGCGCTGATTCTCAACCTCTGTATACGGGCTTATTGGCCGGTCGGGCGCATCCGACGAGTGGGCGCGCGTCGATTTATCAAGCACCCGACGGCAAGCGGGACCTCCGGCTTACGAATTTTACGACTTCGAATGGTCCGGACGTCCACGTTGTACTTGCTCAAAGCGCTGACGAGGGCCTTAGACAGGACTTTGTAAAGGGCGAGCTGAATAGTGTTGAACTTGGCCTGTTGAAAGCAAACCAGGGAGACCAAAACTACGATCTCCCCGATTCGGCAGACCTGAGCAGATACGACACGGTAGTCATTTATTGTGAGCGATTTCATGCTGTATTTGGCGTGGCCAAGCTCGACAAGTTTTGAGCCAGGCCCCGTGTGCGAGAGAGATGTTAGTCAAAGAATTGAGGAGATGGTTTTATGACTGGCGCGACGTTACGGGCGGTAAAAGGAGCAGTATCGAATGAAGAGGATGCCCAATTCGGCGTCCCCACGACCTCCATTCACAGGATTGAAGCCGACGGCGTGCAGGTATTTTATCGCGCCGCCGGTGCTGTAGATGCTCCAGTCGTCCTCTTATTGCACGGGTTTCCAACCTCGTCGTTCATGTTCCGTGAACTGATTCCACGCCTGGCCGATGATTACCGTGTGATCGCGCCAGACCTCCCCGGGTTCGGATTCACCGACGTGTCGCCCGAGCGGAACTATTCTTACTCCTTCGATCGGCTGGCTTTCACGATCGACGCATTCACGCAAGCCCTCAAGATCAACCGTTACGCAATCTATGTGTTCGACTACGGTGCGCCGACCGGTTTTCGTCTGGCGATCACGCATCCTGAACGAGTCACAGCGATCGTCTCGCAAAATGGAAATGCCTACGAAGAAGGACTTGGCAATGCCTGGGGGCCGATCCGAAAGTATTGGGCTGAACCTACTCCAGAAAACCGGGCCATACTCCGCCAAAGTATCTTGACCGCGGGTGGAACACGCTGGCAATACACGCACGGTGTAGCCAATCCGGAGAGTGTTCCACCGGAGACGTACACACTGGATACGGCGCTCCTCGAACGTCCGGGAAACAAAGAGATCCAATTGGATCTGTTCCTCGATTACGCGTCAAACGTGAAGCTCTATCCAAAATTCCAGGAATATTTCCGGAAGTCGAAGCCGCCGTTTTTGGCGATCTGGGGCAAGAACGATCCTTTTTTCATTCCCGCGGGAGCGGATGCATTTCGCAAAGACCTGCCGAACGCTCAGGTTCAATTCCTCGATACCGGACATTTCGCGATTGAGACACACGTCGTGGAAATTGCTACTGCGATCAAAGATTTCCTCGGCGCAAATGGTATTGGCGCGAGCAAAACGTGATGGCAACAAGTTAATTGGAAAAGGCGATCGGAACGAAGAGGAAGGTTATGGAACGACGTAAATTTCTTGGTGCGCTCACAGCCGCATCTCTAGAAATCGCAGTCGATGGGTTTTTAACGGAATTAGTACGAGCACAAAACAGCGCGCAAGCTGCCAAAAATCCGCAATCTTCCAAGACAAGTAAATCTCCCGAGAACTCAACCATTGTGCTGGTGCATGCAGCGTGGGCTGACGGATCGTGTTGGGGCAATGTCATTGTGCCCTTGCAACAGCATGGTTTTCAGGTCATGTGCGCGCCGATCCCGATGACTTCTTTAAGCGACGACGCTGCCGCCTTGAGCCGCGCTTTGGAACGGACCAGTGGGCCGGTCGTCCTGGTGGGACACGCCTACTCTGGCGCCGCGATCGCCACGACGCGGGAAGACCGGGTCAAGTCACTGGTCTACATCACGGCCCTCGCGCCCGACGAAGGCGAAACCGTCGCGAAGGTTTTTTATCACGACGAAGCAAGCCCGGAGCAGCCGAAGATGGTCCCCGACTCTCATAACTTGGTTTGGATGCCGGAGGATGCTTTTCGCCGGGCACTTGCGCACAAAGCTTCTGCCGATCAGGCGAGCATTGCGGCTGCCGTACAACGTCCCATTGCAGTCCAGTGCATTCAAGAGCCAGCTCCAAAGCCGGCATGGAAAACAAAACCGACGTGGTATCTGGTGGCGGAAGAAGATCGCATGATCAACCCGAAGACCCAGCGCTTCATGGCCGACCGCATGGGCGCTAAAGTCCGGCCCCATCCTGTGGACCACACTCCGATGTATGCGGATCCGAAGGTTGTGATCGAGGTGATCCTTGAGGCGGCGCGCGAAAGCCTATCGCGATAAGGAATTATGCGAAAACAATTCTAATTGAAGAAGCGACGAAATGGCCACCACAGAATCCGTTGCTATTGTAACCGGCGCGAGTCAAGGTATCGGGCAGGCCACGGCACTTCGGCTCGCGCGCGATTTTTCGGCCGTTGTGTTAGTTGCACGAGACAAAAACAAGCTGGAAACCACCTCAGCCCGTGTCAGATCAGCCGGCGCTCAGGCAATCATCTTCGATCTCGATCTACGCGAACCACAATCCACAGACACTGTGGTCCAAGGCGTGCTCGACCGCTTTGGCCGAATCGACGCGTTGCTCAACATCGCGGGCGCAGTACCGCAGATTGACTTATTCGAGATGACGGATGCGCAATGGGATGACGGAATGGCTCTCAAGTTCCATGGCGCGCGCCGTTTGACGATACGCGCGTGGGATGCCCTGAAAGCTTCGAATGGGTCTGTCGTGTTCATGTCGGGCAGCGCAGCCTTTGCGCCCAAACCAGCCTACGCCGCAGTTGCAGCGGTCAACGCGGGCATTAATGCGCTTGCCAAAGCATTTGCAGAGCAAGGAGTCAAAGATGGAATTCAGGTCAACAGCGTGTCGCCGGGAGCGGTTATGACGGGGCGACGGCAGGCATTCTTCGAAAAGTGGGCGCCGGCCCACAATCTCACTGTGGAAGAAGCCATCAAGCGATTTCCCGAGCAGGTTGGTATCACTCGCTTCGGGAAGCCGGAAGAGATTGCCGATCTGATGAGTTTTCTCGTCTCTCCCGCCGCGAAATGGATGACTGGTGCTGCGGTGCGGATGGACGGCGGAGAGATCAAAGGAATTTAGGACATGGAGGAATCAATGGAGCGGCGAAGTTTTCTTGGGGGGCTCACCGCTGCATCTTTCGGTGCGTTGCTGGAGAATGCTTTTGCCCAACCGGCGCGAGCACAGACCACAACTGACGACGGAGGGAATATGGCCGGTCAGGCTACTTTCGAGAGTTCTCTTCTTGAGCTGTCAGGAAACACAATTTTCGTGCGGCGCTATGGCAAGGGTCCGGCGATTCTGCTGATACACGGATTCCCGCGCACAAGCTTGATGTGGCGATTCCTGGCGCCGAAGCTTGCCGACACTCATACCGTGATCTGCGCCGACCTGCGAGCTTACGGCCGCAGCGGAATACCTGCCTCTACCGACGACCATTTTCCTTATTCAAAGCGCGCTATGGCCCGGGAGTTGGTGGACGTGATGATCAAACTTGGTTTCCCGAATTTCACGCTGATCGGTCACGATCGCGGAGGGCGCGTCAGCTACCGCATGGCCTTGGATCATCCGAACAATATCGAGCGTCTCGCTGTCTTCGACGTGATTCCGATCTTTGAAGCGTGGAACCGCTCCGATGCCCGCTTCGCTCAGACCTACTGGCCCTGGATTTTGCTGTCACAAAAGGACCCGCTCCCTGAGAGCTATCTGCTCGGAGCCCCTGAAGCAGTCTTCCATAACCCCTTCGGACAAGGTTCTTTCGGCCCGGAGATCCTCGAGGAATATGTTTCCACGTATCGCGATCGAGCCCGCGTTCACGGAATCTGCGAGGAATATCGGGCCGCCGCAACGATCGATGTCGAACACGACCGCGTAGACAAAGAAGCTTCAACAAAAATCGAATGCCCGATGCTGCATCTATGGGCCCAGGGCGGTCCACTCGACACCTTCTATGCCAAAGACGGCGGTCCGCTTGGCATTTGGCGGCAGTGGGCTCCACAAGCCCACGGACAATCAATGAAGGGCGGTCACTTCTTTCCGGAAGAGAACCCCGACGACACTTTGATTCTAGTCAAGCGGTTCCTCTCTGCTTGAGTACTTCTTCGTTCTAAGCAAACTGACCGCACCTGCTGCCGTCGCGGTGATGTCGGCGAAAAAAACCTAGGAGGAAAAACACATGGTGCAATGGCGTCGCGTGACCCGTGGTGAGGTGTTACGTGCAATACATGAATACGACCGGCTGGGTCCAGAACAGTTCTTCTCCCAGCATGGTTTCGCTCCCACAACCACTTACGAGTTGGTTCAAGGCGGCCGCCGTTATCCACCGAAAGCCATCCTGGGCGCAGCTTACGAGTTCGCCACGGGGAAACAGCTCCGCTCGAGCGACTTCGAGGGTGGGAAGACCGGCGCGGTAAAAGTGCTCGGAGAACTAGGATTCGGAATCGAGAAAAAACTACGATCGGCCAGGTAGAGCTGACAAACGTGCACCTATCGCCTGTGGTGAGATCTAAATTAGTAGGAGAGGAGAGCCGATGCCAACACTACAAACTGACTACCTTTCGGCTTATCGCAGTCTGAAGCTGGGCCGCGATGCCAACGGAGTGCTGGTCGGCGCCCGTCAATCAGACCTGAGCATCTGGGAATACATGCGCCGCCGGTTCCGATGTGTTCATTGCGGCGCTCAGTTTAATCCGAAGTGCCGGAACCGCTACCGCTACCATTTCGATTGCAACCAGCCCGCACCCAACGTCAGCTAACCGTTTTGAAATCGGCAACGGCAATCTACTCACGAAGCCCGGGCAACGGATTGCACTTGTCCGGCGGCTTTGCCCTTGGGAGGCCTCACCAGCAGGGGCAAGATCAACGACACAACCATCACCACCGCAATAATGTGAATCGCTGTGGAATAGTTTCCGGTCGCCTGGCGAATGCGCGCGATCATGATGGGCGAAACAACGCCTCCCACGCCCCAGGCCAGCAGAATCCATCCGTAGATTCCACCCATGAACCTGGCGCCGAAATAATCGGCGGTGAACGAAGGCATCGTCCCGAAGCCGCCGCCGTAGCACAGATAAATCAAGGCAAACGCGGCAAATAGTGCGGTTTGGGTATCGATTCGCGGCAGAAAGAAGAAAATTGCCGCCTGAATCAGATACAGCACGAAATAAACCCGAGCACGCCCAAAATAATCCGAAACCCACGCCCACAGGAAACGCCCTGCAGCGTTGAAGATTCCGAGCAGGCCCACCATTTTGCCGGCGTCGATCGCGGTCATGTGCACTTGCTGCTGCGCAATGGGCGAGGCTTGGCTGATGATCATGATGCCCGCCGAGACGTTGAGAAAGAGCATCAGCCACAGAGCCCAGACCTGCCACGTTCCCATCGCTTCCTTGACGGTGTATTCGTACGTTCCAGCGGCTTTGGCAACGGCAGTCTTGGGAACCCAGCCTTCAGGTTTCCAACCTTGAGGCGGGTTTGCGTAGAACTGCGCTGTCACAACC
>JASHOT010000277.1 GCA_030040965.1 Candidatus Sulfotelmatobacter sp. | reverse complement strand
TTACCGGGTAGGCCCAGGGAATTTCGCCCCGAGCCTCCCACAGATCCGGACGTGAACCTCTCGATTCATCCGGCTCGTGCCACCCTAAAGAAGGCTGTCGCCTTCCATCAAGACAAGGAGTTCCTCCGGTTTCCCGTTGACTCCATCCTGACGTGGGTGACCTGCCCCCTTCGCTCCACGGGAATTGCCCCGCTTCTCCGCTACTACGAAGCAGTGTGCCCCTGGCCGGTGCATCGGTATTTTCGGCCTCGTGGGTCCTCCACTTGTGCCTTTTCCCTTCTCATCACCGGCCCGGTTCTCAAGTTCCATACGAAAGCCCGAATTAGAGTCATGCCTCTTATGCACCGGAACACCGCATGGCCAGTAAGTAGGTGACCTCCATGCTGTTCCCAGAGCAAGCGGGTAACTCTGGTTTCGGTGTTCGTCCGAGTTCGATTTCGATGCTTTAATCAGAGGATCGCTTGCGCTCATCTCTCTAATCCATACATGACGTGATCTGTCGCCACGCCTTTTAACCATAACGTTCACCACCGCGGTCTTTGGACCGAAGCAGCTTATGGCAGTTTGAAGCCTCCTCCTACAAGGTGGCTTCGAAGGGCCCTCCTTCATCTTTCGTACAGCACGACGATTTCTCGTCTTCTTGACACAACCCGCTCTCGAACCCACGCGATCGTGCCCTGCAAGGCAAATCGCGAACACAGTTCCCGATCACTGGCTAGTTCTCCCGGCAGTTCATCTCCCGAGCAAAGGACGCATTCAGGATTAAGAAATAATTCCCGCCCATGCTCGCGCCTCAACCGCAATCGGCGCAGTGCGCCTCGCGGAATCAAGTGCAACGGCAACTCGTCCAGCAGGCAATAAAATCGATCAGGAGGGAATGTCGCGGCATACGCCTGCCGCGACACTCCTCCCATCAGAGTTGCCATCCATTTCAACCACGCCGCATTGTTTATCGACGAAGCCATCCGTTGAGCGTAAACCGGCTATCGGCAAAGACTCCCGAAGGACACTTTACCGGCGTGATCTCGTGCAGCAATTCGCACGGGAAGAACACGATCTGGTTTTGCCGTGGAACGATCGTCTGGTAACGACCATCGCTGACGTAGGCGCCGTCTTCCAGTCGGGCATCGTGAATTCGCAGTTCTCCACCCTCGAAGTGCCGCGGTTCGCGGTGGAAGAAGTAAACAAACGTCAAATACCGCGAGGCCACGCGCTCGTTGGCATTGTCGCTGTGGAAGCGGAAAAAGTCTCCGTCGTTGCTGGCCGTGACCTGTGCCTCGACATCGGCAATCGCAGACGGATCCATCCCCAGCCTTTCCAATATCTGCGGCAGCACCGACTTCACGCGTTCGATGATTACATCCTGCTGCTCCGCCAGATCCATGAGGACCCGCGAGCGGCGGTGTTCGTAATTCACAATTCCATGATCTTCGTTGGGTGAAACCACTTCGCTGGTCATGAAATCGGCTTCATGAGCAAGCGTGAAGCGGGTCAGTTCCTCGAGTTCCTGCGGTGCAAGGAATTCATCCAGCACCACGCACTGCGCTTTCAAAGTCGATGGTCGCTCCACCACCGCAACCGTCGCGCTTGCAACCACCCCTGTGTCGACGCCACTCGTCGGCGGCTGCGGGGCTTTCGGGTTTGGCCTATGGACTCCCGGAGATTGGGGTTCCGCCGGCGTCGTTACCGGCTTACGCACTCCCGGCGGTTCCGGGTCTGGTGAAGGCGAAGGCGGCGTTGGCGTGCCCACCGGGGCATGCCGTGGCTTCCGTACACCCGGCGGTTCGGGATCTGGCGAAGGAGTCGGTGGTGTCGGCGTGCCTACCGGCTTGCGCGGCGCTTTCACGCCGGGGGGTTCAGGATCTTTCGGAGTTACTCCATATATCTCAGACGCTTGCAGCTCGCTCGGCAAGCTCGATCCATTCTCCAGGATGTGTTCCACAATACTCGTGCCCAGTACCGAGAACGCCCGCTGCGCAACCGTCTCTCCCACCGCCGATGCGATGACGTTCCTGACGGCCCGCTGTGTTTCCTCATTTCCGTTGGCCGCAGCCCTGGCATGCTGCAGCAACGTTGCCAGCAGCGCACGTTCCGGTGCGCTGAGGATCCGTTCATCGTGCATAAGAGTTTCTGAGAAGGAATCGAGAATCTGCTTCGGTGTCATTGAGAGACACGCCTCCCTGCGTGTGCTTGCGTGTTGTTAAATTTTGGGACCCGCACTGCAGGGGAAGAGAGGAAACGAAATTACACCCGAAGCCTGTTGATAACCTAGAAAAATCGGCGGCGACTAGATGTGTCCCAAAATGGGAAAGCTATCGGGAAGCGAGCGCTCCCACCATCGACTGAAAAACCTTAACTCCATCGCGGCAGCCCAATTCCGGTTCCGCGGAACGTTCCGGATGCGGCATCATCCCCACCACATTCCCGCCCGGACTGCAAATGCCGGCAATGTTTTCGAGCGAGCCATTGGGATTCGCCTCACTCGTAATCTCCCCCACCTCCGTGCAATAGCGGAAGACGATTCGATTCTCTTTCTGCAATTCGTCTAGAGTATCGGAGTCGCAGAAATAGTTCCCTTCCATGTGTCCGATAGGAATTGTTAGCACTTCCCCTTGTCGGCACGCGTTGGTGAAGGGTGTGTCCGAGTTTTCCACCCGAACCTGCACAGGCTTACAGACATACTTGAGTCCGACATTGCGCATCAGCGCCCCGGGAAGCAGTCCCGATTCGCAAAGAATCTGGAATCCATTACAGATGCCCAGTACCAGCCCGCCACTCGCTGCGAATTTCCGCACCGACTCCATCACGGGAGAGAACTTCGCGATTGCCCCCGTACGCAAATAGTCGCCATAGGCAAATCCGCCGGGAACAATAATCGCATCGCAATTCTCCAGATCGTGCGACTCATGCCACAGATAAGTCGCCGGCTGCTTCATCACGTGCTCAATCGTCCAGTACGCGTCGCGATCGCAGTTGGACCCGGGAAAAATAATGACGCCAAATTTCATGATTTCAGTAAGGAGCCTTGGTTGTAGGGATTCAGTGTTAGTGTAGCACCGCCACGGATTGCCGTAACGACCGCCGAGTGAACTATTGGATGCCGGCAAAATGGAGAGAATATCGATAAAACGAGCAAGGGTTAGTATTCGAGCGGAATACAAAAGCGAGAGGGGCGCGCGCGGACGAAAGTGGAGGCGCAACGGGGCGCGCGCCCAAGCCTGATTAACTCGCTTTACAAAAGTCCCTTCGACCGAAAACGTACGACCGGATCAACAACTGGTTGTCGCTTGAAAATCCAGCGTGCCACCGCAAAACCAATTGCCGCATAACACAGATGCATCATTCGCATGGTCACCTCCCAACTCGGGATCCGCTACCGACCCTGCCTGGGAGGAGGACTTAACTTCTCTATCGGCACAATAGCAACCGACGATCACTCGGACAAGGCACATCCGTGCCATCGCCGTGGCACGGAAGTAATACGCTTTCTCGCGACGGGAATATTCCAGAAGTAATGAACAAATGAAACGCGATTCAACGCAAAAAGGGGGAAAGCTCATGAGCTTTCCCCTTTTTCTTACCTGCAAATGTACAGAGCTCTCAGTGCGCCGGTTCTTCCTCGTTCACTGACCGTCCCGCCGGCGGCACCATCACGGTCGAGAGACTTCCCTCGGCCGCAAGTTTCTGAAACGCCGCCAGATCCCGCCGCTGCAGATCGTCCCATCTGGCGAGCAGTTCTCCGCTTTGCCGCTTTAGCTTCTCAAACTCGCGCTGCTCAGACTCTGTCGGCGCCGAATCTGCGCTGCCCGCATCCATCGCCAGAAATGCCAGCTTCGCATCCAATTGGGGCGGATACGCCAACGAATCCTCGTTCGCGCTGATATCCAGATTGATCAGCTCTTCGCGAATCGCAACCAGCTTTTTCTCCAGATCATCCGCCGCCGAAGCAATCGTCTTCGCGCTGGCATTCTGTGGCAGGCGCTTCTTCAACCCAAACAGCTGCGCCCGCACGTCCTGAATCTGATTCACCGTGTCATACACGCGGCTCAGCTCGTCGCGCGTCTCGACGAGCAACTTCAACTGCGCTTCCAGATCCGCCGGGCTCACCTGCACCCGCGGATCCAGCTTCAATTCAAACGGCGCCGTCAAAGTCTGCCCCGCCGCCGTCAGTCTCACCTGATAATGCCCCGGAACCGCAACCGGCCCGCGTGCCCCCGCGCCGTACTCCCACAAGTAATAACCGGAAACCCGCCGCGCCTCTTCGTAGCGCAAGTCCCAGACGAACCGATTCAACCCCGCCTCCGGCTTGATTTCCTTCTCTGGCTTCTTCGCATCCGGATCGAGCGGCTCCTCGAGCGGCTCAACTTCCGCGCTCGAATATTTCCGGATCACATTTCCCGACGCATCCAGGATTTCGATCTTCGTCTCGCTGTCTGCCTTCGGCGCATCCTTCAGGTAGTAATAAAACACCGCCCCCGCGGGAGGATTCTGCCCTCTCGTTTTCGATGCCTGCCGCTCTCTTTCTGCCCCTGCCTGAATCCGATACGCGGTCGCCGGCGTGTACAAAAACGCATCCTTTTGAACCACATCGTCCGCGTACTGCCGCAGCGGACTCAGATCATCGAGAACCCAGAACGCCCGCCCATGCGTCGCCACCACCAGATCGTCGCCCTTCACGATCAAGTCGTGAACCGGCGTCGTCGGCAGATTCAGCTTCAGCGAACGCCAGTTCGCGCCATCATTGAACGAAACGAAAATGCCATTTTCCGTCCCCGCGTAAAGCAGTCCGCGCTTTTTCAGATCCTCCCGCACCACGCGCACGAACGCATTGTCCGGAATTCCCTGCCCCAGCTTCGTCCACGTCTTACCGTAGTCGCTGGTCTTATAGATATAGGGATGCAGATCGTCAAACTGATGCCGATCCACCGCCACATACGCCGTCCCCGCGTCAAACGGCGAAGCATCGATCTGGCTGATCCGGCTCCACTCCGGCATATCTTTCGGAGTGATATTCGTCCACGTCTTGCCTTCATCCTGCGTCAACTGAATCAGCCCGTCATCCGTGCCCACCCACAACAGTCCTTTTTTCAGCGGAGATTCCGCCAGCGCAAAGATCGTGTCGTAGTATTCCGTTCCCGAATCATCGAGCGTGATGTCGCCGCCCGAAACTTTCTGCTTGCTCTTGTCGTTGCGCGTCAAATCCGGACTGATGGCCTGCCAATGCACGCCTCCGTCCGTCGTCTTGAACAGCTCCTCGCCCGCGTGATACAGCGTGTTCGGATCATGCGGAGAAATCAGCACCGGAGCCGTCCACTGGAAGCGATGCTCCAGATTCGCTGCGCCATGCGCATCGGAAAGTTCCGGCAGTTCCGTAATCGACTTCACCTGCCCGATATGCCGGTCATAGCGCGTGATATTTCCCTGATAATCCGCCGCGTACACCACATCGGGATCGCGCGGATCGGGCGCGATGTATCCCGCCTCTCCCCCGCCCACGTCATACCAGTCGCTGCTGCCGATCGAACCGTCGTCGCTGCGGCTGATAATCGCCACCGTGCCGCTATCCTGCTGCGCGCCATACACGCGGTAGGGCGTGGCCGTATCCGTGGTCACGTGATAGAACTGCGCGGTCGGCTGATTGTCCTCGCGCGTCCAGGTCTTGCCGCCATCGAGGGTCACCGTCACTCCACCGTCGTTCGAGGCGATCATGCGCCGCGTGTTCATCGGATCGATCCACAGTCCGTGATTATCGCCGTGCGGCACCGAAACATGGTTGAACAAATGCCCGCCATCGGTCGACTTGTACGCCTCCACATCCATGATGTAGACCACATTCTCATCCCGCGGATCGGCAATGATGTGCATGTAATACCAGGGCCGCTGCCACAGGCTGTGATTCGCATTCACCAGCTGCCACGATTCGCCGCCATCATCCGACCGATACAGCCCGCCATCCGGATTGTGCGCCTCGATCAGCGCATACACGCGGTCGGAATTCGCCGCCACGGCCACACCAATTCTTCCGTATGGCCCCTTCGGCAGCCCATGCTCTTCAATGCGCTTCCACGTCGTTCCCCCATCGCTCGACCGATACAATCCGCTGCCCGCTCCGCCATCTTCCAGACTCCACGAAGTTCGCCGCGCCTGCCACAGCGCTCCATAAACAATGTTGGGATTATGCGGATCAAACGCCACATCGATTCCGCCCGTATTCTCGTCCTTATATAAGACTTTCTCCCACGTCTTGCCGCCATCCATCGTGCGGAAGATTCCGCGCTCGGCGTTCGGTCCGTACGGATGCCCCAGCGCGGCCACGAAAACAATATCCGGATTGGTGGGATTGATAATCACCTTGCCAATGGCTCGCGTATCGTCCAGCCCAACATTCGTCCACGTCTTGCCCGCGTCCAACGATCGGTACACGCCATCGCCGTGCGAAATATTTCCGCGAATGCACGCCTCGCCCGTTCCCACATACAAAACGTTGCGATTCGAGTTCGCCACCGCCATGCTGCCAATCGCGCCCGAACCTTCTTTATCGAAGATCGGCGACCACGTCATAGCGCCATCGGTCGACTTCCACACGCCGCCGCCGGTCGCGCCAAAATAATAAATAGTTGGATCGCCCGGCACTCCCGCCGCCGTCAGTGACCGCCCGCCGCGGAACGGTCCAATCAGCCGGTACTTCATGCCCTTGAAGGGCTTCTCCTCCGGTTTCGACGAATCCGTTGAATCAGATTTTGCGTCGGACGCCACTAGGTTCTGCTGCGATAATTTGGCCTTCGACGACGATTGTGGTTTGGTCTGGCCCCGTGCCGGCAGTGCCAGGACGAAGAAAGCGAATACTCCAACGATCAACAAGACGATGAACAAAACTACGGCGAGCGAAGGCAATACGGCACGCGAAGACTTCGTGGGAACGCTGTGTAGGCCCATGATCGGTCTTTTTCTCCGGGAGAAGATGTGAACAGTTCCCCTATGGTAATCCGAGGCGGGGTTGCTGCAAAGGGTGGTAACGCGTCTGGTCCTTTACTCCTTGCCAGGCTTGGGCGCAAGAAAATATGCGTATCCCAAAAGCGCGCCGCCGACGAGCAGCGGGATCAGTCCAACCATATACGCCGGCTCCCTGCGTTCCACACGCAAGAGGAAGACCATCAGCCCGATGCCAACCGCCATCGTGATCAGGCCACCCAGCTTGACTCCCTCGCGGCGGCGGTGGGCAGCGTTCCGTTCCTCTTCGCGCAGGAACTCCAGCGCCGCATTGCCCCCTGCTCCTTGCGTCTCCGCAATTTTCTTCAGTGTCTCGCTTCTGTAGTAGGCTTCTCTTTCCCGGCGTCTGGCGTCAGACCATGACGCCAAGGCGACGAACGAAAACAGGGCAACTGCCCCGACGCTCAGGAATGCAAACAGCGGCTGGAGCTGATTTCCGGCGAACTCATGCATAACGACCTCCTGTAAGCGATTCTCTCAGCTGCATACGGTGGGACCGCGCGAAAGGAAGCTGGGTTGCACTTTTTTCCCGAAGCCAGCGTCCAAGAAAATGCAACCGTGAACCCTCCGGTTAGGTCGTACCTCCGGAGACGGAATGCTCAGGTGAGGGCTAGCGAGGATCAGGCCGATGTCGACAGAATCTTAACCGGGGACGTCTCGGCTTTCGAGGGTATCGTCCGCCGCTGGCAGGGGCCACTCGTTAACCTGGCGTACCGGTTTTGTGGAGATCGTGGTCGCGCCGAAGAGATGGCACAGGAGGCATTTCTGCGCGCCTATCGCGCACTCAAGCAATGGCGTCGGGACTCGGTTTTTTCCACGTGGCTGTTCGCCCTGGCCACCAATCTGTACCGCTCCGAGATGCGGCGAATCCCCGCGCGGATGATAGCGCTGGATGACGTCGCTGAGCCCCGGGAGCCTCGCGCGGCCGGTAGCCGTTCGGAGGACACAGATCGAGATCGGTGTGTACGCCGCGCGGTCTTCGCACTTCCTGCCAAGTATCGCGAGGCGCTAGTGCTTTTCTATTTCCATGATATGGACGTTGCGGCCGCCGCGCAAAGCCTCGGCCTCCCGGAGGGCACGGTCAAGGCGAGGTTGTCGCGGGGCCGGCAAATCCTGCGCGGCAAACTTCCGCAGATTCTGGGGACATCGAGGTTGAAGGAAAGGGAGGCGAGATGAGCGACGACGATCTTGATCGCATTTTGTCCAGGGAGGAAATCATCCCGTCATCGAGCTTCGCAACAGCTGTCCTGGATGCGGTGCGGCACGAAGCTGCGGCTCCGCCGCCCATCCCATTTCCGTGGAAGCGCGCTCTACCCGGACTGGCGGTCGCAATCCCGGCGCTCGTTTGGGCCTTAGCAAGTCTGGCGAAGCTGGTCGCACAAGCGGCGACCGGGCGGATTCCCCCGGCGCCCATGCTGGCACCGATGTTGCAGACGTCGCTCCTACAATCAGTTATTAATGGCAAGACTAGCTTGGTGGCGCTAGCGCTGGTTCTAACCCTGGCGTCGGTAGTGTTCTCCGTGCGGCTGACCTCTGGCAGAACCTGACAGGGCATAGTGGGTACGCAAGAATCGGATTTACTTCTTCGCCAGCAGCACTTTCTTGGCGGCTTCCAGTTCGCGACGCTTGGCATCCTCCACCTTGGGATACGCGAGATCGAGCGATTCCAGCGTAGCCACCACCACGGCCGACACCACCAACCGCGTGAACCACTTGTTGTCAGCCGGAACCACATACCACGGCGAGTGCTCGCTCGCAGTGTTCGCGATCATTTCCTCGTACGCCTTCTGATAATCATCCCAATGCTTTCGCTCGTGAATATCCGAAGCCGAAAATTTCCAGTTTTTCTCCGGCTCCTCCAGACGCTCCAGAAAGCGCTTCTTCTGCTCCTTCTTCGAGACGTGCAGAAAAAACTTGCGGATCACCGTGCCACCTCTCGCCATGTGCCGCTCGAAACAGCGAATATCTTCGAACCGCTCCTCCCACATTTCCTTACCGCACAGCGACTTCGGCGTCTTCTCGTTCGCCAGAATCTCAGGATGCACCCGCACCACCAGCACCTCTTCATAATAAGACCGGTTGAAGATCCCGATGTGCCCGCGCTCCGGCAGATCCCGCGTCGTGCGCCACAGGAAATCGTGCTGCAACTCCACCTCCGACGGCGCTTTGAACGAATACACCTGGCAGCCCTGCGGATTCACCCCCGACATCACATGCTTGATCGCACCATCTTTGCCGGCCGCATCCATCGCCTGAAAGATCAGCAACAACGCCCAACGGTCCTGAGCGTAGAGCATGTCCTGCAACTCGGCCATGCGCTGAATGCTTTGCTGCAATTCATCTTCGGCGTGCTCCTTGGAGCGCCAATTTGCAGTGTGGGCCGGATCGAAATCCTTCAATCGAAAATGTTTCTCGCTTTCAATGCGAAAGGCATGCGCCAGCTTACGGGTTTTCACTTTTAGTTCGCTCCTGAACCTCTCCAAACGACTGCTTCGGCATGACTTACAATTTATTGCCAATACTGTATGTACATAATTGCAAGACAAATGTTCCTATAGGAACACTCTCCTGCTTGCCGCGCACTGAGGCCTCAACTGATTATTCCTCATGCACTTACCGGCTTCGCCACTGCCAGCGGCAATTTTGCCGCCTGCCACGCGTCAAATCCTCCTATCACATTGATGACATTGGCGAAACCGGCGCGCTCGAGCAGGCTGCAGGCAATCATGCTGCGATATCCGCTCTTGCAATGCACAGCCAAAGGCGTTTCGCCATTCATCTCAGGCGCAGAGACCTTGAAGTTATCCAGCGGCCACCATGTCGCGTCCCCAATGTGGCCGGCGTCCCACTCCCCCTGGCGGCGAACGTCGAGAACTTGTATGTGGCCGGATTGCAGCCGCTTATTCAGTTCCTCCGCACTCATTTGCGGCGTCATCGCCAGCGCGAATCCAGCCTGCTTCCACCCATCCACGCCGCCACGCAGATATCCATCGAGCGCCTCTATCCCCACGCGCGCCAAACGAATTCGCGCTTCGCTCAACTGCTCATCCGATTCTGCGATCAGCACAGGATGCGCAGTCAAACCGAGCACAGTTCCTGCCCATGAGGCGAACTGGCCCGAGAGCGCAATGTTGATCGATCCCGGCACGTGACCGTTTGCAAACTGTTCTCCGGGACGAACATCGAGCGCGATCTCTCCCGCTTCGAGCATCGTCTTTAATTGGGATGCCTCGATTGCGCGTAATGGTAGCAATTCAGACAGTGCCGCTGCGCCGGTGCGATTGATTTCTGCATCTTTGACAAAGTAGTCGGGACGAGCGGGAAGATTCGCTGTCAGTTGCGCGATAAATTCTTCCCTGCTCTTAATTTGCAGCGCGTAGTTGGTGAGGCGCTCCGTGCCGATCGTCGACGATCGCTCCGCCCGCATATTCTTTCCGCACAGCGATCCCGCGCCATGCGCAGGATAAACCAGCACGCTATCGCCGAGCGTCATCAGCTTGTTATACAGGCTGTCGTAGAGCAAGCCGGCCAGTTGCACGGGTGTGTGGTGAGGCGA
>JASHOT010000276.1 GCA_030040965.1 Candidatus Sulfotelmatobacter sp. | reverse complement strand
AATCGAAAGGCGAGGGTCGCGGCTTGGTGCGCGAAACCGCAAAGCTTTCCGGCTCCTCAACAATCTCCACCAGGCCGCGGCGAACGAGCGTGCCGAGCGTAGTGCGGGGAACTTCCAGAGATTGCAGCGTGGCAACGGGAACACGGCCACCAGCACCAGCCAAGGCATCGATGAGTACGCGCTGGTTGACGTTGAGCTTGCCTTCGGCAGATTTCAGCACGGCGATCTTCACGGTGCGGGCAGCGTCCTGCGCGCCTGACAAGTCTTCGCGCACCAGCCATTTCTTGCGCACCATGCCAGAGAGAATCGTGCGCGATATGCCTGTGGCGGAACGGAGGGTCTGCTCACGCACCGGCATCGTTTCGATGGCTGGTGAGTCCTGCGCAGCGAGATAGTCCAGCACGCGAAACTCTACCGCTTGCTCCTCTGGCGTGCGGCGCGCGCGCGCCGATGATCCCGACATGCCTGCGAGATGAAGCGCGGCCTGTCCTTCGTCGGTAATGCGGTAAGTGATCGTGCGCCTGAACTCCGCGGCGAGTGGAAGCATGGTGCGGAAGACCTCGCCGAGGGGAGCAAGATAGTAGTCGGCAATCCAGCGGGCCAGGCGAAGGAGTTGGTCGTCGAGGACGGGAGTTGGATCGAGAACGGTAACGATGTTCTTTGTTGCGACACTCGGCTTACGATCGTGGAGTTCGACGACGATGCCGGACATGCGCTGCTGGCGGAAGGGCACGAGAACGCGCCCGCCAATCACCGGGACTAAGCCGTCGGCGACACGGTAAGTAAAAACCATGTCCAGCGGCACGGGCAGGGCGACGTCGCAGAATTCGGGCATTGATTGGAAGAATAGCAGCCGTGGCTGATTGCAGATGCAGCCTACTCTGGGGGCTTGGCCAGCGGCTTCAGCCCGAGATATTTCATCACCATCTGCAGATCTTTCCACGCTTCGCCCTTCTGGCGTGGATCGCGGAGAAGAAATGCAGGATGATAGGTCACGGCAAGTTTTGCGCCCTGCCAAGTTAAATCTGCACGCGCGCCCGCTGGCATGAAATCGTAGAAGCGCCCGCGCAACTCCGCCATGGGAGCGTTGACGGCAAGCAAATTTTTCGCCGCGACGGCGCCGAGCGCGACAATCACTTTGGGCTGAATCACGGCGATCTGCCGCATGAGAAAGGGCGAGCAAGTCTCGCACTCATCGCGTTCGGGCGTGCGGTTTCCCGGCGGACGGCACTTCACTATATTCGCAATGTAAACATCTTCGCGGCGAATACCCATCGCTTTGATCATGTTGTTGAGCAACTGACCGGCGCGTCCGACGAAGGGCTCGCCTTGCACGTCTTCGTCGGCGCCGGGGCCCTCGCCGACAAACATCAGTTCGGCGCGAGGATTGCCGACACCGAAGACGATCTGCTTGCGTCCCTGCTTGTGGAGCTTGCAGCGGGTGCAGTCGCCGAGATCTTCGCGGATCAGCTTGAGCGCAGCGACGGGGTCGGCAGCCGCGGATTCCGGCTTGGGCGTGATTACTTCGAAAATGTTGTCTTCGGCGACGGCAGCGGACTTTCTTGCGGGCATTTCCTCTCGCAATTCTGGCTGGAGTAATGCAGGTTGAGACGGCTCGGAATCCCGCTGGCGGGACTCGTTGCCTTCTCGCCGATAGAAATCGTAGATGCCCAGCTCGTTGTAGTAGCGCAGGCGCTCGCCGAGCGCTCGACGCAATTCTGGAGAAAGGCTGTTGGGCATTGGTGAAATGATTTTAAAACAGACGGCTGAGGAAGAAACTTCAGATTTTCACAGCCGCTTTGCGCTGCTGGCGCAGACGCACGATCTGGTCGAGCACACGCTGGGCAACTTCCCACTTCGTGGTTTCGGGGACTTCAACCACGTCGTCGCGGGTGATTATGGTAACGGCGTTGCGGTCGGAGTCGAAGCCAACGCCTTCACGCGAAACGTCATTCACGACAATGAGGTCGAGATTCTTGGCCAGCAATTTTTGCCGCGCATTTTCGAGAACGTTTTCGGTTTCGGCAGCGAAACCGGCGAGGATCTGCGAGGTCTTCCGCGCGGAAAGTTCCTTGAGAATGTCGGGAGTGGCTTCAAGTTCCAGCGTCATCGGACCTTTGCGCTTGATTTTCTGTCCCGCAGCGGTTTTCGGTTGATAGTCGGACACGGCCGCGGTCTTGATGACGATGCTCGCTTGCGGCAAAACACGCAGCACCGCATCGCGCATCTCTTCGGCAGATTCGATGCGAGTCAGTTCAGCCGCTCCCGGCGGCGTAATCGAAGTTGGACCGCTGACCAGAAGCACGCGGGCGCCGCGGCGCAATGCCGCTTCCGCGAGCGCATATCCCATGCGGCCGCTCGAACGATTGGTGAGATAGCGGACGGGATCGATTTTTTCGCGGGTGGGGCCGGCGGTGATGAGCACGGTTTCGGCGGCAAGATTCTGCGAAGCGCCCAGGGCTTCGAGCACGGCCGCAACGATGGCCTCGTTTTCGGCGAGCCGGCCGGCCCCGGTCATGCCGCAAGCGAGATAGCCGGCGCCCGGCTCCACAATTTTAACGCCGCGCTTGCGCAGAATCTCGAGATTCGACTGCGTCGCCGGATGATTCCACATGTTGACGTTCATCGCCGGAGCGACGACAACAGGCGCGGTGGTGGCGAGGTAGAGAGTCGTCAGAAAATCGCTGGCGATTCCCTGCGCGAAATGGGCAAGAATGTCGGCGGTGGCCGGAGCCACGACCAGCGCGTCGATCGATTGCGCGACCGCAATGTGCTCGATGGCAGAATCAATGTTGGCGGATTTCTCCTCGCCGGGCGAGAACATCCCGGTAATGACTTTCTCTCCGGAAAGCGCGGCGAAGGTGAGGGGCCGGATAAATTCCTGGGCAGCCTGCGTCATGACCACCTGTACGCGGATGTCGCGATCCTGCAACTGGCGGACAATTTCAGCGGCCTTATATGCCGCAATGCCGCCGGTAACGCCGAGAGCAATCTTCATGGATTTTTGATTGTTGATTTCTGACTGAAGATTCAAACCAGCGCCGGGGATGCTTCAATCTGGATCAAACAATCAGAAAATCAGTAATGCCGTCAGTCTTGCCCAAGGACCTTATCCAGAGTTTCGGAAACCTGCTCGGCGGCAGGGCGGGTTTCTGGGATTTCCCACTTGACCTTGCCGGCGCGAATTTCATCCTGCGCGATGCGGCACGGCTTACGGGAATTGGTGTCGACGACGGGCGGCGCACCGGACTGCAGTTGCCGTGCGCGCCGAGCTGCCACCAGAATGTAGCGGTAATTGCTGTCGAAACCTTCGATCAACTTCATGGGATTCTCCCTTAAAACTGGTTTTGAAGTGTAATCAGTGCCGACGCCGAATGACCCGGAGAACGTTCGCGCCTGTTCCCCGGAAACTCCGCCCCGTGCCGCTCCGGGCGCTCCTGCAATCATACCGCGAAATCTAAGGTTGTGCTGAAGGAGCCAGGGTACGAAAGGACGCGAGGATCGGTTGGACCTTGTCTTTGAGATTGGCCAGGCGAAGACGTTCCGCGCGTTCCACGATGGCGCGTTCCTGCTCCGAAAGAGTCCGCCCCTCGCGGCGCAGGCGCTCGGAGAGCACAATGGCTTCGAATCTTTCGATCGACTTCTCCAGTTGGTCGTTCACCAAAACGTATTTGTAGCGTTCGTATTCCTCGATCTCGCGGCTGGCGGTTTCCAGGCGGCGTCGAATGTCGTCCTCGTTATTCTCGCCGCGCTTGCGCAGACGCCATTCCAAAGTTTTCTTGTCCGGAGGGAGAACGAAAATGCTAACTGCGTCCGGCACTTTCTGATGGATCTGTGCGGCTCCCTGCACGTCGATATCGAGCAGCAGATCCGTACCCTTGCGTTGTGCTTCGGTCAGAAAGCGGCGGGCAGTGCCGTAACAATTTCCGTCGAATTCGGCGTGCTCCAGAAATTCTTCGGCTTCGACCATGCGATCGAACTCGTCACGGGTGACGAAGTGATACTGCTTTCCATTGCGCTCGCTGCCGCGCGCCGGACGGGTCGTATAGGAGATGGAGAAATCGAGGCCGGAAATCGCTTTGAGAATCTCGTTCACCAAAGTGGACTTCCCGGAGCCGGATGGCGCCGAGATAATGTAGACGATGGGCTGACGGAGCAATGTCATTCCAGGTTCTGCACCTGCTCGCGCGATTTTTCAATCTCTGCCTTCATGGCGAGGCCCGCTTCAGTAATGTTCAGCGCCTCGCCGGCCAGGCCGGATGTTTTCGACAGCAACGTATTGGCCTCGCGATTCATTTCCTGCAGAAGAAAGTCGAGCTTCTTGCCAATCTCGCCGCCTTTCTCGAGCAAGCCCAAGAAATGCTGCACATGGGTTTCCAGGCGCACGATCTCTTCCTGAATGTCGCTGCGATCGACCAGCAGCGCGGCTTCCTGCAGGACGCGTTCCTTTTCCACGGTTGCACCGCCCATCAGCTCCTGCAGGCGGGCATGCAGACGCTCGCTGTAGTTCTGCAGGACCGCACGGCGATGGCGATGGACACTGTGTCCAGCTTCAAGCAGGTGCGCCATGCGCTCGCGCAGCTCGCGGGCAACGCCGCGGCCCTCCTCTTCGCGCATCTGGTTCAACCGCTCCAAGGCTTCGCCGATCTTTCCCATCACCGCGGCCTCAATCTCTTCATCGGCAGTTTCGCTCGCGGAATCAAATGCGCCGGGAATGCGCAAGACGGCATTCAGATCCGGTTCGGTAGAAAGCGAAAACTCTGCCGCGGCAGCGCGAAAGGCTGCGATATATCCGCCAATCAGTGCGCGATTCAGGGAGAACGATTCGTTCGCGGTGCGCTCCAGGCTGACCGTAACTTCCACATGGCCGCGCGCCATTTTCTCTTTGAGCAGGCGCCGAAGCTGCATCTCCAGCGAGTCGGCGCCTGAGGGCAGACGAAAGTGCAGATCGAGAAAACGATGATTCACCGACTTGAGCGAAAGCGCGAACGCCAGGCGTCCGTCGCCGGTTGGCGAGGATGCAGTAGCCTTGGCGGAGGACCGCTGCACCTCGCCTTTCACCTGCGCAAATCCAGTCATCGATCGTATGCTCATTGAGCTTCGTTCCTCAAAACTCTCTCACGACTGCGCCACTGCGCTGGATGATTCCATATTCGCGAACTGCAGATCGTAAAGCCGCCGGTAAATGCCCAGCTTCTTCATCAACTCGTCGTGTGTGCCGACGTCGGCGATGCCGCCGTTTTCGAGCACCATGATGCGGTCCGCCGTGCGCACGGTGGAAAGCCGATGCGCGATCACAAAGACCGTGCGTCCGGTCATCAGATTATGCAGGGCGGATTGCACCAACGATTCCGACTCACTATCGAGTGCCGAGGTCGCTTCATCGAGAATCAGGATGGGCGCATTTTTCAGCAGCGCTCGTGCAATGGCCAGCCGCTGGCGCTCGCCGCCGGAAAGCAGCACGCCACGTTCGCCGATGACTGTATCGTAGCCGGCGGGGAGGGCGCGAATAAAATCGTGGGCGAGAGCTGCGCGCGCAGCGGCTTCGACTTCCTTCATGCCGACGTGAGGCTGGCCATAGGCAATATTGTTGCGAACTGTGTCATTAAACAGGACCGTCTCCTGCGTCACGATTCCCACCTGCGAACGCAGGGAAGCGAGCGTGACATCGCGAACGTCGTGGCCGTCGATGAGCAGGCACCCCGCCGTCACGTCGAAGAAACGTGGGATGAGATGGACCAGCGTTGTCTTGCCGGCTCCGCTCGATCCCACTACGGCCAGCACCTCGCCACGTTTGACCTCAATCTCGATGCCGCGAAGAATATCGCGACATTCTTCGTGATCGCCGTTGCCTTCGTACGCGAAGGAAACGCCTTCGAACTTGATGCTCTGCGCAAAACGCGGCAACCGCTTTGCGCCCGGCCGTTCCGCGACCATGTCCTCCGTATCAATGAACTGAAAGAGTTGCGACGAAGCGCCCAGGGCCTGCTGGAAACTGTTGTTGAAGACGGCGAACTTGCGCGCCGGATTGTACATGCTCAGAACCAGGCCGACGAACGTCACGAAGTCACCTGGCGTGAGTTCGTTGTGCACGATGCGGTCGCGGCCGAGAAGCAGCAGAAGAGCGATCGCAATTGCGCCGAAGATATCCATCAGTGGTGAGCTGATCGACGCCGCCGCCACGTAGCGGAGGTTGGCGCGGAACAGACGCTGCGCAGCTTTGCGGAAACGCGCTACCTCCCACGATTCCATGCCAAAGGCTTTGACAATGCGGTTGCCGGTGATGGTTTCGTGAAGAATGTTCTGCACATCGGCCAACTGATCCTGGCCGTGGCGGGTCGTTGAGCGCACCCTGCGTCCAATCTTCACCGCCGAATAGATGATGAACGGAACAAACAACAGCAGTACCCAAGCCAAGTCACGTCCGTAGATGACGACGGCAATGCCGGTGAAAAGGAACGTGAAAATCTGCTGGAGAAACTCGGCCAGCACGTTGGACATCGCAAACTGTACGCGTTCGATGTCATTAATGATGGTCGAGATCAAAGTCCCGGTCGTGTGCCTGGTGAAGAAAGCGGCCGAGCGGCGCAATACCGAGTTGTAGAGATCGTTACGCAGGTTGGTGATCATGCCAAATCCGGCATGATTCACCAGGTAGGTACCGGCGTAGTCGCAAATCCCTTTCAGAATCGTCGAACCCACTAGCGCATAGGCCACAACCGTCCAGACATTGTGAAAATGAGTAGGAACAAAGGACTGAAGATAAACTGGACGGTCAATCTTGGGAATCGTAAACAGGAGAATATTGTCGGAACCGGAAGCTGGATTGAGCACGCGGTCGAGTACTGGCTTGAGCAGCATGAGGCGGAACGCTTCGAGAAATCCCACGCTGGCAAGCAGGCATACGCCCGGCAGCAACTGCACCAGAAAAGGAAGAACGTAGCGGACAAGCCGCATCAGTTGCCGCATGGAACTCCCGGGCCGGGGCAGCGCGCCGTCGCCGGCCGCCGTTTGGATTGGCATGAGGTGCAAGCCTTATTTTACGCGAGTTCTGCGGCAGGAAACAGCTAACTATCGGAGATCACTTCGGGCGGATCGCAGTTGGAGTCCCGCACCTCTTAACGATCGACCACGGTTATCTATCTCGGGCTGTCGCGGTGCACGACCTTCACCCGATATCCGGCTCGCCGCAAGTACTTGCCCACCTCTTCGGCAATCATGACGGACCGGTGCTGCCCGCCGGTACAACCAAAGGCAATGGTCAAGTAGCTTTTGCCTTCATGAATATAGTGCGGCAGCAGATAAATCAGCAGGTCGGAGATGCGGGAGACGAATTCGCGGGTCTGAGGGAATGAGCGGATATATTTTGCGACGCGCGGATGCCGTCCAGTGAGCGGGCGGAACTCCGGCACGAAATGCGGATTCGGCAGAAAGCGCACGTCGAAGACCAGATCGGCATCCTCGGGCACTCCCTGGCGGAAACCGAAGCTTACGCAGGAAACGAGTATGCCCTTCTCCTTCGATTCTTCGTGAAAACGCTCGTGAATGTGCGCCCGCAGCTCGTGCACATTGAATTTCGAAGTATCGATGACGAAGTCGGCGAGCCGGCGAATCGAACCCAGATGACGGCGCTCGGTTTTGAGCGCGGCCTTCACGGGCGCATCGGTTCCGAGCGGATGCGGGCGGCGCGTCTCGCTGAAGCGGCGCACCAGCACTGCATCCGACGCTTCCAGGAAAACAACTTTGGTCGGAATCATGCGCCGGACGAATTTAAGTATTCCCGGCAACTTTTCGAGCTTCGCTCCTTCGCGCACATCCACAACCAGCGCTGTGCGGCGAATCTCCGCTGACTGCACCGCGAGTTCGGCAAATTGGGGAATCAGATCGATAGGCAGGTTATCGACGCAGTAGTAGCCGAGATCTTCGAAGACCTTGAGCACCGAGGCCTTGCCCGAACCGCTCATGCCCGTGATGAGAACGAGTTCCGGTGACTGTTTCTTCTCGCGAGGGCGTTTCCCGCCGCGCGTCGAGCCTCGAAGGCGGTGAGCGGATAAATCCGGGCCAGATGATTTCCGCGGCGTCATGACTTGGATAGTAGCATCGAAGGCTCGGCCTTGCCCGGCTGCGGATTGCTCTTTGAGATACGTTCAACCCCAGGTCCTCGAGGTGGCAAGGTTTCATGTTTCAAAGTTGACAACTGGAAAGTCCTTGCCACGTTGAAACTTTGAAACCTCCGAACCTTTGAAACCTTGCAGGCAGGTTTGTCTATGCTCGCCTGTACAGGTAATCTAGTGCGTCATGAAAAAATTCGAAGAGCTTACTGAACGCGAAATTTTGGCCCTGGCCATCGGGCTGGAAGAAGAAGATGAGCGCGTCTACGCCGATTTTGCCGAAGGCTTCCATCAGGATTACCCTGCAACCGCGTCGATGTTCGAAGGCATGCGAGAGGAAGAGTCGGAACATCGGCGCAAGCTGATCGAACTTTTTCGCCGCAAATTCGGAGAGCACATTCCGCTGATTCGACGTCAAGACGTGCGCGGATTCGTCGAACGTCCCGCCTTGTGGCTGGTGCGCCCGCTGCGCATTGAAGCGGTGCGCAAAGAAGCGTCCGCGATGGAAGTCGAGACCCGCCGCTTCTATGAGAAGGCCGCGGCGCGCACCCGGGATGCCAGCATTCGCCAGTTGCTCGACGATCTGGCCAACGAGGAGCGCACGCATGAAACCCGCGCCCAGGAACTCGATTTGCAGAAGCTTCCCGACCACGTGAAAGCGGATGAAGAGCAGGCCCAGCGCCGCTTGTTCGTTTTGCAGATCGTGCAACCGGGTTTGGCGGGGTTGATGGATGGGTCCGTTTCGACTTTGGCTCCGGTGTTCGCCGCGGCGCTGGCCACGCAAAAAAGCTGGGACGCCTTTCTTGTCGGTCTGGCCGCGTCGGTTGGAGCCGGAATCAGTATGGGCTTCGCGGAAGCTTTGTCGGACGATGGCAGTCTCACCGGCCGTGGGCATCCGTGGGTGCGCGGGCTGGTTTGCGGCGCGATGACCGCCGTCGGCGGGATCGGCCACACACTGCCGTTCCTGATTCGCGATTTCCGGGTTGCGCTGTGGGCCGCAGGCTTGGTGGTACTCGGGGAACTGGGGGTCATCACGTGGGTTCGCAAACGCTACATGGATACGCCGTGGGTCACGGCCGCGCTTCAGGTTGGCCTGGGCGGCGCGCTGGTGTTTATTACGGGTGTGCTGATCGGAAGCTCGTGACATTGGGCGATTGAGTGATTGGGTAAGTGTGCGATTGAGTCTGCCGATTCAATCGTC
>JASHOT010000275.1 GCA_030040965.1 Candidatus Sulfotelmatobacter sp. | reverse complement strand
ACCTCCGAGTCAGTTTCGGAAGGCCATCCGGACAAGGTGTGCGATTACATCGCAGATTCCATCTTGGATGCCTATGTCGCTCAGGAGCCGCGCTCACGCGTGGCTTGTGAAGTTCTGTGTAAAGAAAACACCGTCGTGCTGGGCGGGGAGATCTCTTCTGCCGGCCGGGTCGATCACCAGGACATCGTGCGAGAGGCGATTCGTGAAATTGGATACACGGATCGCACAGCTGCTTTCAATGCGGACAAGGTCCAAATCATCGAGATCCTGTCGCAACAGTCGTCTGATATTGCTCGCGGAGTGGATGCCGACAAAAACATAGACCGCGAGCAGGGGGCTGGTGATCAGGGAATCATGTTCGGATACGCGACCGACGAAACACCCGAGTTGATGCCGCTACCGATCCTGTTGGCCCATCGGCTTACGCGAGGCTTGGCAGAGGACCGAAAAAGCGGCAGGTACTCTTGGCTTGGACCCGACGCAAAATCCCAGGTTTCGGTGCAGTATGAGAGCAATACTCCACTGTCTGTAACCGATGTGCTCGTATCCACACAACATTCCTCACACATACCACAGGCCGGCATTCGAAAATATGTACAGGAAACGCTTGCTCCGAATGTGCTCGGCGGGTGGTTCCACCACGATATTCGTTTTGCGGTCAACCCCACGGGAAACTTCGTCCATGGAGGTCCGTCGGCAGACTGTGGAGTCACCGGGAGAAAGATTATCGCCGACACATACGGTGGGGCCGCCCATCACGGAGGCGGAGCCTTCAGCGGGAAGGATCCATCCAAGGTGGACCGCAGCGGAGCCTACTTCGCCCGCTACGTAGCACGCCAGATTGTGAAGAACGGCCTGGCAAAACGAGCCGAAATCCAAGTGGCTTACGCGATTGGAGTAGCGAAGCCGATTTCCGTCAAGGTCGATACATTCGGTACCGGCGACAGCCAGACAGCCGTCGAGTTCGTGCGTACCTTCGACTTTCGTCCCGCGGCGATTATCGAGCAACTGGATCTGTTGCATCCGGTCTATCGCCTCACTACCAACTACGGTCACTTCGGCAAGAGCAATCTGCGATGGGAACAATAATGAAACGCGCAATTTCGCATCAGGTGGCACGGCGTGCGCGATGTCCGTTGACTTCGCGGCCTCATCTCTGGTGTACTGAAAAAAATTGCTGACGGTGAAGGAGTTCACCGAAACCGCTGTTCCCATTCTTTGAGCCGGGTACAGCTGATGACTCCTGACAAGCGGGAACTTGTCGAGGAGTCATTTTTCCCCGGCAAATATCCCAATAAGAACTTAACGCCAATCGCTCGAGCTGTTGCGTTTTTGCTTTGGTGCGCGCGCCTCGAGCGAGTTGAACCGCCACCTATGGTTCGCGCCAACAAAAACAAGAGCAAGCCAGACGTTGAACCAGCCTCCGGGAAGCGCAGCACCCTGTGGTTCACGCGGGACACGCTCGGCAAAGCCTTCGCGCTAGGCGGATGTGCGATCTGCAATGTCGTGCGTGCCGCCGAACGCAAGTCGATCCACTCCTTCTTGTATGAAGGCATGATGTTTCCTTCCGTGCGGCAGAAATTCTTGGCGGGCGGCGGATTCTGCCTTCGTCATTTTTGGATGGCGAAAGAGATCGAAGACGAAGCCTGGCAAACCGGAGGCTTCGGACTGGCCATACTTTGTGAAGATTTGGCGCGCTTGGCGAGTTCAGGCCTCGCTGCTGTAAAAGCTGTCGACCCTTCATCACGACCGAGCCTGTTCCGACGCTCCGAGCCCGAGGCGTTTGTGCCGGGGCACAACTGCATGTTTTGCCAGGAGAACCGCGACAAAGCGCAGTTCCTGGGAGAGACGCTGGAAGAACTTAGCGACGAGGAAGAGTTTGCAGCACCCCTGGAAGCCAACGGTCTTTGTATTCCACATGGCCAAGTGGCTCTGCAGATCTGGAAGGATCCGGCCAAGCGCGACCGACTGTTTCGACAACTGGAAGTACGCGTTGCCGAACTCGGCAATGATCTACGCGAATTCATTCGCAAGCACGATTACCAATATCGCAGTGAACCTCGCGGGCCGGAGCAGGACTCGGTACTGCGATCCATGCGATTGTTCGTTGGCCCGGACCCGTGCAGAGCACACAAGACGGAGACGGAATGAAGATCGCGATTATTTCTGATTTGCACGGAAACTACGAAGCTTTGCGCTTCTTGCCCGGCGACTATGACGAGCTGTGGGTGCTGGGAGACTTGGTGAATTATGGTCCGGAACCCGGCGCCGTAGTCGATTTTGTTAGGACAAACAGCGAAGTGGTCGTTCAAGGCAATCACGATCGCACCATTGGATTTGATGTCGATCCACGTTGCAGCACTCGGTATCAGAAGTTGGCCGACGTGACACGCCGGTACACCGCTTCTGTACTCGACAACGAACAAAAAGATTTTCTCAGGAACTTGCCACTCAAGCTCGAGCTAAAGCGGGAAAACACGAGTTTCTATCTCTGTCATGCCAAGCCCTCAAATCCTTTATACGGCTATTGCTCCGAGCACTCGGAAGAGTGGATCAGAGAACTCGATTTGGTGAACGCGAATGTATTGCTCGTGGGTCACACCCACACCCCTTTTATTCGCAAGATTGGAAACAAAGTCGTAGTGAACCCGGGAAGTCTTGGACAACCGAAAACCGGAAGCCCGGAAGCTCGTTACGCGACGTGGGAAGACGGCAGCTTTCGGCTGAAGTCGTATCAGTATCCCGTCGAGGAGACGGTCGGGCGTCTGAAGGCCTTGGCATTCCCGAAAGAGGTTGAGAGGGACTTGATCACAGTCCTTGAAACAGGTTCTTTGTAACGAACTAATAGCAAGGAGAACTCATGTCGAAAATAAAGAGTGTCGATGCCATGGAAATTCTGGACTCAAGAGGAAATCCCACCATTCAAGTCAGCGTCACGCTAGAGAGTGGGGCAACCGGTGTGGCAAAAATCCCGTCGGGAGCCTCTACCGGCAAGCATGAGGCCGTTGAACTGCGAGATGGAGACAAAAAGCGCTACAACGGAAAAGGAGTCCTAAAGGCGATTCACAACGCGAACAAGCTCATCCAGGGAGCAGTAAGGGGAATGGATCCTGGTCACCAAAAGGCTCTCGACGAGGAGATCATCGCTCTTGACGGGACGCCAAACAAGTCCAAGCTCGGCGCCAATGCGATGCTGGGTGTATCGATCGCCGCCGCCAAAGCCTCAGCCGCGGAAAAGAAAATCCCCCTCTATCGGCAATTTGCCGAACGCAATGAGTACGTGTTGCCGGTGCCGCAGCTGAATGTGCTCAACGGTGGAAGGCATGCAGATAACAACGTCGACTTTCAGGAATTCATGATCGTGCCACTGGGCGCTCCCAGTTTTGGCGAAGCTTTGCGTGCAGCCTCCGAAACCTTTCATGCCTTGAAGGATGTCCTGCACACCAAGGGCTATGAAACGAGCGTGGGCGATGAGGGCGGCTTCGCTCCGCGTCTGCGATCGAATGAAGAGCCGGTCGAACTCATCCTCTCCGCCATTCAAAAGGCCGGTTACCAGCCGGGCAAAGACATAGCCATCAATCTGGATCCCGCAGCCAGCGAATTCTACGAGGACGGTCAGTATGTCTTTCACAAGTCCGACAAATCCCGGAAGAGCTCCGAGGAAATGATTGAGTTGTGGGCGGACTGGCTCAAGAAATATCCCGTCCCCTCGCTCGAGGATGGATTGGCGGAGGATGACTGGGCGGGATGGAAGAAGCTCACGGCGAAACTTGGGAGTCAGGGTCAGTTGGTCGGCGATGACATCTTCGTCACCAACCCGGAGATTTTTGCCAAAGGAATAAAAGACGGAATCGCCAATTCCATCCTAATCAAACTCAATCAAATCGGCACTGTAACCGAGACCTTGCGCTGCATCGAGATGGCGCAGAAGCACGACTACACCTGCGTGGTGTCGCACCGGTCGGGCGAAACCGACGATACAACCATCGCAGACTTTACGGTTGCGACGGGTGTCGGTCAACTCAAGACGGGCTCCGTCTGCCGCGGCGAGCGTATTGCGAAATACAACCGCTTGCTTGAAATCGAGAAAGAGTTGGGGCGGAGCGCGAAGTATGCCGGGCGCTCCGTTTATAGCCGCTGGAGTAAATGACGGAGAAACCAGGGAGGTCTGGATGAAAGCAAGAAGCAGTCAAGCGTTTCGAGATCTTCCGGAGAAGGAGATCGAGGCGCTTGTCCAGAGCCTCAACTCGTTGCACGAAGGCGAACTTGGGGTTGACATGCTGGTGGCATGCGGAGAACGTGCCATCCAACCCTTGCGCCGGTTACTCCTGGAAGGCAAACCCAGTGGAATTTTTGTTCCGCGCCAGCGTGCGGTGCGAGCCCTCGCGGAACTCGGAGCCAAGGACGTGTTGCTCGATTATCTGCGCCTGGACAGATCGGTTCCCGATCCCGTGGCCGCCCACGGAGAGGAGGCAGTGAAAAATACAGCTGCCCGAGCCTTGCGTGCATGGCCAACGGACGAAGTATATAGGGTGCTCCGAGACAGCTTGCGTCGCCATCGCTTGGTAGGAGCAATTGAAACTCTCGGGGAGTTCCGGCGCCCAGAGGCGGTACCGGAATTGGTGGCAGCTCTGGAAGATGATTTCTGCCGCAGCTCGGCCGAGGATGCGCTTAGAAAACTAGGTGAAACTCCGCATTCTGCTCTGATCGATGCGGCGCGGAGTCCGGAACCCTCTGGAAGCAGGGAGAACCCCTCGAGCCGGAGCCGGCGCAGATCCGTTTTGCGTTTGCTCGAATCATTGCGGCTGCTTAACGAGGACTGGTCGCAAATCGCCGCTCTGGTTTACGACTCTGATCCGGAGATTGCGGCGCGAGTGTGCGCCGTAGCCCTGGCGGCGGGGGATCGGTCGAGTAAGGAGCTTGCTGTGAGACGGTTGATCGAACTCCTCCCAACGCCGAACTGGCTGTTGCAAGGAGAGATTCAAGAGTGGTTGGAGAAATCTCTGGACATCGCGCTGCCGAGCATCCAGGAGGAAATTGTACGCCGGGAAACCGAGTCCGCTGCCATGCAGGCCAACGATCATGTTCTTCGAATATTGCTTGCACTTAGGCGGAAGGCGCAGGACTCGGTTAGGTAGCCATAGGACATAGGATGCTTGGGATAAGCACGTTCTTGATGTATCGGTGATCTTTTTGATGGCCGTGAACGAACGCATGTCGACGCAATTCATCTTCGATCGTTCCGAAGAACGACAACGAATCGACCAGTTCCTGGTGAAAAGGCGCCCGTTCATCATCTACGGCCCTTCTGGCGTGGGGAAAACTCTTTTACTGCGGGATGTGTTGCCTCCATTTCGGGGCATGTTCTATTGCGACGATTCGAGCACAATCAACACTGTTTTCCGCAGCCTGGCGGTAAGCTTGTTGCGCGCGGGAAGCCCGCGAGCGCAGTCGGCATTTAGGGATGAGGAAGGAATAAGAACGAAGTCCCCTGTGTCGTTGAAAGGAATTATCCTCGACTCGCTGCGAGAAGGTGAATACGCGATTGTCCTAGATCACTTGAAGCGCCCCTCCTATTCGTTCGCCTCAGCGGTGAGGGAGATTCTGAATTTGTGTTCGACACCGGTCAGTATCGTCGCACGCTCCGCTCATATGGAGGACACTGGGTTTCTGCAGCCTTTCTATGGCGACCGATCTCAAAAATGCGAAATCCGGAATTTCGACGATACCGTTGCCGAGCAATTCGCCCGTGAGATCGTAAAGCGAAAAGGTTTAGTCGCTTCCAACATGAGTGAGTTCCTCGAGAAGGTGCTGGAATTTAGCGCGGGGAACCCCGGCGCAATCACTGCCTTAATCGGCATGGCGAACGATCGAAAGTACAGGACAGACGAGCACATTAAAATTACGCCGCTCTACATCGACTTTCGCATGAACTGGGAGCTGGCGAAGTGACTGCGAGGAGCGCAAATTTGTTTCGTGGCTATTTTCTGACTCCCGATTCGCGTGAGCGACCCAGATGAGCTGCCAGCGAACGAGCACTAGAAGACGCAATGTTTATCTATGATCGTGAACCGGAACGTCAACGGATCAGGGAACTCCTACTGGCAAAGCGATCCTTCTTGATCCACGGTCCAGTAGGTGTCGGCAAAAGTCTTTTGTTGCGTCACGCGCTCCACGAAATTCCTAGCATTCTCCATTGTGGTGAATACCCAAGCGAAGATGTTCTCTACCGCAGCGTTGCGCATCAGCTATGGATGCGACGAGAGCACAGTATGGTTGCGGCATTTCGCGGAGAAAACGAGCTGGACAGTGCCGAATCTTCTCGGTTGAGGCATGCCGGGTTCGAGGCGCTGAGAACCGGAGCCTATGGCGTCGCGATAGACCCACTGCCGCAACCATTGCCCAACAACTTCACGGCAGCTGTAGGCGACATCTTTGCCCATGGGATCGCACATTTGGTTACGGTCGCTCGTTCCTGCGGCGAATCTTTCCGTTGGATGAGCAGTCTTGCCAAAGACATACTCGATGTGGTGGAAATAACGAATTTTCCGCCTTCCACCACAGTTCGATTCATGGACAAGTTGCTCGAGAGACGGGCACTGCTGTCGGCAGAGAACAGCTCGGAGTTCATTGGAAAAGTAATGGAACTGGCGGACGGAAATCCGGGAGCGATCGTCGCCCTGCTCGAAATGGGCAACTATCCAAAGTATCGCTCCGAACTAATCAACGTTGGCGCCGTCTGCGGAGACTTCCTGGACTGGAAGCGCGCACACTAGAACTCGCGGAATGCGAATCGAGTTGCTGATATCAAGTTCTGGGGCCCGCACGAGTCGGAGACGGGACGTACGATGGATCGCTGGACAATATGCAAAAGTGGCCACGTTCATTGGGGCTCGGACGGCGCAGCTGGGTTGTTGTTGCGGCATGCGCCGGACAAAGGAGAACCCGAATACCTGTTGCAACAACGCTCTCGCGGGGTCGACCACCCAGGAAGCTGGGGAATTCCTGGGGGAGCGATCCGCCCGGGCGAATCTCCAGAACTCACCGCTCGGAGAGAAGCCGAAGAGGAGATCGGTCCCGTCCGGTCCTATCGGATCACAGGTGTCGACATCCAGGACTGTGGCGGTGGCTGGAAATTCCACACGATCACCGCAGATGTAGACGCCCCTTTTCAGACATTCTGTGTACAGGAAACCGACCCCACGGGCTGGTTCACGCGGGACCAGATGCGCCGCCTTTCCCTGCATCCTGGGTCCCAGCAATGGTTGGACGAGCATGGATCTCGAATTACCGAGCGCCCGGATGCGGCGGTGATCGAGTAAGGCACCCATCTCTGGATCGACTTCACAACTTCATCCGTTGAAACGCGCCGCGTTCGAACGGCTGCCTCCGAGGTGCCCTCCTTCGGTAAGAAACGAGAGAATCTCCTGCACCTTGGCGAACTGGTGAAAGTCCGGTCTGTCCTGATCTTCCGTTTTGTAGTCGAGTTCTACGAACCGATTTTCATGAACGAAGAACGCGTACTGGATCGCAGCGCCGGCTTCTTGCGGGGCGTCACGATTCTTGTCGATATGCAAAACCATGATGTCGATTTTCGGATATTTGCCGCCGCTATATTTGCTTTTGAGCAACTCCTCGAGTTCCTTGGTAGCGTGCCAGTCTTTGGACAAGATTAGGGCAACGTCCAGATCGTATTCGATATCGCCACCGCCGGTGCAATTGTGCATCGTGGGTCGCGGCCGCACTTGCAACTCGTCGTAACGATCCTCGCCGGTTGGCTCGTCGTCCAGGCGGCAGCCCTCTTTGTCAATCGACGAAATTGCGAAAACCGGACATGCCAGCTCAAGACTCAAGTCCGCCAGGCCAGTCGATATCTCGTCGATCCGGGCGCGTGCTTCGTTGGGAGGATTGATGAGCGGAATCTTCTGCAGATAATCCAAAAAGATTGCGGTTGAGTCGACTCGGAATTCATGCATCAGGTTATAGGCGGAGGCCCGAATACGCTCGATCGTATCGTGCCGGTTTCCTTCCACCAGAAAAAGAAACCGCCCATAGCGATGCATCTCGGCCAGGCCCTTTGCCATGCGCTCGCCACCTCCGGGCACATGGCTGAGGTCGTCCGTGAGAAGAGCGGTGGGATTCAGCCCCGATTCTTTGCCGATCAGTCTTGCGCTTAGCACGCGTTGGGTTTGCTCCCACGAGTAGAAAAGCACGGGAATCTGGTGGTTCGTCGCCACCGCGCTGGCGAGCTGCAAAGCCAGATTCGTCTTGCCCCGTCGCGGAGCGCCGGCGAGGCCGTAATAGAAGCCAGGGCGCAGACCCGACAGCACTTCGTTGAGCCGCTCAAAGGGAGCAACGGATCGGCCTAAAAGCATCTTGCCTTCGGGTCTCTCTTCGGCCTCACGCGCGATGCGCTTCACCAGTTCTCCTACTGGAGTCAACCTTTTGCGTACGCGCTGTTTCTGAATCTCCAGCAACTCCTGCAGTGCATCCGCCGTGAACTCCACGATAGGTTTGCTCGTCTCTCGTTGCAAAGTATACGCCTGGATCTTCGACGCCAACTCTCCCAGGCGCTCTCGGCTGGAACGATCCTTTAGCAGTTCCAGATAGGACATCATCTGGTCGAGCTGCGGCGGCCGGAAGCGCATCAGTTTCTCCAGGTACTCGGTCACTTGGGGAGTACCCAAGCCGCGTTCCTCGATCTGCGCCTTGAGAAGCAAAGCGTCAATCGTAGCGACACCCTGGTCGCGCAGGGACAGAAGCATAGTGGCTACGACACGTCCGGGAGATGACCGTAAGAGCTCGGGCTCGAATCCTTCGTCGACAGCTTTGTTTAATAGATAGCGATCGCTGGAAATCGCGATAAGAACCGCCTGCTCCAGGTCTATTTTGTCAGTATTCATCCGGTCCTCCGCAGTCGCAGATCCAGAGTTGAGCGCACCGCTCGAACCTCTTCGCGACGGCGAGAAGTTCCAGAGAAGCGCCTAATTTCTCTGTCCTTTTGATGTTGCTGATTGCTTGCTTGGGCGATGCCCTCCCGAGACAAGAATCCTCTTGTCAGGAGTCATCAGCCTCCCCGACTGATCTAGGGACGGCGGTTAACGGTGAACTCCCTCACCGATTGTCTGAATATGAGGCCAGTCTATCCCAGCATTGGGTCATGTCAAGCAAACCAAGGTGCACTCCCTTGGTTACCTCGCGATGTGAGGAGTGAATCTTTAGATCCTTGGCTCTAGAATCCGTGCACCGTTGCCTGAACTTACCCAGAGGGCAGTCGCGGCGGCAAATCAGCTGAACGACACATCTCAACTTGGCAGTCGTGAGAATTGAACTCCTCTCTCAAGCGCAAGATCACGTCATCGCACCTTTCTCCCGGAAGTGGAACGGAAACGAAGACTCGTTTGCAAAGGCTGCAGAATGCCACCGCTGGTACGCCGACTTCCAACTTGGAAAAGTGGAGGTCGCGCTCGACCGACCGCATCGAAGAAGCCGACGTACTCCGGCAATCAGTTGAGAAGTGAGGCTTCTTAGGCTCAGAAAGTTCCATCTATGACTCGCCATAATCTCGAGGAGTCATCAGCCGAACACCCGACAAAACCTGGGTCAGCGGTTACACGGTGAACCCCATCACCGGTGTTGAGGTGAGGAATTGCGCATTGCGAAACACAATCATAGGTCTATTCGAAGGAAGAGTCTATTGACTTCGCCGTTGGCGCTGATCATAATTGCGGTGGGTGTTGGAGTTCGCCTTTAACCGCCCAGTGGGCAGATAACTCCTACGAAGAGGAAGGTTTCTTGGTAGGAGTTGGTGTGCCCTCCCTTCCGCGCCCGCCTCTTGCCAAGAGACCTCTGAATCGATCACGACAAGGAGTGTCCTCGTGCGCCATCTGCCGCGCGCGGGGAGGAATCGGTTATGCCCGAGGTCCCGGCCAATTCGCTGAATTCCAACCATGCGCGGCGGCTCAGTGTTACCTGCCGTCATATCGACAAGCTGCTGGCCGAGATGGAAAGTACGCTCAGCATCTCGACTTCGAAGCTTGCCTTTCCACAATATGCTCCGGATGTTGGCCCTGCGCAGAGACGGGTCATTGAAGACTACATTAGCCGCATCCGCGCGCAGCTTGTTCGGGTATTGGACGGCCAGGACATTGAACGCCCTCCTTCTGATATTCCTGTCTCCCGTGCCTTGCATGTAAATCTGACCTTTGTAGATATTGCTGCCGAGGAATTGAAGCCGGAGTACATGCGCGGATACGGGGAGATTCCTGCCGCAGCGGCTGTCGAACTGAATGGCATTGCCGGAGAGCTGCAAAGTCTGGCCAAGCAACTCGACCGCTATTTAACGCAAGGCGCAAGGGAAAATCTGCAGGAGCGACTGAACAGGCTGGAGCAAAGTGGAGGCGAAGTCGCACTGCTGAAGAAGCTGGAATCGATCATTGCCAGCCAAGGCTTGGTCGAGTTTCGCTCAACCTTGTCGATGATCATTGATCGCCTCGAAGATAACAGCTTCGAGATCGCAATTTTCGGACGGGTCAGCTCTGGCAAATCGTCGCTGCTGAACTCGATCCTCGATGCGAACGTGCTTCCCGTCGGCGTTACACCCATCACTGCCGTTCCAACCCGCCTGCTTTACGGTGACGCCCCCATCGTTCATGTCTGGCGTGCCAACCGGTCACGCGAGGAATTCGATATTTCGCAGTTGCAGGAATTTGTCTCCGAACAGCTCAACCCCGCTAACGAGAAGCACGTCACCCGAATTGCGGTTCAGCTTCCATCCGCCCGTCTGCGCGAAGGCATCGCATTTGTGGATACTCCCGGCCTCGGGTCGCTGGCGACACGGGGAGCGGCGGAGACGCTGGCTTATCTGCCGCGTTGCGATCTGGGTGTCGTTCTGATCGACGCTGGCTCGACCCTGACTCCAGACGACCTGCAGACCATCCAGATTCTGTATGGTGCGGCGATTCCCGCCACGGTATTGCTGAGCAAGGCCGATCTGCTCAGTCCCGAGGATCGGTCGCGAGTGATCAATTACGTCAAGCAACACATCCAGGAACAGTTGAACCTGGACCTCACCGTCCACGCGGTGAGCGTCATGCCCGGCAATAAAGAACTCATGACACGCTGGTTCGAGGAAGATATCGCGCCTTTGTACAGCCAACGTCAGGAACTGAAGATTCGCTCGATCCGGCGGAAGCTGGGGGCACTGCAGCAGTCTGTCGAGACGGCATTGCGCACGCGACTCCGCCCCAAGGAGCAGATGTCTCCGATCAAAGTAGAACAAATGCGCGTTCTGGAATCCGAATTACGCCAGGCGAGCGGGCGATTGGAAGAGATGAAAAAAGCCGCGCGTGGCGTCGCGAATGAACTGGAGTTCGCCGGTACGCGAATCCTCCGTACCGTAGCGGCGACTCTGGTCGAATCGTGGTCGAAACAGGGCCTGACCGATGACGAAGTGCCAGCGCTCGTAGACAAGGCTGTAATGGGTACGGTTCAGGAACAGACGGAGTCTCTTCGACGACGGATGGATGCCTTGACCCACAAGCTTTACGAAACGCTGCGTGCTACGGCCAAAGTGCTGGAGGTCCAGGACATACCTGCGGAACACGAGTTTTCCGGTGTGGTGCGAGAGATGCCGGCATTTGACATAGGCCCTCTCAACGTTCATTTGAAACGTCCGGTTTTGCTGAGCTTGCTCGGTGGAGATATATCCCGATCGGTCGTGACCAGGCGACTCGCGGGTACGGTCGGTGAACAATTGGCAAAGTCTCTCTCAGCCTATCATGCCCTACTGTACGACTGGTCAGCGAGGACTTTAGATCAAATTCAACGCCGGTTCGACGCTTATGCCAACAGCTATCGTGCTCAGGTGGAGCGGCTGGTCGGAAGCCATGCATCGCCGGCAGCGGAGAAAGCGGCGATTGCCCGCGATCTCGAGGGTCTGGAAAGCCTTCACGGTCAGCCGACGGCGGCTTCCTGAGCGTAGAGCTTTTAGATGTCATGAAAACGAAAGGAACAAGACGACTTGCTGAAATACGTATTGGTTGGAGCCGGAGGTTGTCTCGGTTCGATTTTGCGTTTCTGGGTGGGCACTTACGTCGGCAGCCGGATGGGGACTCGATTTCCTTATGGGACGATGATCATCAACATCACCGGCTCGTTCTTGATCGGTTTTGTGTACGCACTATTGATGGCGAAAACGCACTGGAGTCCGAACTGGCGCTATCTGATCCCGATCGGTTTTATCGGAGGATACACCACGTTCTCTAGCTTCGAGTACGAAACCTTGCGCACGATCCAGGACGGCCAGCTGGGACTTGGTCTCCTCTATGTCGCAGTGAGTGTTTGCTTAGGATTCGTCGCCGTGTGGGGCGGAGTGGTGACGGGAAGGGCGATTCCATGAAAACCGTAGCATTCGTAGCAGCGACAACGGTGGGTCAGGCGCTGACGAAGGGCGTCTGCCCAATCTGCGAGATTTTGAAAGACTTCCAATGGACACTTTCGGAAAGCACGCAACCCAAAGCGGACCTTCGCGTTTGCAACTTTCATGTCTGGGCGCTGGCGCGCTCTCGGGGGAAAATTTCTCGCTCGACTCCTGGTGAAACTGTTACCGAAGTGTTCCTGGAGCTGCTGGAAAGCCCCCTCATTGGTAAGGCGAATAGTGCGGAATGCGCGCTTTGCCATAAAGTGCTGGCGGAAGAAGTCGCTCGGTTGAGGGAACTGGCGGAACGATTCCAAAGCGCGATGTTCGTGCAATGGATGACGACTCAAGGAACTCTCTGCTTGGATCACGCACCGAAGCTCAAGGAGTTTGTGCCTTTGCGGCTGAGGCCGTCCATCGACAAGATTGTGGAACGAAATCGGACAGAACTGAAGGCAGAACTCCAGGTCTTTCGTGAGCAACTCAGGCATGGGGCTCATGAGGGCGGAGGCATTCTTGGCCGCGTCGCTGAATTCTTAGTCGGTCAAAGAGGATTGTAAATCTGGAGGAAAATTGTGCTCACACCAGGACCGGGAAAGAAAGTTGCTGTGTATGTCACGGAGGATCAGCAGTACCACGGAAGCGCTGCGTATGCTGCCATTCTGGACTTTCTGTTTTTTCATGGCGTGTCGGGCGCAACGGTGACCCGCGGCATTGCGGGTTTTGGAGCCGACCACCACATGCACACAACGCGGCTTGTCGACTTGGCGGTCCGTCTTCCCGTCAAGGTTGAGTTCATTGAAAGCGCGGAGAAGGTGGAGGAACTGTTGCCAAAACTCCATGAGATGGTCGGTAGCGGGCTGATCGAAATGCACGACACCACCATTGTCAAACCCGCCGAGAAGAAGGAAAAAAGAAAATCCACCCCCGAGGGGCCACCTCTCAAACGCGAAGGCAAAGCCAAGATGATGCGGATTTACATCGGCGAAAACGACAAATGGAACGGGAAACCGCTCTATGAGGCAATTGTCAACGGGTTACGAGCGCACGACATCGCCGGAGTGACCGTCTATCGCGGGATTCTTGGATATGGAGCCAACCGCCGCATTCACAAGGACGCCAAACTCAGTCTTTCCCATGATCGTCCCATTTTGTTGTCAGTAGTGGACACAGAAGAGAAGCTGCAGAACTTTATGCCGATTCTAGACGAGATGGTTCAGCAGGGTCTTGTCGTGCTTTCGAACGTCGACATCATCAAGTACACGCATAACTATCAGAAAGCCGAGCGGCGACAGGAGATACAAATATGAAGCTCGAAGGCAAAGCCAAAATGTTGCGCATTCATTTCGGGCAGGGCGACAAGTGGCGTGACAAGCCGCTGTACGAAGCCATCGTGCTGAAATGCCGGGAGCTCGATATAGCCGGAGCCACTGTCTTTCGGGGTATCGAAGGTTATGGGGCCAGTACTCTCATCCACAAGCGGCATCTATTGCGGTCCTCCGATTACCCGATCATGGTTTCGGTCATCGACACGGAGGAAAAAATCCGTGCATTGATTCCGGCGCTTGACGAAATGGTAGATGAAGGACTGATCGCGATGTCGAACGTGGAAGTGATTCGATATGTGCATCAGGAAGGCGCACGGTCCGTCGGCTAAGCACAATGGCTTCGAGCAGAGATCAACTCACGGTTGCGCCAAATCGGGAGCTTGCGGCCCATCCGAGTCCGCATTCCTCAGGCGCTGGCATCGTAGATGGGGCAACCCGGCTCTCCCACCTTGCAACCCTCGCGCAAGAACTTGGAACCGATCCGGTCGCCGATGAAGCCCGCGAACTCTCAGCCCGTGTCGCCGAGGGGCGCTTTTATGTTGCCTGTGTCGGACAGTTTAAGCGCGGGAAATCCACGCTCATCAACGCATTGATTGGCGAGCCGATCGTTCCGACCGGCTTCATTCCCGTGACCGCGGTGCCGACTGTAATTCGCTTTGGCGAAAACCTGCACGCCCGCATTCGGCTGAATGATGGTTCGTGGAACGAGATTCCAGTCTCGGAATTGAAACAGTACGTCACGGAAGAACTCAACCCCGAAAACAAAAAAGGGGTTCAAGGCGCGGAAGCCTTTATCCCCAGTCCTTTGCTTTCCTCGGGAATGTGCATGGTTGACACACCAGGGCTTGGCTCCGTTTTCAGCGGGAATAGCGCAGCCACTCAGGCGTTCATCCCTCACATCGATGCCGCGTTGGTCGTGGTGGGAGCCGATCCTCCGCTTGCCGGTGAAGAGCTTACGTTGGTCGAGGCAGTTGGAGAGCAAGTGCGCGACCTCATTCTGGTTCTGAACAAGGCCGATCGCACCACGGATGCGGAGCGAATGGCTGCGGCGAACTTCACCCGCCAGTTGCTCAGGAAGAAACTAAAACGCGAGATAGGGCCAATTTTTGAAGTTAGTGCTCAAGAGCGGGCGGAGAATCGCGGACCGCTCCGGGACTGGGACAAACTGAAAGGGGCCTTGCAGCAACTCGTAGACGGGTCAGGGCGTCAACTCGTTCGCGCCGCCTGCGATCGTGGAGTACAGCGTCTGAGCGAGCAGTTGGTGGCTATCATCCATGAGGGGCGAGACGCGCTGCGGAGACCGGTCGAGGAATCCGAACGTCGAATTTCTCTCATGAAAAAGACCATTTCCGAGGCGGAGCGATCGATGCGTGAACTGACCTTTCTTTTCATGGCCGAGCAGCAGCGCCTATCCGATCTGTTTGTCGACCGTCACAAGGCCTTCTCCGCTTCCGCGCTGCCTCAAGCCAGTCTGGAATTTCAGGAGGCCTCGCAGTCGGTTGCGGGCGCATTCGGTCCGTCCTACCGTCGCCGGGTGATGAAAGTGGCGCAAGACATTGCCCATCGCCACGTTGTGCCCTGGCTTCGTCCCGAGCAAGAAGAAGCGGAAAGAGAATACCGGCGAGTTGCCCTTCGTTTCGTCGAGATGGGGAATGATTTCCTGCAGAAGCTCGCGAGTGCCGGTATTCCGGAATTGGCTCGAATGCCGCACGCGCTTGATCCGGAAACTGGTTTCCGTGTGCGCTCGACGTTTACATTCTTGGACTTCATCGAAGTGGCGCAGCCGGCTTCTCCCTTGCGCTGGCTCGCAGACGTGATTCTTCCTCTGGTTGGTGCTCGAAGACTGATCAAGAACGACGGCCAACAATTCCTGGTCAAGCTGCTCGAAACCAACAGCACTCGCGTGCAGAGCGACATCCTGAATCGTGTCCAAGAGAGCCGCAGCCGACTGGAAGTCGAGATCCGAAAATTGCTGCACGAGGTGAGCCGGATTGCAGAGCAAGCCTTGGTGCGTGCCCGAAAGGTAAAAGAAGAAGGTGAGCCTGCGATCGAAGCGGAACTCGCGCGCCTCGATCACTTGGAACACGAACTAGATGTTCTCCGGGAAACGGCGCAGCCATAAGTTCGCGCCTGACAGTCTAAGGCGATGTCGACTGCTCGGTAGCCTGTGGCAGGTACTCCTCAGCTTTGATTGCGTCGCCGCTTGCGAACACCTCGCGGTACAAATCTTCTCCATAACTAGTCTCGAGAGGCTCGCCTTCCGTAAGCCTGAAGGTTCGCGTTCCATCCGGTTTTCGTTCGGCACGAAGGAAAAGCGCGCCACTATCCCCCTTATCGAAGAAGCCCCGAGCAAATTCGTATAGGTGCGTAACATAAAAGACTTTCATGCCTTTTTCGAGCAGCGCACGAACAATTTGGGTCGCAATCTCTGAGCCCTCGCGGTCATTCGTGGCAGCGAAAGACTCATTGAAGAGCAGCAGAGAATTAGGCACCAGATGCTCGACGATCTCGCTCATTCGTGCCAGTTCCTCGTCGAACTTTCCGCTCTTCATGGTGGCGTCTTCTTCTCGCTTATAGTGGGTGAACAAAGCGGGGCTGAGTTCTGCGGAAAACGATTCGGCGCTTACGAACATGCCGCTTTGCATCATCAATTGCGCCAGCCCTATGCTTCGGAGCAAAGTCGATTTCCCTCCCTGATTAGCTCCGGTGATGATCACCAGATCCTTGCCTTCCGCGTTTGCCGAGTTTCCGACCACGGTCTGCCGCATCGTGAGCGAGAGACAGACATCGTATAACTGCTCGAACCGATAACCGCGTTGCCCCATCGGTCGCGGCACCGGCAGACAGCTTGCCATACCTCTCGATGAGAGTTGCTCGTGAAGGTTCAGGCAGCCAACATAAAAGGCCAGCTCGGTGCGCAGCGCCTTGAAGAAACCCAGCACGTGTTCGGCGGATTGAGCAAGCGCCCGGGCAACGCGGGCAATTCCCCGGCTGCGCATCTCTGACAGGATCTTCCCTCCGGCTTCATCGCGCGGATCAAGGCGGAAGCTATAGGATACGGGCGCCTTGCCGAGAAGGCGGTCAAGCCAGTTGGGTTCTTTGCGGTGTGCTTTGCGGAGCATGTAGCGTGTGCCTTCGTTGATTTCGCCCAGTTCCGCGCTCAGCAACGCCCCTCTGCGGAATTTCAACTCCTGCAAATGGCTTTTGATTTCATTGAGGTATTCCTCGCTCAGTTCGGCTCTCACCATCGCAAATAACGACTGAAAACCTTCCGACTGAAAGCCGGTGATGTTCTCCTCCGCGACAGCGCGGAGTTTGCGCAGCACCTTCAGAGATGTTTCCATCAGGTCGACGGACCCATAAAGCATCGAGCTTGGATATTCACTGGAAGTGCTCCACCACTGTCTCCTGACCTCTTCGCCAATCCCGGTCATGAGCTCGTAGAGGCCTCTCACAATGACGGCATTCGTCAAGCAATCGCTCAAGATTGCCTGGCGATAGAGAACCGTGTCTAGGTCGTTCTGCAGGGCAGTGAGGATCGCCTGCTGCGCCACCGCCCACACAAATTCGTCGCCGGCGGCCATCGCGCGAAGCAGAGTGTCCAGTTCGAGGTCTTGTACGAGAGATGGGCCGTTCCAAAGTACAGCGCGGAGCAGAGCGGCGCGATCTACCTCCTGCCGACGATACCGGTTATCGGGGAGGTGGTACAGATCGAAGTCACGATTGCGGTCGAGAAGGAGAACTTTCATGGGACGATCCTCTCCCTCAGCTGTTCGTAGGTGACTCGGTACTTCTCCGCAATCGCGTGGGCATAAGCCAAGCCGTCCGCGGGCCGGCGGTCCACCTTGTAGGTGCGTATGGTTGGGTTGAGTGGGTCGACCGTGCTGGTTGCGCTCACCGTCTTCTGATTGAACGATGCCAGTTCATCGAGAAAGGTCACCCAAACTCCCAGCAAATCCAGATCGCAAATCTTTGCCATGACTTTTCTGCTTAAGAAAAGCGCATCCTGCAGCGTGGTCGAAGAAAAGACTTCGTTCATCACTACAATGCTATTCGGGGTCGCGTCATCCAGAATCTGGCGAATCCGGACCAGGTCGTTGTGCAGCTTGCCGCGCAGATTGGTGATGGTCTCCTCGCGTTCAAAATGGGCAAACAACCGATCGCAGAGGAATAGTCTCGCTGCTTTGCCGGGGACGGGACACCCCAAACTCGCTAAGTAGTGAAGTTGACCGAACATACGCGCAAACGTGGTTTTCCCCCCTTGGTTGGGGCCCGAGACCACAAACAGCCGCTCCGTTCCGGAAAGGTAAAAGTCGTTCCGGACCACCGCAGCATTCTCGCGGACCAGTTTGCCGGCGAGCGCGAGGTCGAAGGCGTCGTGACCTTCTATCTCTTTCGAGCTGGCCGACAGCTTTGGCAGGCAAAAGCTGAGACCGGCGCAGCGCAGGGTATCAATGTGGGTGAGATAGGCGATATAAAACTGGACCTCGCGATCGAAACGCGCAATCGTATTGTCCATATAATCTCGATGAGAGGTGCTGAACTCATCCAAGGCGCGGAACGTGTCCGGATAGAGCAAGGCTACGCCATCGAGAATCTGCGCCTGTATGTGATTCATGCCGTCACGGATCGGCACCTTGATTTCACGCTCTCTGGCCGCACCGCGGCGAAATTTACTGAATGTCTCTTCCACCGTTGTGCTGTAGTCGCTCTCTTCGTCGTAGTGTCGAACCGTGACCGAGTCGTCTTTAAGCAGTAAAGAGTAGCGAATGTGCGACAACTGCGACGTTAACGTTTCTCCGTCCGTAACCAGTTTTCGGAATGGGTCCGATTGGACGTATCGCGCCAGGTATCGCTGGAATCCGCGCAGTCCGCACGAATGCAAGCCAAGGCCGGTTAGCTGCTGGTACAGAGATTGAACCGCCAGATAATAGATCTCGGCCGCGCCGAGGAATCCTCTCTCGATGGCATAGGGGAAATAGAGATCGTTCGCTTGTTTGAGACGCTCACGCATCGCCCTCATCTGCGTGGAGAACGATTGAAGAGCATTCAGCGCTCGGGCATCTTCCAAGTCCCGGTAGACATCCTGACGATAGGACAATTCCGAGAGTTCATGGAGCGGGGAATAGAAGAAAGGTGCGAGATTATAGTCCTTCCACTTTTCCGTAATGGCCTGAACGACCTGATCTAGAAATAGATCTCTAAAGAAATCGGGAACTAGCTGCTGGTCGACATTTCTGTCCGTTCCTGCGTTCTCAAATAAAATGCTACAGAACTGCTGGTCCGCATTCGTGGCCGGGCGCTTCTGTTCTTCGTTCATTTGCATGTTTTCGTCGGAGTTGCACTGAGGATCCACGCTAAGGCAAGTCGCATTGAGTCTCGGTTCACTCATACCAATCTCGGGTCATGGGAAGTTCGAAAAATCTGACTGGTTTTCCGCAGACGAAACTTTCTTGAGCTGTAATCGAACATCTCGCCTCGCGCTGCTTCCAAGCCATACTGCAGCGCGCGAAAGTATGCACACCTAGGCAAAATGGTTCCGCCAAGAAAGAGCGCCCACAACTCTGGCCGGGGAATACCCACGGAGTCCGACAGAGCGCGCGATGCTCTTCTCTTCATCACAATTGCTCCCACAGCCATGGCTGCCTCTTTGTCCATCCCTCCTACCACGCATTCACTGCGTGCCACCCGAGTCGAAAATCGATATACAGTGGCGAAGACTTGATGTATCCATTCAGTCGATACCGGGGAATCCTTGCCATTCGGAGCATTTGCAGAATCGCGCCTGGAGAACCATGGCTCAGATCAACGACGCGCTCAAGAAACTCCGGCAGGTTGGTCGCCCAAAGATCGATTCGACACGCGATCTCCTCTGCAAACTGGGTCGCCTCGGGGTGGCCAAAATTTGAGAGCCGCATCCGTTCGGCGCGCATCGGAAACATCGGCGTCAGAAAGCCGAGATCTTCCATGTGGGCCGAGCGCGCCACTGCTATGATCGGCGTTTCTCCATAAAACATCAGGTCGCGCGTATCCGCGGAAAGGGCAGCCGCCGGGCCTTGCAAATGATCGAGCACCACAAAATATCTTCCGCGCCGTACCGCTTCGAGCACGATTCCCCGCAGTGAAATCGTCGATTTCAATTTCACTGCCTGCGCGTTTCGCAAGGAACTCTTGGTGTAGCGATCTCGCAACTCCACGAGTCGCAGGGCGAGACTGTGCACTACGAGCTGGGGTGAAGCTGCTTGGGGGCAGTACAGAACTTCGGGAAGCTTGCAAACTACACGGTGCAATAGGAATGTCTTGCCGCTGCCGCTGGGTCCGTGCAAGACGAACGACTTGCGGGCCGAGAGTCGTTGTCTCAATTCCGCCATTTCCTCCCGGCGCCCGAAGACAAAGTCGTCATCCAGCAATGTTCTGGGGCCGATCGGTAGATATGGCTCCCGCACACTCATGACCTGGCATCCTGTCGATTTGGGAGATGAAGGCCTGAAGAAGAAACTTGGTGTGTGATGAAAAGCTCACGCGCCAGGCGACAAAACCCATGCGGCCCATGACCGAAACAGCCGAGATCCGGCCGAGTATGAAACCACTGCAAATGGGGAATCGCGCCGTCGTGAAAACAATCGGCGTTGAGGAACCTCGTGGCGGGACTATTGATTGCGCCTGTTTCCCGAACTCCTGACATAGAATCCCTCGTCAGGAGTCATCAGCTGTCCAAGATTGGCGCTAGGACAGCGGTTGGCGGTGGAACTCCTTCACCGATAGCGGCTCTCACGCTAGTGTTCAGCAGTTAGCCGTGCTTGTCAAGCCAAGGAGCGTCGGTCGTCGACGCGATTCATGGCATCTAAATTGTTGTTCAGTTCCGCTAAAATGGGGCATCTTGTTCGGGTAGGTCATCCGTTGCAACGGAGAAATTCCGCAGCGACTTTTCTTGCTCGATAAGATGACCAGCCAAAGCCAAACCTTCCAACCGTCTCAGCTCTCTTATCTCACTGCCTTGCACCGTGCTCAGGCACACCCAGTCGCGGGCGCGCGTACACGCGACGAACAGCATCCGCTCCGCGGCTGTTGCAGCATATGCGTAATGCTGGCGGGTAATTCTCGGGATCAGCACGGTATCAAAACTTAAACCTTTAGCGCTGAACACTGTCAGGATTTTCGGTGTGAGCGCGTTGAAGTCGGCTCCCTCAGGCGCTCGTGCTGTCACCCGCTCGACCGGAATACCGCTGCTGGCCAATGCGGAGTGGCCGCGGTTCACCGTCGCATTATCGGCCACTAAAATTGCGACCCGGTTGTTGGCTCCGATTTCCTGTTTGACGATCTCGCCGACTCGCTCCCACTCTTCATCTTCCGATTTGGTGCGGAATAAGAGTGGTATTCGCGCTTTTGCGGGCAGTGACCCTTCGTCGTAGCTTTGAAGATAATCGTCTCGCGCCTCAGTCGGCAGGAACTGCGCCGCCAAACGGGCAACGCCGGCATTGCTTCTCAGATTGCCGGCCAACCGGATCGCTCGATCCTCGACGTCGAGAATATCGGTTGCCCCAGCGATCATGCCCGCCTCGGCATAAAGCTTTTGGGTAGAGTCGGCAAATACGGTGACATGCCGGGAAGCTTTGCGCAGGAGGCGGTAGGCGGCGAGTGGAAGATCTTGTCCCTCGTCAACCAGCACGGCCTCAAGCACCGGTGGTATGTTCTCGGTTTCGAAGTACCGGGTCACACGCTCCAACGTCTCTTTACATTTCTCCTCCAGTCGAACAGCTTGCGATCTGGGGAGACCCTCGCGATCGGCAAGTTGAAAGACCCATGAGTAAAACGACTGAACGATTTCAAAAGGCAGGTTGAGACTGTCGCCTCCCGCTTGAATGTAGGAACGCAAGACATTTGTAAAGACCAGAACTCGCAATTGATGCGGCGATAGATTGCAATTGTGGAGCAGGTGGTTCGCTCGGTGGAGTAACAGGACTGTCTTGCCACACCCCGGCGGACCGCTGATGAATTGGTTTTGCTCTACAGGTAGCGCGAGGATGCGCTTCTGCTGTTCGGTCAAGCGCTCACGAGCAATCATCCATACCCGCCGCGATTCAATGGTTTCTTGCATTTCCTTATCACCTTAGAGCGATCGCCGATCCCGTCTTAGGCAAAGCCCGCGGGTCGTAGGGCAGTGCCCTCTCGCTGTGCTTCATGTGCAGACGCTCAAGTTGGAGCGCCGTCTTGACGTCGTTCAGACTGCGGGCTACCAGGATGCGCCAGTGCAATTGGAATTCGTTCAGAGGGCGCGATAGATCGAGCAGCCGTGCCGCCTCCCGAAAAGCAGTGAGCGCCTCAATAGTCCTTCCCGACATCTTCAAAATTCGTGCTTGGAGAGCTACGTACGAGCCTTCCTGCAAGGCAAGTCGCACTGCGTCAGAAACGGCTGCCAGGGCTTCACCGCTTCGGCCTTGGCTCTCAAGACTTAAAGCGAGATTGAAGTGGCCACCGCCCCAGCCCGGATCGATGGCGACCAACTGCCGGAAGAGTTTCTCTGCACGGTCGTATGCCCCTAGTTCGAAGTAGGCATTCCCGATCAGGTTCAGCGCGTAGCCGTCGGGATCAGATCGGAGTTGCAGTGCCTTGCGAGCCCAGTCAATTGCTCTTTCGTACTTTTTTTCGTCGAAGAGCAACTCCGACAGGCGTTCGATCTGCCTCAACTTCGAGGAAAGTGATTCGCGTCGAGTAATCGCATCGGCCAGTTCCTGTTCCAAGACCAGGATTTCGCGTTGCCGTTCCGTCTCATGGCCGGTCGAACTGAGCGGATTCTCCAAAGACACTTCGCACTTTGCCTCCCGGTTCGAGATGAGCGAGGCTTCCACATCGAGAAGTTTGTTCGCATCTAGACGGAAGCGTATTTCAATTTCATCACCTGCCCGTGGCAATCCGTCAGGCTTCAAGTTTGCGACGGCCAGGACCTTCGTTTCGCGGCTTGGTGTCTCTGCAGCGATGACAATGTCCAATTCCGTCATCAGATCGCGGGGTACCGACAAGCCACGGTGCGTTTCAAATTGGCCATTCGAAGGAAAAGGCAACTCCGTCCCCGCACGAATCAGCGGACGGAACACGCTGTCTTGCGTGAGTAGGCCAATCGTTTCTTGTGCGATCGGCTTCAGCAGCGGAATACCGAGACCATGGAGAAAGAAAGAGTGCAGAGCGGCGCCGCGAGCGATCGCCGAAAATGACCGGTCGGGATCGGGAAAGGACAGCAGATGAGCTCCAGGAAATTGAGTTCGCACGGCCGTTTGAATCTGAGGGAGCAGACTGCTTCCGCCCACCAGAAGAATGCCGTCAACTTCCGTCGCGGATAAGCCCGCACGATCCAGCGCATCTTGAATCGGAGCAAATACAGAAGTGATGGAATTGAATTCCGTGCCGTGTGTGTAGAGCAAGTCCCGGTCGAGGAAGGGTGCCATGACCTGTTGGAACTGATGGAGAGTCAAACTGGGATTGTGCAAGGAGAAGGCGCGGAGACAGTCTGGCGCAGGAACGTTGATCGACGTAGAAAGCTGCCTTGCGCAAATGTTCGGCTCGATCGGTTGTCCGGGATGAAATGCTAACCACGATGCATATTCGCTACCGATGGCAAGCTTTAGCGCCTCGGCTACGGGGAGTAGTTGTGGGAAGACATAGTTCTTTTTTTCCGCCCATGAAAGATCGAGAGCATCAACGCCGTTCTGTCGAAGCAATTCGGGGAGCAGAATCTGCTCGGCGATCGCGACGTCAATGTTGTCACCGCCCAATCGTTCATAACGAGAGATCGCAAGATTAGCCAGGCTCACTCGCCCGCTTTGGGATTCAATTTGCACGCGCAATACGGAAACATCACAGGTTCCGCCGCCAAAATCCACCACGAGAACGACGGTGGGTGCACTGAGATCAATCGGTAGTGACTCGCGACGTGCCAGGGCGAGAATGTAATCCAAGAACGCAGCGTTCGGTTCGTCCAACAGAGACTGTTCACCCAGCTGAACACCTGCAAGCGCGGCCGCTCGCTGCGTGTCTTTTCTTGCCGCGACCTGGAACGAAGCCGGAACTGTGACCACGACGTTGCGGAGGGCTTCCTCGCCAAATTCTTCCTTCACCGCAGCAAACAGGGACTCCAGGATTTTCCCTGCGATCTTGTAAGGCGAGTCAAACTTGCTGGACGAGGCAAACGGGTAATAAGGCTCTCGCCCGAGGCCCATCTCAGACTTGGTCGAGTAGAAAATCCGGCGATCTTTTCTCAGCCCCTGTCCACGGGCCTCTTTTGCCCCTTGTCCTGCGACCCACTCTCCTGGAAAAAGCTCGGCAACCACCGACGGAAAAAGTTCGCTTTCGATGACACCATTTCGAACCGGTTGGCGGATCGGCACCATGCTTACCGCGGAAGACCAGCCGTGGGAGCGTAGCGCCCACGCGTCCAGAATGGCTACCGAGGAGTTTGTCGTACCGAGGTCGATGCCGCAAAACCACCGCGCGTCGGTGCTCTTCGCGGCGTTGTGCGGAACAGCCAAAACAGGCAGTTCGTTCACCCTTTCCTCCTCCCGCGATCTCTAGCTCCCGTGATGCGCTGCTACAGGGGTGCTCGCCTCTGTACTGGAAATCGAGGAAGGCTGCTTGCGAGAGGCTTCGATTTTTTTCAGAGCACGTCGCGCCACGTTCTTCACTTCCAGGCTCTCACTTCCGAAGGCTTTCTCGATTACCGGTCTGGCGGATTCGTCGGCAATCGCTTCCAGGGCTTCGATGGCGGCGATGCGGACAACCATGGCATGGTCGTTC
>JASHOT010000274.1 GCA_030040965.1 Candidatus Sulfotelmatobacter sp. | reverse complement strand
GTCGAGAAGACCAACGTGCGCGATCTTCGCGACTACGTGATCAATGAAGGCCGGCGCGATTTCTCGATCCAGCGCTACAAAGGTCTGGGCGAGATGACGGCGCCACAGCTCTGGGAAACGACCATGGATCCCGAGCGGCGTACGCTGCTCTCGGTGAAACTGGAAGACATTGCCGAGTGCGAGACGATCTTCACCACGCTGATGGGCGAAGACGTCGAAGCGCGACGCAAGTTCATCGAAGAGAATGCGCTGGACGTGAAGAACCTGGACATTTAAAGCCAACTTCGTTCGCCGAGGATCTGCACGAACGTACGCGGAGAAGACAAATTCAAGCTGGGCGGCCTCGGGCCGCCTTTTTATTGGAGCGAAGGCGATTCAGGCTCCGCCTTCTCGCCGCGGAAGACGCGCGAGATGCCGCGGACGATGCGACGCACGGGCAACTCACCTTTCGCGTCGGCAAAAAAGATTTCACCTGCCCGAGTACCGCGGTAGTACCAACGCTTGAGCAGCGCAAGATGCTCCATCGTTTCAAGCGCGGAGTTCATTTTCGTCGGTGGCAGCGTGGTCAATGCATCCTGCACTCGCGCTTCCATCGATTGCGACTTGGCGTGCTCCGCTGGCTGAATGGGGAAGACGAGCGGCCCGGTAATCTGTCCAGAATCTACGCGGAAGAACGCGACCGAACCCTCCATGGCACTGCGCTGAATGATCAATGCAGAGAGCTGATCCAGCCTGCGAACGATTTCGGGAATCTGACTGACGACTGGCTTGAGTTTCTCCACGCGCACGTGAATGGCAGCCGCTTCTTCGAAGGCGAGTTGCGCCGATGCTTCCTCGCGCTCGGCAGCAAGTTCGCGCACCAGCGATTCTCCGCTGGAATCGAAATAGGCCCGCACGCGGCTGACTTCGGCCGCATAGGCTTCGTCCGTGCATCCTTTGAAGCAGGGCGCGAGGCACATCTTCATCTCCGAATAAATACAGCCGGGAAACGCCGGGTCGGGATGGAGATCGTCGACGCAACGGCGCATCTTGAAAAAATCGAGCGAGTCGTTCATGAATTTCTCTGCGGCGAGGCGCGCGGGAAACGGGCCGTAATAGAGATTGCGGCTGTTCAATTTTCCAAGGCGCGTTGTAATCGAGGCGCGCGGGTATTCGTTTTCGAGATGCAGCTTCACCAGCGGCGCGAAACGGAAGCGTAGACGATTGGCGTAAGACTTGGGGAACGTTGAGCGCAGAACACGATAGAGCAGGAATCCGGATTCGAAGTCGGAACCGGTGAGCGAATAGTCGATCGTGCGAACGCGGTCGCGCAGGTTGAGTTTCTTGGTGCGTTCTTCGAATGGGCCGAGCAGCCGCTGCAGGCGGCGGCGAAGATTCGCAGTCTTGCTGACGTAAGGCTCGGAGGGTGCGTCCCCTCGCAGCAGAAAGACCGCAGGCGCAGCTGGCGCGGCCGCGAAGGTTTCGGCATCCCGCTCGGAAATGAATTCCAGGCACTCGGTGAGCACAGATTGATTTTAGTGGGATTTCACCACGGAGACACAGAGGCACAGAGAAATCACCGGAAACTTGCGCTGCGGAACTTCTGGCGGAAATCGGCGCCATCGAGAGTGATGATGCGGCACATCTCGTGCAGGCGGGAGCGCATGCGTTCGCCGATGCGGTCGCCGAGAGTTTCGCCGCGAGTCGCGGCCCGAGCCGGTGAAATGACGGTCGCAACTCCAGCGGAGGGCTGGTCTTCAAAGTTTGTCGTGATTATGGTCGTGCGATTGTCGTTATAGCGAGTATTGAGGATCAGGCTGACTGTGTCCCAGACCCACTCGGTCGGCTTGACGGCGCCGAGTTCGTCGAGGACGAGAACGTCGGTCTCAAAAACCGGCCGCAGAACGTCGAGTTCCGTCGTCTGCACCGTCGAATTGTAGGAATTCTGAATTTCCTTCAGCAGTTCGCGGTAGTCGTAGAACAGGCAGGCTAGGCCGCGGTTCAGAATCAATTCCTTCATGATTCCAACAGCGAGATGAGTCTTGCCGGTGCCAATCTTGCCGATGATGAGCAATCCCTTGTCACCGCCCGGATCGCATTTGCGGGCGAAACTTGACGCCATGAAGTGCCCTTCGCTGAGGGAGGGATGGGCCCCGGGGAAGTCCGTATCGTAATTGCCCAATTCGCAGTGCTCGTATCTGCGCGGAATGCGCGCTGCGGCCAGCAGGGACTGCGCCCGCGCGCGCACCTGGCAATCGCAGCGCGTTACGCGGCGCTCGGTGGCGCCGGGAACATTCTTCCATCCTGTGCCGCTACAAATCGGGCAAACTTCTACGGGAGCCTTGATCACTGAATTCGTCGGGCCTCTTCACAAATACTGTTCTTCTCGACTTTGCACCGGGCAAGCCGATTCGCGCAAGTCGGAAAGGATGACAGCCTGTGTACATCCTGTGCAGGAGTGCCGTGGGTTGTGGAGCACCGAGGAAAACGCCTCCAAGGACTAAACCCTGCCATGCCGAAAGCGGCGCCTGCGAGATTTCCTGGGCGTCTGAGGGGCATCCAGCGAAAATCCGCGCAGACAGCCCCGATTCGGGTCGGGCCGGTGCAAAACAGGCTTCGGGCGCGGATTTTCACAGTTGACATTCCTATTGGAGGGAGGACAATACAAAACGTCAGGTTTCCCAACTCAGCCTATAGCCATTTCTGCCTCCCGGTTTCGGCTGGGCACGAAAGAGACCTGTGAGGAGAAACTATGAACAAAGCCGATCTGGTTGACAAGATCGCAGGCGCATGTGAAATCAGCAAGGCGCAGGCCGCAACCGCGATTGATACTGCCGTGGAGAGTGTTACGTCCGCCCTCCGCAAAGGAGATCGAGTAGCCCTGATAGGGTTCGGCACTTTTTCGGTGTCGCAACGCAAGGCGCGGAACGGGCGCAACCCACAAACCGGCGCTACTATCAAAATTGCTGCCCGCAGAGTCGCGAAGTTTACCCCAGGGGCCGAGCTGAAAAAGGCTGTGAACAAGAAGTAGCCGGGATTTTCGAGATTATAGAATCGGCAGGGAGGTCGGCCCTGCCGTTTTTTTTCGTCCAGAATCTTACGTGATCTGCACTAGACTCGGCGCATGGCTCGTCTGAAGGTTCCGACTCTAGTTGCGGCAGTGGTGATGGTCGTTATTGGTGCGCAGGATAAACGCATATTGCCCTTCGGCACGTGGCATCGTTTATCCGAGGATCCGATCATCTCTCGTCGCGGCGACGGATGGGAGTCGGCCGGTACTTTTAATCCCGCCGTCGTTGAGCGCGACGGAAGGATCGTGATGCTCTTCCGCGCGCAGGACAAACAAGGCACGTCGCGCCTGGGATATGCCGAGAGCACCGACGGCATTCATTTCTCCCGCCGCGACGAACCGGTTCTGAGTCCGTCCACCGAATACGAGAAGGATGGCGGTATCGAGGATCCTCGATTGGTGAAGATCGGCGATACCTACTACCTCACTTACACAGGCTATAACAAGAAGGATGCCCAGCTTTGTTTGGCGGCCTCGAAAGATTTGCTGCACTGGGATCGCAAGGGTATCATCTTGCCCGCCAACAAGGGCAACTGGAATGTGAAATGGACGAAATCGGGTGCGATCGTTCCTGAGAAGATCAATGGAAAGTATTGGATGTTTTTTCTGGGCACGACTCTGGATGGGAATGATCAAGCGGGATTGGCGTATTCGACGGATCTCCTGCACTGGAGCGATGCGACACCATCTCCGGTGCTGCCGGTCAGGCTGGGACACTTCGATTCACGAGTGGCCGAGCCGGGGCCGGCGCCGTTGCTCACGCCGCACGGAGTCTTTCTAATTTACAACGGGGCAGACGACAAGTTGGTCTATCGCACGGGCATCGCGATTTTCGATCGGAATGATCCCGCGAAGCTTGTATGGCGAAGCGACGAGCCGATCTTCTCACCCCAAAAACAGTGGGAAGAAGTTGGTCAGGTGCCGAACGTCGTTTTTGTGGAAGGCATGGTGAGGCAGAAAGAGAGATATCTCTTCTACTACGGCGGGGCGGACACCTACGTCGGCGTTGCCGAAGCGCCTATCCGCTGATAGTCGCGGGTGTTCCGCTTGCTTGACCATTGGCTGTGGTGTCCCTACCATCGATTCAGGAACCCCGAAAAGTGACGACATTTTCTCTTGCCGTAGGGCAGATCGCACGGATCCTTGTTTGCGTAAGTTTGTTTGCCGGAGAAGCGGTCGTGGCGCAGCAGGCACGGACCTCAGCATCTGCACCAATAGCCAACTTCGTCGACGTGGCGGAAAAGGCAGGTCTGACCGCCCAAAACATTTTCGGCGGAATCGATACGAAGAAGTACATCATCGAGACCACCGGAACCGGAGTTGCAATCTTTGACTACGACAACGACGGCTGGCCCGATATCTTCCTGGTGAATGGCACGAGGCTGGAAGCGTCTGCGTCGAGCGTTGCGCCGACGAGCCATCTGTATCGCAACAATCACGATGGCACATTTACGGATGTAACCGCCAAAGCCGGCCTTGCGGCGATAGGCTGGGGACAAGGCGTTTGCGTCGGCGACTACGACAACGACGGCTGGGAAGATTTGTACATTACGTATTACGGCAAAAATCGGCTGTATCACAACGATCACGGAGTTTTCCGGGAAGTAGCCGAGAAGGCCGGCGTCGCGGGATCGGGCAAGGCGTGGGGCACGGGCTGCGCATTTGTCGACTACGACCGCGATGGACACCTCGACCTGGTGGTGGCGAATTATGTGGATTTCGACCTGGCATCGGCACCAGCGCCCGGAGAGCGCCCAACCTGCATCTGGAAAGGCGTTCCGGTGATGTGCGGGCCGCGCGGGCTGCCGGGTGCGAAGAATATTCTTTACCACAATCGCGGCGACGGAACGTTTGAAGACGTAACTGTAAAGGCGCACATTGATCGAACCGACGGCCATTACGCCTTCAGTGTGTCAACCGTCGATTTCGATGAAGACGGCTGGCCCGACATCTTCGTTGCCTGCGACAGTACGCCGAGCATTCTGTATCGCAACAATCACGATGGAACCTTCACTGACGTGGCGGTCACGGCGGGGGCTGCCTTTAATGAAGATGGCCGCGAGCAGGCGGGCATGGGATCGACCATTGGAGATTACAACGGTGATGGTCATCTCGATATTTTCAAAACAAATTTTTCCGATGACACTTCCACACTCTACAAAAATAACGGCGACGGAACTTTCACCGATGCCACTTCAGCTGCCGGCCTTGGCTTGTACACGCAATATCTGGGATGGGGGACGATGTTTTTTGACTTTGACAACGATGGCTGGCCCGACCTGATTCTCGTGAATGGGCACGTCTATCCCGAGGTCGATAGCCAGCATCTGGGTAGCAGCTACAAAGAGCCTCGGATTCTCTACCACAACAATGGCGACGGCACGTTCAGCGATATTTCAGCATCGGCTGGAACTGGCATTACAACGCCTGCCTCAGCGCGAGGACTGGCCGTAGGAGATCTCTGGAATGACGGACGAGTGTCGGCGGTCATCAACAATATGAACGCCGCGCCCAGCCTGCTGGTGAATCAGGTTCGAAACCAGAATCATTGGGTTGCGATTCATACGGTCGGAACGAAGTCGAACCGAGACGGGATCGGCGCACGCGTTGGCGTGAAAGCGGGTTCGAGAATTCTCGTCGATGAAGTACGCAGCGGGTCGAGCTACATTTCCAATAGCGACATGCGGGTTCACTTCGGGTTGGGAACCGCCGAGAAGATCGAGTGGGTCGAAATTCGCTGGCCCAGCGGGTTGACAGAGCGGTTTGCGGGCTTGCCTGTGGATCAGATTCAAACGCTGAAAGAGGGCTCCGGCGTGCCCGTAGATCCCAGGAACAAGCAACCCTAATCAGACACGGTGTTCCGCCTCCGCGTTCTCTGTGGTTATTTCTTCTTGTCAAACTGCATGGTTCGCGTAATTCCCTCGCCCTCCTTGACGAAGATCACCTGATTCGCCTTGACGTCCTTTAACGTGTCTGCCTGGCCGCTGGGCCAGTGAATTTCCAAGACATCAACCTTATCGGCCTTGCCCAGACCGAAGTGCACGCGCAAATCGTTCTGCGAGAAATATCCGCCGCCGCTGCGCACTTCATCGATCTGTCGATGCGGTTTCGTCTCGCCCGGTGCATGCGTCACGCAAACTAATCTCGCGCCAATGCCGTTGCGATTGGATTTGGTGCCGACGGTGCGAACCTTGATCCAGTTGTTGTTGAGCCGGGAGTCGCAGCGCAGAAGCTGCGGGTAGTCGTTGACCGTGTTGACCACGACATCGATGTCGCCGTCATTGTCGAAGTCGCCAAATGCCGCGCCCCGTGAGGGACTCGGCTCGGAGATGCCCGGACCGACTTGCAAAGAAATGTCGGCGAAATGGCCGTTGTGCAGGTTTTGATAAAGCAGCTTGCGCTGTGCGTAGCCGGCTTCCGTCTTGAGCTGCTCGACTTCGGGATAGACATGACCGTTGCAGATGAGAATGTCGGCCCAGCCATCGTTATCCATATCGAAGAAACCGCAGCCCCATCCCAGATATTGCGTGTGCGCTCCTAATCCGGCTGCAAACGTAGCGTCTTCGAAGTTGGCTCCGCCTTGATTGTGATAAAGAGAAGGCGTATCGCCGGCGAAGTTTGTTTTGACGATATCGAGATTTCCATCCAGATCGTAGTCTGCGGCCGAGACGCCCATGCCGGCCTGCGGTTTACCATCGGGACTCAACGCGCAGCCAGCCTCGATGGCAATGTCCTCGAACTTGCCGTTCTTTTTGTTCTGATAGAGTGCGCTCGCCGTGGAATCGTCGGCGACATAAATATCGGGCCAGCCGTCGTTGTCGAAATCGGCTGTCAGCACGCCGAGACCGTAGGTCCCGTTGGCGCGCAGAATTCCCGAAGCGTCAGAGACGTCGGTGAATGTTCCGTCGCCGTTGTTGCGATAGAGAATGTTTTTACCGCCGGGGAGGCCGGGAGGACCGCACGCCACCATCACGCTCTTGTATAGGCACGGGCCGGATTCAGGCACGGGGGCGGTGGCGAGATCGAGATCGATGTAGTTCGCCACAAAAAGATCAAGATGGCCGTCGCGGTCGTAGTCGACGAAGGCGCAACCCGTGTTCCAGCGCGTGCCTTTGCCGGCCACGCCCGCCTTTTCACTGACGTCGGTAAACGTGCCGTCTCCGTTGTTGTGGTAGAGAACGTTCTTGCCGAAGTAGGTGACGAATAGATCGTCCCAGCCGTCGTTGTCATAGTCGCCGACGCAAACGCCTTGTCCCCAGCCGGAGTGGCCGACTCCCGCTTTTGCCGTGACGTCGGTAAACGTCCCGTCACGGTTGTTGCGGAAAAGATGAGAAATCGGCTCGCTACCGGCGGGAAATCCTTCGAGGCGCCAGCCGTTCACCAGAAAAATGTCGAGCCATCCATCGTTATCGTAATCATAGAAGGCGACGCCGCATCCCGTAGTTTCGAGCAGATATTTATTCTTGTGCTCGCCGCCAAAAATGGTTTTTGCGTTCAGGCCGGATTCACGGGCGACGTTGAGAAAGCTGACGCCGGGGTCGGCGTTAGGTTGTGGGCTCGGAAACGGGTGGGTTGATCGTGCCTCGAGACGGCGCGGGCGCGCGAGATTGAGCACACCCTCCAGGGGCAATACGAGTGCAGAGCGGCTGAGAGATTGCAGAAAAACACGACGTGAAGAAGGCAAGAGGTCGCTACCTGGTCGCTACCTGGCTTTCGGGTCGTGCTAAAATTCGCCCCTACTTCTTATATTCAGTGAATCGAAACTTTGCAAGCTTCGGCCGGAGTAATCTTCTTTTCAGGAAACGCAGAGTTCATCCTTATCCGAGAACCGCTCATCTCGCTTTCAACGCAATCCAGATTTAGACTCGAAGAAGCGTGTTTTTTCTCCGAGTTTTGATTTGCGCATTTTCAAATGAGGTGAATGGCGATGCGATGCAAATGGTGGTTGACGCTTTCATGGGTTCTGCTGGGACTCTGTTTCTTTTCCGCCTGTGCACAGCAGCAAACCCCCGTCAAGTCCGAGACCCAGCAATGGTGGCAGGATGCGGTGTTCTATGAAATTTATCCGCGCAGCTTTGCCGACAGCAACAATGATGGAGTGGGCGATCTCAACGGCATTGCCTCGAAATTAGATTATCTGAAAGACCTCGGAGTAGACGCCATCTGGATCACGCCCTGCTTCCCCTCGCCACAGGTCGATTTCGGCTACGACGTTTCCGACTACGAAAACATCGACCCCATGTATGGCACGCTGGCGGATTTTGATCATCTCGCTGCCGAGGCCGGCAAGCGAAACATTCATATCATCCTCGATTTCGTCGTGAACCATACCTCCGACCAGCATCCGTGGTTTCTCGACTCCAAGTCTTCCCGAACTTCGCAGCATCGCGACTGGTACATCTGGCGCGATGGCAAAGGGCCGGGACAACCTCCGAACAATTGGACCTCGACTTTTGGCGGTTCGGCGTGGAAGTTCGATCCGACGACGAATCAGTATTACTACCATTATTTTTATGCGGCTCAGCCGGATTTGAACTGGAGAAATCCCGCGGTGCAAGATGCGATGTTTGACGTGACGCGCTGGTGGTATAAGCGCGGAGTGTCCGGATTTCGCCTGGATGCCGTCGATACGCTGTTTGAAGATCCGAACCTGACAGACAACCCAGTGATTCCCGGACAAAAGAACGCATACGGCGATCCGGTCGAGAAAAACGTTTACAACACCAAACTTCCCGAAGTTCACGACGTGCTGCGCGGGCTGCGTCAGGTTGCCGACCAATACCACGCCGTCTTGATCGGAGAAACCTGGACCCACGACATCGCCGAATTGAATCGCTATTACGGCCAGGGCAACAACGAATTGCAGTTGCCCATGGATTTTCTTTTCACGACGGTCAACAAACTTTCTCCGGCTGAATTTCGCAAGCAAATTGCCGCGGTGAACTCAGCCGCGGGCTGGCCTACGTTTGTGATCAGCAATCACGACATTGTCCGCTCGTACGACCGCTACGGAGACGGAGTGCACAACGACGAGATCGCCAAGTTGATGGCAGGCCTGTATCTCACGCTGCGCGGCACTCCGATTCTCTATTACGGCGAGGAGATCGGCATGAAGACAACGCCTCCCACGCGCAAGGACGAAGTTCAGGATCCAATCGGCCGTACGGGATGGCCGAAAGAGAAAGGACGCGATGGTGAGCGCACTCCCATGCAGTGGGATGACAGCGTGAATGCCGGATTCTCGAAGGCGAAGCCGTGGCTTCCCGTGCCTCCGACGTACAAGACGCATAATGTCGCCGACGAACTGAAGGATCCGAATTCGGTGCTTTCGTTCTACAAGACGGTTCTGAAGCTTCGCCATACGAACCCGGCCCTTTCGGATGGCAACTATGTGCCGCTGAACGAAAATGATGACGATGTGCTCTCTTACCTGCGCATCTACAACGATCAGGCAGTTCTGGTGGCCTTGAACACGTCCGGGGCACAACAACAAGTAAAGTTTGATTTCAGCAAGAACGGATTTAGTTCGGCGACGCCCCTCGCGACCACCGGAAAATCCTCGGCGCAGGGCCAGGTGGTGACACTCGATCCGTTTGGAGTGTTTATAGGTCAGCTCGCGAAGTAGAGCGCGAGAATTGGCAACCCGTCCATCGCGCAAGGACTTGCCTGACAAGGGCTAATCCGGGTTCACGGCGTTATAGAATATGCGGAGATGCACGAACTTTCCATCGCGATGGGCATCGTCGATGCCGCTCTGGAAGAGGCGTCGAAACGCGGCGTACGTGTGAGCGCAGTGCATCTCCGGCTGGGTGATCTTTCCGGTGTAGTAAAAGACGCGCTTCTCTTTTCCTATGACGTTGCATGCCAGAACACCGCACTTGCGGGATCGCGGCTTGTGATTGAGGAAGTGCCAGTGGTTGTGTTTTGCCCCAGGTGCCGACAGGAGAAGACGCTCAAATCGCTCAAGTCTTTCACCTGCCCGGAGTGCGGAATGCCGACGATGGATGTGCGCCGGGGCAAAGAACTGGAAGTTTTTGCGCTGGAGATTGAAGACGACGTGGAGGCCCAACGCGCTCTGTCGGAGTCTGGGGTGCAACCATGAACGAACCGCGCATGGTCGAAGTACGCCGCAATGTGTTGAAGCAGAATGACGTCATCGCGCGGGCGCTGCGCGAACAATTTCGAGCCGCAGGAGTTTTCGTCGTCAGCCTGGTATCGAGTCCGGGATCGGGCAAGACTATGTTCCTCGAAAAGACGCTGACGCAACTGCAGCCCCGTTACCGCGTGGCTGCGCTGGTGGGTGATCTGGCGACGGAAAATGATGCCGTTCGACTGGCCCGCAGCAAGGCTCCGGTCAAACAGATCACGACGGGAACGCTGTGCCATCTCGAGGCGGCCATGGTGCAGAACGCACTGCAGGAGTGGGATCTAAATCAGCTCGATTTCCTGTTTATCGAGAATGTGGGGAACCTGGTTTGCCCATCTTCCTATGATCTGGGCGAAAATCTTCGCCTCGTGCTGATGTCGGTCACCGAGGGCGAAGACAAGCCACTGAAGTATCCGACAATTTTCAACAGCGCGGATGTGGCGATCGTGACCAAGAATGAACTCGCTACTGCCGTCGAGTTCGACTGGCAAACCGCTCGCGCCAGCATCGAATCTGTGAGGCCAGGCATGCAGATCTTTCGGCTATCGGCGAAAACGGGCGAGGGAATGGAGGAGTATTTAGACTTCCTCACCCAGCGCTTGAACGAGCCGAGGACGGTCGCGCACACCTGAAATCTGGTTTCTCTCCGCAAATCAGTTGGATATTCCGCATGTTCCGGTACGGAAAAGAACGATTTTCTAGGGGCAACAATCGCTTTCTGCGGAAGAAAAAGACAGGGAACGACGGGTCGTCGATGCTATGATGGCGGGCATTGTTCGCGGAGTCTTGTTCCACAGGAGTGCTTCCGCGAGGCTTGTTTCCTGGAACTTTAGTTTTGCACACGGGGGAGGGTAGAGAACAGAACTCATGGCCATTACAGCTCCGAATACTTCGGCCACCACGACATCACCTGACGGGGGAAGCTACACGGCGCCGCTGGCCACGGTGACTACCCTTTTCTTTATGTGGGGTTTTTTAACCTGCCTCAATGACATTCTTGTTCCACACCTGAAATCGATTTTTGAGCTGAATTACGCGCAGGTCATGCTGATTCAGTTCGCATTTTTTGGTGCATATTTCATCTTTTCGATTCCCTCCGCCAAGATTATCGACTGGATCGGTTATCAACGGTCGATGGTCGTGGGTTTGATCACCATGGGCGTGGGTGCGTTTCTATTCGTCCCGGCGGCCAGCGTTCCCTCCTTTCCGTTCTTTCTCGGCGCGTTGATTGTTCTGGCTGCGGGCATTACCTGCCTGCAGGTAGCCGCGAATCCGTACGTCACGGTGCTGGGCAAACCTGAGACGGCGTCAAGCAGGCTCAACCTGACGCAGGCATTCAATTCGCTGGGAACATTTCTTGCGCCATTCTTCGGTGGCTTGCTCATTCTGAGCGGCGCGGCGCTCAATGCCGACCAGATCAAGGCGCTCAACCCCGGTGCTCTGCAGGCATACCGCCTGCAACAAGCAGCGAGCGTAAAAATGCCTTATGTGGGACTTGGCGTCGCGCTGGTGTTGCTGGCTATCGCTATAGGCAGTTTTCACCTTCCGAAGATCGAGCACGCCCAACGTAAAGTCGGCGAGAAGGTCGCTGACTCGATCTGGCGGCATCCCAACCTGATTTTCGGTGCGATCGGCATATTTGTTTATGTGGGCGCAGAGGTCTCCATTGGAAGCTTCCTCGTGAATTATTTCAGCCAACCCGAGATCGGCGGTCTGACTGAGAAAGTTGCCGCCAGTTTCGTCGCCTTCTATTGGGGTGGCGCGATGCTGGGGCGATTTGTGGGGTCGAGTTTTCTCGGCGGTGCAAAGGCGAAGTACATGAGCCTGGCTACTGCAGCCTGCGTGGTTTTAATCTTGATTTCTTATCCGATTCAAAACCAGATGCCACCGGGATACGAGCCGGGAATTCCGAATCTGACCTGGCTGGCATGGCTGGTGGTTGCAGGGCGTCCGCTGTTCATTCTAGTCGCCGTCGCGACGGCCGCGATCGCAGTGATTGCTGCGCTGCGCGGAGGCAGTGCCACAGCAGGCACTGGCACATTACTGGCCATTTGCGGCGTATCCACCAGCGTTCTTGTGGCAATCTCGATGCTCAACAATGGGCACCTGGCCATGTGGAGCATCATCCTGGTCGGATTCTTCAACTCCATTATGTTTCCGAGCATCTTCACCTTGGGAGTCGCGGAATTGGGGCCGCTTACGGGTGATGGCTCGGGAGTGTTGATCATGGCGATCGTGGGCGGGGCGGTAATCCCGGTCGCGCAGGGGTGGATTGCGGACCACATCGGCATTCACCACGCCTTTTTTCTGCCAGTCATCTGCTATCTGTATATTATTTTCTTCGCCCTGAGCGGGTCGAAACCGAACAGCGAGCGTTACGCCCGCGCGTAATGACTTGCATATTTTAGCGATGCCCGTAGCGCGGTTTGGTGGTTCGGCTCACGGCTTGATTTTTGAGGACTGATTGCGAGACGGTTCAAACGACAATATGGGGGATGGCAAGAAGTCTGGCCAAAAGCCAGCGGTCATCACGTTGAAGGCCGTGGCCCAGCATCTGGGGCTGACGCCCGGGACCGTGTCCGCGGTTTTAAACGACGCTCCCTCGGCTCGCTCTATTCCGGAAGCAACCAAGAATCGCATTCATGCCGCCGCCAAGGAGCTGAACTACCGGCCAAATTTCTTCGCGCGCACGCTGCGCAACAAACGCACCTACACGATCGGCGTGATTGCCGAGGAAATCGGCGACTCCTATGGCTCGGCGATCATCAGCGGCATCGAGCAACACTTGAGAAAGAACGACTATTTTTTCCTCACCGTGGCTCACCGCCATAACGCCGACTTGCTCGATCGTTATTCTCACATTCTTGCCGAGCGCGGCGTCGAAGGGATCATCACCGTTGATACAACCATTCGCGACATCCCTTCTCTGCCCACGGTAGCAGTCGCAGGTCATAAGAAAATCAAAGGTGTGACCAACATTGTGCTCGATCACGAGCGCGCGGCAGTGTTGGCGTTGAACTATCTCAAGGAGCAGCATCACGAGCGCGTGGCCTTCATGAAGGGCAATCCTTTGAGTTCCGACTCCAAAGACCGCTGGGAAGCGATTTGCAGTGTTGCCGCGCAGATCGGGATGAAGGTCGACCCTGAGCTGACGGTGCAGATCGATTCCGACGACGCCACGCCAATGCTCGGCTATCCGTTTGCCAAACAGTTGCTGGCACGCAATAAGCCTTTCACCGCATTGTTCGCCTACAACGACATTTCCGCTATCGGAGCCATCAAGGCCTTGCAGGAGCAGGGTCTGCGCGTGCCGCAAGATGTGAGCGTGATGGGATTCGACGACATTCCCGGAGCCGCTTTTCACACCCCCAGCCTGACGACCGTTCGCCAACCGCTCAGCAAGATGGGCGAAGTTGCAGCGCAGGCTTTGCTGGAACGAATCGAGCACAGCCAGGAATATCCGTCAGAAATTGCCATTGAACCGGAACTCGTCGTGCGAGAATCTACCGCAGAGGCGGCGGGTTCCAACTGATCACGATCAAGTTTTCGCCCTCCGCTTCACTTTCATGCCTGCCATAGAAACATCGCAACGTCTGGCTTCCGCCAGGGCGTTAACGGTTGCGGCCTACGCCTGCTTTATCCCGATAGGCGTCGTGACCGTTCTTCTGGGTCCCTTGCTGCCGACGTTGTCCACCAAATGGGCACTCGACTATTCGCAGGCTGGCGCGCTGTTTACCGCGCAATTCCTGGCGTCGACCGTCGCAGTCGGCATCTCGGGAGTTTTGGTCTCGCGATTCGGATTCCGTTTCGCTATCAAAGCCGGACTCGCGCTCATGAGCCTGAGCGTAGCCTTGTTGCTGGCGGGCTCGCGGATTCAAGGCATGGTTTGCATCGCTGGATACGGAGCCGGACTTGGACTGGCCGTTCCTGCCGCGAATCTGCTGGTTGCGGAGGTAAATCCCGATCGCAGAAGCTCGGCGCTCAACATCTTGAATTTCTGCTGGAGCGTGGGTGCGGTTGCCTGCCCATTTCTGATCGCCGCCGCGATCCGGAGTTCACATATCACGTTGCTGCTTGTTCTGGTGGCTGCCATCTCATTGGCCGTCGCCGTTGGGATCTGGGCGATGCCGGCATCGATCGTCGAGCCCGTTGCTACTCGCGTAGAGGGCAGCCGCCAGCCGGCGATCGCATGGAAAGGTAAGGCTCTGTACGTGTTAGCAGCCCTGTTTTTTATCTATGTTGGCACGGAAAACAGTTTTGGCGGATGGGTCGCCTCTTACGCGAAAAGTCTGGGAACCCTGAGCGTGTCGATGGCGATCATGACTCCATCTTTTTTTTATGCTTCCCTCACGCTGGGAAGATTGTTCGCCCCCGCGGTTCTGCGCGCCGTGGATGAGGTCAAACTCGCACAAGCTGGCGTGTTGATGGCTTGTGCAGGAATGGCGGGGCTGCTGATCTCGTATTCCCTGCCCATGGTGATCGCCAGTAATTGCCTGGCTGGATTGGGATTATCGAGCGTGTATCCGATCACCATTTCTCTTCTCTCCCGCGAATTTGGCTCGGCAACATCGCGAGTGGGATCGTTGATGTTCACCATGGCGAATCTCGGCGGAAGTTGTCTGCCATGGCTTGTCGGCGTGTCATCCAGCCAGTTTTACTCACTCAAGGCCGGGCTGGCGATTCCGCTGATGGGAGCCGGCACAATGTTCTTCCTCTATCTTCGCGACTGGAAGACCAGTTTAGAACTCACTGCCTGATTCTGAAATGAAATACAGAATTTGCGGATCCGGTAATTTATCTACTTCGCTGGAAATCATATTTCGCAGTGCGCCTACGCGCGAAGCAACCTTGCCGCAACCCGCGAAAGCCGAATCAGGCGATACAATGGAGAAAACGGTCGGGGCAGCTGAACAGTTTCCCATTCACCGGGCCCGGGAGTGAAGATGAGCCTTCCGAAAAAACGCAGCTGGTCGGACCTACGCTCGCGCAAGCGCATCATAAGGCGAAAGTAGGAAAGCGATTCAACGTTGTAGAGCTCTTCACTGAAAAGTTGACGGCGAACTTCCTCAACCAGCGCGGCGACTCTATCTTCAAAAGCGACGTCCAGCACGTCGGCAGGAATTGCAGCACCGAGAAGCTTTTGAGCGGCGATCATGGAGACTGAAAGAATCCTGGAGATTCCCAGCGCCTGGGCATCGGCCTGAATCCGCTTCCAATCCAGTGAAGGCAAAGCCATGATGCGGGCAAGGTCGCAAAGCCAGATGAGGCGTTGCCAAACATGTTTGGCAGCGTGCGCACAAAGCACCAGAAACAAATCTTCGTTGGGAAGTGTCTTTGCAGAGTAGCCGGCGACAGTCACAGGCACTGCACGGTGAAACAAGCCGCCCATGTCGAAGTCGATCGCATAAAATCTCGGCTGAATGGCCCACTGCACCTCGAGAAGATTGGGGCCAGCCGTGCCGTCAAACCCACATTCGTTGCCGGATTTCAGGTATGCATCCTGATGTTCATCAAGAAGTCCCTTTGACGGCGTGAAGCCGAGGTCGCGCACCGCCTGGCGGGCGCGTGAAAAGTCTTGCGGACGAATCAAGAGATCGATATCGCCCGATTGCCGTAGCGCGATGTCGCCGTAAATCAGCTCGGCCAGCGCGACACCCTTGTAGGGTATGGCTTCAATTCCCAGCTTGCTGAGTTGGTCGAGAATGCGAATCAACTCGTTCGACAGCAGCAGCGCCTTACGCAGGTTGAGCTGATAACTTTGCTCCAGGAAGCGCAGCCGTTCGGACGGGACAGCGTCGGAAATGCCCGCCAATGCCTGATGCAGCAGCGGAGTTACGCCATGGCGATCGGATAGAGTAAAAAGCCGGTCCCAATGAATGGCTTCCGTGAGCAGCGAGCGAAGACGTTGGTGTCTAGCTTCGGAGGAAACAACTGAGCCTGCCGCAAGCAGAACCGACCACTCAGGATCGAGTGTGGCGCCGGTCGCGGCCATGCTCGTCGCGGGCATGGAATCAGGCAGGCTCGCAGAAGCGACGGTCACGCTGTTGCGCTGGCAAACGTGGGCAGAGCGCGAATCTGCACGAGGTTCACGCCCGCGCGCTTCTTCGCCAGCATGTTCGCGGACGGAATCCCGGTTCGCGCGAAAGATTTTTCGCAATCCTGCGTAGATGGGCCGCGCATGTTGCCCTCCAGGTAGGCAAGTCCCGGGCAACGGGTGCAGCTCGACACATGACTGCAGGCTGTGCACGTGGTCAGATCCTTCACGCGGATCGCGCGGACCTCATTCATCTGGTCAGAATGCCGCCAGATATCGATGAACCGCTGCCGACGCACATTCCCCGTCGGGAAGGGAAACGCAACACAGGGAAAGACTTCGCCGTACGGAGAAACATAGCAAGCGGTATGCCCAGCGCTGCAGGGAGTCGCTTCCAGATCGTTCTCACCGGCTGGCGGCGGAACCGCGCAGAATTCATCGACATCGCCGATGAGAGCGCCGTCGCGAAACACATGCCGCAGAGCATCGACGTCGACTCCTAAACTGAGCGGGGAGCGGTTGCCGTCCAGCATGGGAGTGACCGTGGGATCGAGCGTGCAGTCCACTCCCAACTCGGCAGCCAGCGCGCGCACGCCCGCATAATCGGCCATGTTTTGCGTCATCAACACGTTGGCAATGATAACTTTCAAGCCCTGCGATTTGAGAAAGCGGATGGCATCGATCGATCGCTTGAGCGAGCCGGGAACAAGCGTAATCGCGTCGTGTACCTCGGGTCGGTGCGAATAAATGCTGATCTGAATCGATTCGACGTGAAGATCCTTGATCCGCTGCGCATCCCGCTCGCGAATGAGAATGCCGTTTGTCTTGAGCTTCACGCAGAACATCAGGCGCCGCGCGTATTCCAGAATTTCAAAGAAATCCTTGCGCAGGAAAATTTCGCCCCCGCTCAGCGTCAGAATGAAAACACCGGCATCGGCCATTTCATCAAGCAGATGTTTGATCTCATCCGTAGTCATCTCACCATGATCATCGTGGTCGAGATAGCAATGCACGCAGCGCTCGTTGCAACGGTAGGTAAGATCGATTTGCGCCGAAAGCGGGATGTTCAGCGCCTGGGCCTTCGCGGTCATCTCCGCCAGAAGGTTCATCGCGAGCCCCCGGTTGGTCCAGCCGGTTTCGCGGCATAGTGCCCGGCAGGTTGAGGGATTGGCGCTTCCGAAAGTTGCAGAATCTGATGTCCCGCCAGCTCGCGCGCCAATGATTCGGCATCCTGTAAGGCTTCGCTGCGGTCCACATCGAACTCCGCGCAAATGCGTCGGTCGACGATTTCATCCAACGGAGTAGAGCCGTCGGCCGACTGCCACAGGATGGCCGCCGTCTGATTCAGCGTGAACAGGGTCGAATCATGTCCCGACATAATCATCATTTCGCCGCCGATACTGCGCGCCGCGACCTTCGGATTCCGAGCTAGATAAAGGCGGCTCATCCAATCAGCTCCCACACCCGCGCATCTGGAACGAAAGTGAGCCGCAAGACCGGCACGCGGCTGACGAATTCGAACGCGGAATGAAAAATCGACTGCACCAGTTCTTCATCTTCCGCGAAGAAAAGAACATTGGCAAGAATGGAGCGCGCGGCCTCCCCCGGGTCGATCGGATCGATGCGATTTTCCGGTCCCTTTGCCAATAGATACACCGCCGCAATCGGCGCTGAAACATTTTCACCCAGCTTCGCCAACTCACCGGTAAATGGAGTTCCATATGCGATATAGCCGTCGCGCTGCTTGCGAACATAGGAAATCTCGTCCGTCAGAAGCGTGGCATCGGACGGGGCCAGGCGAGATATGGTGGTCTTGCCCGCTCCAGAAACTCCCGCAAATAGAAACGCCTCGCCATTGCGGATGGCGCTGGCCGAGTGCATCAAAAAGCCGCCTTGCCGCGCCAGGACCAGTGTATGCACAATGCGGAGCACGGCATCGATCGAATAGGGATTTGCGGATTGACGGATCCATCCGCTCCGCGACGCAGGTGACCATTCGGCGCGAAAGTCGCCGCGAGTGAGGGTCCATCGGCCGTTGCGTTGCGTCACACTCACGTCCGCGTCGGGCTCAACGCCGGAGGGCCGGATCAGTTCGATGTCAAAATCGATTTCCGCCGGTTGGGATCCCGTCACATATCCAGCGTAGCGGTTCTGCAGCATGGCCAGAAACGATGGCTCCGTGGTGTTGACGCGGACGGGCATTCCCCCGATTTCGATCACGAGACTTAAACGCTCGACTTCAGTAGTCAATTCTGACAAGATTCGCTCGAAGTGACGCGTGCCGACTCCGATTCTGAATCAGCTCCTGCGCATTCCGTGTACGCCCACAACGACACGGGCAGCTAATTGCGAACGACGAAATAATCCGGCGATGGCGCGCCCGGCCTTTCCTAATCCGCGAACCGGCCCCATGCATTTCCCGTTCCGCTCGATGAATGCGACTTTTCCCAGGACATCGCCTTCCGAAATCGGAAAATCAGCGCAGGCCACAGAATCTCCCTGAGTCTGAACTCTTGGCCCAGCGCTCGTGTTCATCGTTGTTACCACGCGATGCGCAACGAAACGCTCGCGGCTGCGGAACAGGACAATGTCACCCGTTTCGAAATCGTGAACCGAGGCCGGCCGAATGGTCAACAGATCGCCAGGCCATATGGTCGGCACCATGCTGTGTCCGGTGGCGCGCAAGCACAAGGTTCCGGAGTTGCGCAGTGCTTCCCCCGCCAGTTCGCATTTGCCGGCGCGTACTGCAAAGAATTGTGCGGATGCGCTCACGACGCTCTCGTATTCAGACCGCATCCCGTCTGCGTCGTCGTGATCTTTCCGCAGGAAAGCGCTGTTGTCACAAAGACCTGCTCACAGCGGAAGGAGGGTTTTTCGTAGGGCTTTTTGGCCACCGGAACTGGCGGACGATCGGACGACAAATTGTTGTTCGTCATAAGAAAACCTGTCAGAGCTGTCTATTGTAAAGCAGATTGCGATGCTTGTACGGCACAGCCCCCGGTGCCGGAAGTTCCGCAAGTCTGATTGCTCTGCGTTGAATAATAAACCTGTGATGCCCCTGCCATCTGGGTCGATGGGATTACATTGTCCATAATAATTCCGCTGGTGCCGCCGGCAGAAGCCTGGCTGACGGTAGCCAGGCTGCCCACGTTGAGCCATAACATATGGTTATCCGACGTCCCGGTGCTCACCGTTTTGCTCCAGTTGGGCTGTGTTGTGCCGGAGGTGCCACCGGTAACAATGTCTTGTATGTTCCCGTTGCTGTCGACAATTTCGTCGTGGACGACGTAGGGCGTGCTTGGCGCCCAGGAAGCATGAGCTGCAATCTGTGGCCCCTGATTCAACCAGCTCACGGTTCCGTCGGGTGCTGTCCCGCCCACAGTAGTGCTCCACGTTGGATGCGTCGTCCCGGATTTTCCCGCCACTCGGACCACTTGGATCTGAAAATGAGTATCGATCACCTCTTGCCCTAACGAATAGGTCGTGGACGGTTGCCATTCGTCGTCCACAAAATTCATCACGCAGCCGCCTGAGGCGCAAGAGTTGCCCGTCCCGCTGGCCTCGGCGCTGGCAAATATCCATTCCGTAGCTGTCGACGAAATATTCGGATTGGCAACGTCGGTTACCGGCGAGCACGGGGTCACGGCGCCCGAAAGCGTCGGTCCGGCAACCGGCGCCTCCAGCGTACCGGCCGACACCGGAATTTCATAGAGCGTCGGCGCAGCACCTGTGTTTCCGCACACGTAGAGATTGCCAGTTGCTGTTCCAGAGGTCAGATACGCATTATCGACCGCGCCCTCATAGAGCGGGTTCGGCGTCGCCGAACTGCTTCCGACCTGGACTTTCGTTGTTCCTTTGGTGTTGGCAGCGAAAGTCGACTTGAACTGAATCACCGCGGAGCACGGACCGTCCGAGCAAGCGGTGGTGGTGGTCCCGTCACTTGAAACAAACACGTAAACCAATTCCGAAGTCGAATCCACAAGCGGGCCCGCGACGATTCCGGTGCCGAAATCAACTTGCAATGATTTCGTTACCGCTCCCGTGCTGCTGTTTACGCGATAGAAATAGCCGCCGTAATCGCCAACAAACACGTTAGTGGAGTTGTAGTCGTACACCGGGCTCGAAAGGGAAGTGGGATTCCCCGGTTGCACCTGAACCGGGAAACCACCCGTCTTAACCTCGGCGGGCGTCCCGCGGAAAACTCCCGTGATTTTGTGCAGCCAGCCCAGGGCTCCGCCGACCCAAAGCGTGTCGGCCGTGTACGCGACAAAACCGGAAGATGTTCTGTCGTCAATATCTGTGCCGCCGCTGGTTTGCAGGTTGATCGTCGTCATGCACGGAGCCGTGCAGGAGCGGTAAGCGCTGGGACTTACGGCAGTCAAAGTCATCGGCGAGCCCACAGACTCTGAAGTCGACGCACTCCACTTCAGCACCACCAGAACGCCTTCCAGAGCCGCGCTCGTCTGAACGAACGCGACCTGGGTACCGTCATCAGAGATCGTCGGCGAAGTCAGGATCTGCCCGCCTGTGTTGTAAGCCCAATACGTCTGCGGAACGGTGCCGCCGCATCCCGAGTAGAGATTGTCGTAAGCGACAACGCTGGCTTGCGTACCTGACCCTTCCAGACCGGTGCTGAAGACCACGTAGTCCGGCGTCGCGTTATAGTCGCAGTTCACGTTGTTGGTCAGAAACGTATACTTGGCGGGGAAGTTGCCCGCGCCGGTAGTTGCCCCACTGCCCAGACTTTCCTGCCAATCGCTTTGCGCGGGATGAGCAACCCAGCGGCGAATCGTGGCATTCTCAGCCGGGGAGTTCGCGGAATTTGTCTTCCAGGCGCTTCGCGCGTGCAGCCGATACCACTGCTGCCAATACCGCAAATCACTCATCACCCGCTGAGCCTGCTGCGCGGTTCGCGGCTGCGAAAAAATGAGATGCTGGTGGCTCCAGTCTGTCGCCAACCCGCCCTGAACCGACTCTGCGGCGTGGCCGGTCAGAAACCATCCCATTGCCATCAATCCCAGCACGATTGTGCCAACTCGAACGAAGCGTGCGGAAGTTCCTGTCATCAAACGACTCCATGATCGCGATACATTATCGCGTGATAGGTCATGACGCAACCGATACAAAAAACGTTCGCATATCTTCGCTTCGTCCCGAACCGCTTGGCGCGGGCGCTCCGCGACGTTGCTGATTTTTGCCGGACTCAACTCGTCCGCAAGAACACATGCATGAAACCACCATATCGCAGGCTGGACGCGCGTCTCCGAATGGTGAGGCTGGGAATGGCCGAGATTCTACTACTTCCGAACAGGCCAACGCAATCTTCCGCACAATTGCACCACTTTGAATGCAACTATAGAAAATCATTCTTCCCGGCATAAAAAGGAAAAATGTGGAGATCTCGCGATTTCACCATAAAATAAGCTCTCGACTGTTCTGCCTGGGTTTCGCGCAACCATCGCCAATATGACATCATAAGTAATTCGAGTCCAACCACGCGCGTTGGCCTCAGGCATCGAAAAATCGTTTTTGGACTGATACAACGGATAACCAAGGAAATGGAAGAGGCTCTGAGTACAACTGAATTCGGGCAAGTCCTTACTTTCGAGGAAATTGAAAATCTTGCGGGAGACGGCGGCCAGCCGGCGGAAACCCTGGCCAATGTCGTTGCCCTGATCGCCAAGCGATTCAGGACGGACGTGTGCTCGGCATATTTGCTCGAGCCCGATCGCGCCAACCTGGTTTTGGCTGCCACGGTCGGCTTGCGGCGTGAATGCATCGGCAACCTGCGCATGGCAGTGCAGGAGGGCCTGACCGGCCTGGTGGCCGAACAAGTTCGCCCGATCGCGGTGAGCCAGGTCAAAAGTCATCCACGATTTAAATATTTCAAGGAAGCGGGAGAAGAGGCTTACCAGTCCTTCCTGGGAGTTCCGCTGGTCGATCGCGGAGTTCTGCATGGTGTGCTCGTTGTTCAGACCATCGAAGCCCGCGTTTTCAGCGATGACGAGATTCGCTCTCTCAGCCAGGCGGCTACGCAGCTAGCCCCAGTCGTTAGCGAAGCCAGAACCCTCGATCGCTTCATCGCTCCTTTGCAGGAGCGGCTTTGGGAACTGGCGCGCAACTTGTGGTGGAGTTGGGATCACAATTCTTCCAGCCTCTTTCTCGACCTCGATCCCACTCGCTGGAACGATTTAAATCACAACCCAATTTCCCTGCTGACCGAGTTGCCGCTCGCCAGGCTGGAAGCCCGCGCCGCCGAAATCATGCTGCACAGCCGCGTCAATTACGCCTATCGCCGGCTGCTCGAATACCTGCAATCGGATCGCACCTGGGGAACGCGCCATGCCGGCGTGTTGCGCCCGCATCCCGTCGCATATTTTTCCGCGGAGTTCGGCATTCATGAATCCTTACCGGTGTACTCCGGGGGATTAGGAGTGCTGGCCGGCGATCACATCAAGAGCGCATCCGATCTCGACATTCCTCTCGTCGGCATCGGATTGTTCTACGGTCAGGGATATTTCCGGCAGCGGCTCGACATTAACGGGTGGCAACACGAAGAGTACCTGGAAACCGACGTCAATCAATTGCCCATGGAAGTCGCCATTGGCAAAGACGGCCGGCCCATCGTTGTAGACATCGAAACCCGCAGCGGCCGGATCTACGCCAAAGTGTGGCGCGTTAAGGTCGGCCGCCGCGACCTGTTGCTGCTCGACTCCGACGTGGAAGGCAACGCACCGGAGGATCGCGAGTTGACTTCACGCCTCTACGGCGGCGATTTGCGCATTCGCATCCGGCAGGAAGTTCTGCTGGGTGTGGGCGGCCTGCGCGCCCTCAAGGCTTTGGGAATTTCACCCGGAGTCCTGCATCTCAACGAAGGTCACAGTGCCTTTGCCGTGTTGGAGGCGATCCGCATGCGCATGGAGGAGGAAGGCATTGCCTTCGATGCGGCCGTTCCTCGAGTTTCCCGCGAGGTGGTCTTCACCACACACACGCCCGTGCCGGCAGGCCACGATCGCTTCGACGCTGCTCTCGTGGAGGAACACATTGGCCCGCTGCGGGAGTCGCTAGGGCTAACCGGCGAGAGTCTGCTGGGACTTGGCCGCGAAAACCCCTCCGACCACGAAGAGCTTTTTTGCATGACAGTGCTGGCGTTGCGCCTCTCTCGCCGCGCCAATGCCGTTTCCGCGCTGCACGGCGAAGTTTCCCGCGCCATGTGGACCAAGCTGTTTCGCGGCAAGGTTGAAGATGACGTCCCCATCGGCCACATCACCAACGGCGTGCACGTGCCCTCATGGCTCGCGCCGCAAATGTTCCGTCTTTACGATCGCCATCTCGGTCCCGGCTGGCACCAGCGCAGCAGCGAGGCCAAAATCTGGGAAGGCATTGAGAGCATCGATGACGGCGAACTGTGGGAGGCGCACCTCAACCTGAAATCCCAGCTCCTCGAATTTGTGCGCCGACGCGCCGTCGCCCAGGCATATCGCCGCGGCGAAGCGCCCGAAACTCTCGATCGCCTGGAACGCATCCTCACCCCTGATGCGCTCACCATCGGTTTCGCCCGCCGCTTCGCAACCTACAAGCGTGCCAACCTGATCGTGCGTGATCTCGAGCGCTTGGCTTTGATGGTCAATGACGTCAAACGGCCCGTGCAGTTCGTGTTCGCCGGGAAAGCCCATCCGCTCGACGAACCCGGCAAGCGCATGCTGCAGCAGATCGCACAACTGATGCGCGATCCCCAGTTCGGCGACAAGTTTGTCTTTGTCGAAGATTACGACATCAACGTCGGCCGTCATTTCGTTCAGGGAGTGGATGTCTGGCTGAACAATCCACGGCGTCCGCAGGAAGCCTCCGGCACGAGCGGGCAGAAAGTCGTTCTCAACGGCGGGTTGAATCTTTCCATCCTCGATGGCTGGTGGGCCGAGGCCTATGACGGCATGAATGGCTTTGCCATCGGCACGGGAAGAACCCATGCCAACCTCTCGACGCATGACGCGCGCGACGGCGAAGATCTGCTCCGCACCCTCCGCGAAGAAGTCATTCCGCTTTACTACCAGCGCGACCGCGACGGCCTTCCTCGTGGATGGATTCGTCGCATGAAGCGGGCCATCCGCACCTTGGGCTGGCGTTTCAGCGCCGATCGCATGGTGATGGATTACACCATCAACGGCTATCTTCCTGCCGCCGGAGGAACCTCCAGCGACATGCGGCCGAGTTCGTAGAAGAGGTTCATAGCGAGCGATTCTGCGGCGCCGTTGCTCGTACCGCTGCAAGATTTTCAACCCGCGCCGGAAATATCGGCGGACGCACCGACTCCGGCGTCCACTGAAAAAGAAATTCAACAGCTGGTCCGCAGACTCTCCCCTGGCAGGGCCCCATTCCACAGCGCGTGTGCAATTTCGCCTCTCGCCACGAGCTACACGCCTTCAAACGGGAATACGTGACGTCCTCGCAGCGGCAGACCAGTGTTTCGGGGGTTGGTAACTCTGCCAAGTCTCGCCGCAAACGAAAAGTTTGATCGAGCAGATCGGCAAAGTGGCGCCCTTTTTTTCGTTCCCTAAAAAACTCTCGCGCTTCCTTGACCCGTTCAGCAGCCACAAGCCCCGCAATTTGTCCTTCCGTGAGCGCTAACTCCACTCCGCCGATGCCAGTCGGTTCGCCCGCGCAGTAGATATTTTCCACCGTCGTCCGCTGCCACTCGTTAACTTTCACGCAGCCATTCTCGACTCCGCATCCCAGCAAGAGAGCCAGCTCGACGTTGGGAACCAGGTGAAATCCGCAAGCGAGGTAATCGCACTGAATCTTCTCGGTTTTGCCGTTCCGCGAAATCGTCACACTCTCCAGCTTTTCCTTGCCCTCAGCCGCAAACGGCCAACTACTCGCCGCAAACGGAACTGTGCCGAGTTCACCCTTCAGTCGAAATCCTCGTGCCACTTTCGCTGGATGCCTCCACAACGCGCCGGCGAATTTCGCAAGACTGCCCCACGAAGCCTGCTCGCAAATTGCCGGAATCACCGCGCCATGCTTTCGAAGATAAGCGGCAACAGCCAGCAGCAGCGGCCCGGTCCCGGCCACCACGACGCGCTTTCCGCGTATCGGAAGCCCGCCTTTCACCATTGCCTGCAAACCACCCGCCCCCATCACGTTCGGTAGCGTCCAGCCGGAGAATGGAAGAAATCGTTCGCGGGCGCCGGTTGCGATGACCAGGCTCCGATACCGCAACTCACAAAGATTTTCATTCTTCTCCGCCAGCAGAACACCTGTCTCCGGCTGGTGAAACACTCGCAACCCCGTCAGCTTGGTGATTCGCGACTCGCTCAACCTCCGCATCCATCGTGCAGCTTCCCGCGGCTGCTCGTCTTCCGATTTCCCACGCCAGATTTGTCCGCCAAACGCGGGATTGTCGTCGACAATTCCCACGCCCACTCCCGACTCGGCCGCGCGCACGGCCGCGGCAATTCCGGCCGGCCCTCCGCCAATGACCAGAACGTCGAATCGCTCGGAGATCGCGCTAGGCATCGGTTCTCACATCCATGGCCGGCTCGCACACGATCTGGCAGCTTCGGCAATGCGAAACTCCATTGATTGTGACGCGACATTCAAAGCAGATGCCCATCCCACACAGCGGTCCTCGCGACTCGCCTTTCACCGAAACCCGGCAAGCTTGACCGGCCATCGCCATTGCAACGGCAACCGTTGCGCCCGCAGGCACGCGCACAGGTGCGCCATTAATGGTGATGGTTATTCCATCAGGCATGCGCATGTTCCTTGCCGGCCCGGGAAGGCAAATATGGCTCGATGGGAATTTCCGGCTTCGCACCACTAACCTGATCCACAAGAATTTTGGCGGTCGCGAGAGATGTGGTTATTCCCAGGCCTTCATGTCCGGTTGCCAGAAATACCGACGCATCTTCCGGCCACGGCCCGATCAGCGGAAGTTTGTCCGGCGTCGCTGCGCGAAAGCCCGTCCAGGTGCGTACGGCCGACATCCGTCCCAGCCCGGGCATGTATTCCTGCGCGCGCTCCAGCATGCGCGCGAGGATTTCCTGATCGACTTCCTTGTGCTCGGCTCCATACTGGCGCGAAGAGCCAATCAGAATCTGCCCCGTCTTCCGCGGCTGCGCGTTGAATGCCACCGAATCACTGCTCACGACATGCGCGCTTTTGAGATATCCCAGCTCCACCAACTGATGCCGCAGAAATCCCGCATAACGGTCCGTAATCACCAGATGCCCTTTGCGCTTCTTGATTCCAACTCCGGGCGTCAGCGCCGGCGCCTCGGCTCCCGCTGCGTTCACAAGAATCTTTCCCTTGATCTCTGCTCCGTCGGCCAAGCGAACACAGCCGGCACCCATCTGCACCACCGCAGGGCCGACTCGCAGTTCGGCTCCTTTCGTCCGGGCACGCTCCACCAGAAACCGCGCCGCGCATGGTGGATACAGCACTGCATCTTCCATCACAAGAAGCCCGCCGGCCAAGCCTTTTCGCAGATTAGGTTCAATCTCGGCTAAACTTCCGGCATCCAAAATCCGCGTCGGCACGCCGCGCTGCGCGTAGTAATCATTCTTGCGGCGCACCTCATTCATCTCCTCCTCATCGGCCGCAACCCAGATCGTGCCGCACGCTTCGTATTCCACATCGCTCGGCAACTCAGCCCTGAGCGACTGCCACAGTCGCTGCGAATAGCGGGTCAATGCAAATTGTGGGTCGGAGTCATCCATCACCACGATGTGGCCCATCCCCGCCGCCGTCGCACCCCCGCCGACGAACTCGCGGTCCACGATCGCCACGCGCATGCCGCGCTGCGCGAACTCATCCGCGCATGCCGCGCCCACAATTCCCGCGCCCACAATCACCACGTCAAATTCGCCGTTGGCCATGTTGCGATTCAACCGCGAATGCCCATGCAAAACGGATCCCCAGAAGTGAACACCAGTTCCGCCTCCGCATTCACGAATGCCGACCCCGTAATGCTTGGATAAATCTTGCCCTCGCGCACGCGCACGCTGCCTTCAAAAATGCTGCCCACGATGCTCTCCTGGCGCCATATTTCGCCTTCACGCAACTTCCCGTCCGCATAAAGGCACGCCAGTTTCGCACTTGTGCCCGTGCCGCACGGCGAGCGGTCATACGCCTTGCCCGGGCACAAGACGAAATTCTTGCTGTGAACTCCCGGCTTCTCTGACGGAGCAAACAGTTCTACGTGGTCGATCTCTTTTCCGTTGTCGCCTGTAATCCCGTTCGCATTCAGGGCCCGCCGTATCGCCCTCGTAAATGCCGTGAGTTGCTCGATATTCGCGAGAGTCAATGTCAACTCGTGACTGCGCACCAGAAAAAACCAGTTCCCACCCCAGGCCACATCGCCGTGAACCGTGCCGTATCCCGGAACATCAACCGCAAAGTTAGCGGCCTTACGATAGCTCGCCACGTTATGAACAGTCACTTCTCCGCTCGCATTCAGAATCGCGGTCACGATTCCCACCGGCGTCTCAATCTTGTGCTCTCCCGGCGCAATGCGTTTCATGTACGCGAGCGTCGCTACCAGTCCAATCGTGCCATGGCCGCACATTCCCAGATAGCCTACGTTATTGAAGAAAATCACTCCCGCGGCACAGCTGGAGTCCACCGGCTCGCACAATAGCGCCCCAACCATCACGTCCGACCCGCGCGGCTCATTCACCACCGCGCTGCGAAAATCGTCATGCCTCTCGCGAAAACATTCGAGCCTCTCACTCAGCGAACCCCGCCCCATCTCTGGCCCTCCGCTTACCACCACGCGCGTGGGCTCGCCTCCCGTATGTGAATCAATCACCCGCACCCTGCGGCTCGCGGGCGTTTTAATCGCGTCATTCATGATCCCTTCAGTGTATGCAATCGTGGCTGCGATTGCACAAGCGCGCCGCGTCGTGTCCAGCGCGGCAGGCTAACTTGCTTTTGTTCCATGCGCTATCCTTTGTCGTGAACGCTGAAGCTTCGCGCCGCAACTTCCGTCGCCGACGCTTCGCTATCAACTTTCGTTGGAATATAAGTAAGTCTTGAGAACGCCTGTCGTGGAGCCTCGAATGAAACTCGATCCCTCTCTGCTAAGAAAATTGCCGAAGGTTTTGCTTCACGAGCATCTCGACGGAGTTCTTCGCCCTCAGACGATCATTGAACTAGCCGCTGCCACCGGCTACGCAAATCTTCCCACGGGCGATCCGGAAGCGTTAGGACAATGGTTTCATCAGGGCGCCAATCAGGGCAGCCTGGCCAAGTATCTTGAAGGCTTCCAGCACACCATCGCTGTCATGCAGACGGAAGAAGCCCTCGAGCGCGTGGCCTACGAACAAGGCGAAGATCTTAGCCGCGATGGCGTTGTTTATTATGAAACTCGGTTTGCCCCAATATTTCATACCACTCAGGGACTAACGCATCAGCAGGTCGTTGCCTCCGTGCTCAAAGGAATGACTCGCGCCCGGCAGGATTTCGGAACCCATGCAGGGCTGATCATCTGTGCCATGCGCAACATGAACGTCTCGCTCGAGATGGCCGAATTGGCCGTCGACTTCCGGGAACGCGGAGTCGTGGGTTTCGACCTTGCCGGCGAAGAAGGCGGCTACCCGCCGAAAAAACACGTCGACGCGTTCCACTACATCCAGCGCGAAAACTTCAACATCACCATTCACGCCGGCGAAGGATTTGGAAAAGAATCGATCTGGCAGGCAATCCAGTACTGCGGTGCGCATCGAATCGGCCACGGCACGCGCCTAATCGACGACATTGCCGTAGCCAATGGGAAAGCGGTCAAGCTCGGCGACTTGGCTCAATACGTGCTCGACAAGCGCATTCCGCTCGAAATCTGCCTGATCTCGAATGTCCACACGGGAGCCACGCCGAGCCTCGAGCAGCATCCCTTCAAAATTCTTTATCAGGAAAAATTTCGCGTGACGTTGAACACCGACAACCGCCTCATGAGCAACACAACCATGACCCGCGAGTTCGAAGCGGCGCATGAAGCCTTTGGGCTCACGATCGAGGACTTCGAAAAAATAACCATCAACGCGATGAAAAGCGCCTTCCTGCCCTATGGTCAGCGCTGCGATATCATCTACAAGACGATAAAGCCGGGCTACGCGCGCATCCGCGCGAGCCTTACGGAGCCAGAACGAAACTAGGTCGCGTCATCCCGAAGGCCCGCGTTCCTACCAGCGGGCCGAGGGATCTCCCTTGGCACAGAGCTAGTTGCCCGTGAGATCCCTTGCTCCTCCTAAAAAACAGCTCCCCTCTGCATAACGCCGCCAACCCGGCCTATGCTCTCTGCGTGCCG
>JASHOT010000273.1 GCA_030040965.1 Candidatus Sulfotelmatobacter sp. | reverse complement strand
CGCCTCCCCGCGGTGCTGCAACCGTTTCTCTTCTACCTCTCCCGTTCGATTGTCAAAGATCGCGACCTGCTGAAACCCGGGATGAAAATCGCATCCTATAATCAGCATGACGTTGGCTCCTCTCGGTGAGCCTTGGTCTGTTTTGTCGCAACCAATCTACTCGCTGCGACCAGCCAACGTCGTTATGCAATCAAACGAGCGCAGTTTTTGCGCGAGTCGAAGGACCCCTTGTTTCCAAACGCCATTTCTGGCTCCGCAAGGAGTTCTCTTCGAAACTCTAACCCTTGTCATCCTGAGCGGCGCTCTTGCTGCGAAGGACCAATGCAACTGGTAGTTAAAAGTAGCTCGGCCTCAACACATGCTCACGGATTTTTCTCCGCCGGCTTTGCTGCCGCGGGCGCAGCCGGCGTCGTCTCCTTCTCCGCCTTCCACGGATTCGCATTCGCCGGTGCCTTGGGATTCACCCCGAAATCCCACACGTAGCCGTTCACTCCCTCGCTGCCCATCACCTCGATCACGGCATATTCGCCCGGCCCAAGGGGCTCTACCGGCGTGAGCTTCAGCCACCCTCCCGTGACGTTGGTGATCGTCGTCTTGACGGCGTGCTGCTCCTCGCCGATTTTTCCGCTGGAGAGCCGCTTCACATCTCCCAGAATGCGCTTGTCGCTTTTGACCTCGGTGCGAACGATGCGGAATCGATCGAACGGCACAATCGCCTGTGCCGGCTGCTGCGGTTGCTGTGGGCCGCTGGCGCTCCTTGACGGCGAACCGCTTTCCGCCGTTTCCGGCTTGATGTAAAGCGCGGGCACATCTACATGCGCTTGCACCGGCGCGTGGGCGCCCTCGAGTTCTACGTTCTGTTTCCCACCCCCGAGCGGATTGCGAAAGATCTTGGCCCGCGAGCCCGGATCAACATCGCCGGCCGTCTGCTGCAGTTCGTCGAGCTGCGTCTCGCCCTGATAGCTATCGAGCAGAAACACGCCGGAATCTTCCGGCAGGCGCAGGCCGGGCGCGACCTCGGGAAGTTTCACCGCCTCCATCTCCCGCTCGTGCTCGATTTCTTTATCGAGTTGCACCGCCTCGGGTACCGCCGCTCCCGCCTCGCGATCTTTTTCGTATTGCTCCGTCGCCTTCCAGTCGACCAGCGAATTGGGCAACTCCTCCCAGTCGTCGCGCTCGGCGCTGTAGTAGCGCACACGATCGCCTTTGACTTCGTATTTCGTCACCAACTGGTAGGAGCCGTCTTTCAGAATGAGCCGCTTCGCCAGATCCTGCGCTCGCGCCAGAGAAAAGAAAGATGCGGCCCAAACGACCGTGCACAGGGTCGAAATCGACCAGAACGAGATGGAAGCGATTTTTTTCATTGCCGCAACTTCCTCATTATCGCTCTTTGCATTCCTCTTTGCCGGGTCCGGTCGCGCGCCGGCTGGAAGATCAATCCGGCATTCACCCGATCACGCTAACCGCCCTGTTGTAGTATCCTGTACCGTCTGTAGACCAGTGTTTTCAACCGCATGAAACGCAAATCAAACTGCTCGATCAGCCTGTTCATTCTCGTTTCGATGTCCCTGCTCTGGACGTTCGCCGCCGCGCAGTCGGACCAGCCTGTCCCCGCCTCCGAGGTCCAGAAATACTCAGTGCAAGGCCAGCCCTCCATATCTCCGGTTTCCTACGCCTCGCTGACCCAGTTGAACGGCATGCTCGCGCAGCTGGAAGCGGCGTCGAAAAACACGCAGGGCGATCTGGTGAAGCTTCGCATCGAGCACTGGAAAACCGACACCGCCACCAAGAAGCAATCGCTCTCCAACGTCGACTCCATCCAGCGCAATCTGCAAGGAGCCTTGCCCGAGATTATCGGCCAACTGCGCAATGCGCCGGAAGACGTTCCCGCATCCTTCAAGCTCTATCGCAATCTGGATGCGCTTTACGATGTGCTCGGCAGCGTGGTCGAATCCACCGGAGCCTTTGGCTCAAAAGACGACTTGCAATCGCTTTCGAATGACCTCAACGCCTTCGAGGCTACGCGCAGACAGATGGCGGATCGCATCGAAAATCTTTCTTCCGCAAAGGAAGCCGAGATTGCTCGCCTGCGCGCTGATTTGAAGACGGCGCAGGCCGCCATTCCCGCCACGCCACCGAAAAAAGTCGTCGTCGACGATACCGAGCCTGCGAAAAAGCCGCCCGTGAAAAAGAAACCCGCCCCCAAACCGGCACCGTCCGGAACCGCAGCCAAGCCCGCCGGCCAGACGCAGCCCGCTCCCGCGCAGCCCCAGCCGCAGAAGCCGCAGTAACCGGCTATCGCTTTTCAAAATCGCAGTTGGGTGGTTTAGCGATCATCCACGAATCTGTTACCCTTCCCCTCGCATCCACATTCCATGATGTCAGTCGCCCTCATCGCCGTCCCTCACACCAGCATTCCCGCGATCATCGTCGGCGTGTTCATCATTTGGGCCGTCCTGCTCGACGCCTTTGAGACCGTCGTCCTGCCCCGCCGCGTCCGGCGTCATTTCAAGCTCACTGCGTGGTTCTATCGCCGCACCTGGATTCCCTGGCGCAAGATCGCCGCCCGCATCCAGAACACCATTCGCCAACAGAATTTCCTCGGCTACTTCGGCCCGCTCTCGCTGATTCTCCTCATGGCGTTCTGGGCCACCGCACTCATCTTCGGTTTCTCCCTCATCCAATACGGCATCGGTGGCCACGAGCAGCTCAGCGGCGAGCCCCTCACCTTCGGCAAAATCATTTACCACAGCGGCGAGACCTTCTTTACCCTCGGTTACGGCGACATCGTTCCAACTTCCGGCGCAGCTCGCGCCCTTTCCGTGATCGAAGCCGGCATGGGATTCGCCTTCCTCGGCATCGTCATCGGATACATCCCTGTCGTCTATTCCTCGTTCTCGCGCCGCGAAATTCAGATATCCCTCCTCGATGCCCGCGCCGGTTCGCCGCCCTCCGCCGTCGAGTTGCTCGTCCGCCTCGCCGGACGCTCCGAGGATCCCGGTGTCGACCAGAAAGTTTTCGATGAAGCGCTGCGCGACTGGGAGCGATGGTCGGCCGAGCTGCTCGAAACCCAGATTTCTTACCCTGTGCTCACATTTTTCCGCTCCCAGCACAGCAATCAGTCATGGCTGGCGGCGCTGACCACAATCCTGGACGTCACTTCTCTGGTCTTGACCGGCATCGAAGGTGTTCACCCCGGCCAGGCCAAACTTACTTTTGCCATGTCACGCCACGCCGCCGTCGATCTGGCGCAGGTGGTCAACGCCCGCCACGATCCCTCCGCGCCCGATCGGTTGCCCGAGGCCGCACTCGAATCTCTGCGCAACGCCCTCGCCTCCGCCGGACTCAAGCTCCGCGACGACGACTACGCGCGCGACAAACTGGCCAAGTTGCGCTCCATGTACGAACCCTATGTCCATTCCATTGGCAGAAATCTCCTGCTCACGCTTCCGCCCTGGCAGCATCCGGAAAAATTGCGTGACAATTGGCAGTCCGGCCCCTGGGATCGCGTGATTCAGGCCCGCGGATTGGCGATCCTGGGCCAAAAAACGCGCCCCGTGCCGCAAACCATCGAACTTGATCATTTCTGACCACCGATGATCGATAGCCGACGACAGCCGACTGAGAACTGATCTTCTCGCGTGCTAACATCCTGTTTCGCTCGATGGAACCCAGAATGAAGCACACTGCCGAAAATGTGGTCCGCATTGAGGCCGAGGCTCTCCAAGCATTGGCCGATCGCATTGCCGGGCCCATGGCCGCTTCATTCCAGCGCGCGGTCGATCTCATGTTTTCCTGCGCCGGACGCGTCGTCGTCAGCGGCATGGGCAAAAGCGGTCTGATCGCGCGCAAAATCGCGGCCACGCTCAGTTCCACCGGCACGCCTGCGCTTTATCTGCATCCGGTCGAGGCCCTGCACGGCGACCTCGGCATGGTCGTGCGCGGCGACGTCGTCCTCGCCCTTTCCGCCAGCGGCGAGACCGAAGAAATTCTGGCGCTGCTCGCGACCATCAAGCGCCTGCAGGTCCCGCTCATCACCATGACCGGCGACGCTATTTGTGTGGCGCGGGCACTCCTGCCCGCGAAAGCCTCCAGGAGGCCAGGCATGAAGGCACAAGGAGCGGACAAGAGTGTCCGCTCCACACCAACCATCTCTACACTCGCCGCAGCCGCCGACGTCGCACTCGATTGCTCCGTCGCGCAGGAGGCCTGCTCGCTCGGCCTCGCCCCCACCGCTTCCACCACTACCATGCTTGCCCTCGGCGATGCCCTCGCCGTCACCCTCAGCGAGCGTCGCGGTTTTAAAGAAGAAGATTTCGCCAATCTGCATCCCGGCGGAAAATTAGGCAAGCGCCTCGCCCGCGTCGAATCGTTGATGCACACCGGCGACGCGCTCCCTTGCGTCACACCTTCCACTCCCATGCCCGACGTCATCTACGAAATGTCGCGCAAGAAGCTGGGCGTGACCGCTGTCGTTGAGAATAAGAAACTCGTGGGCATCATCAGCGACGGCGACCTGCGCCGACTGCTCGAAAAGCGCGGCAAACATGCCATGGACCTGACCGCGGGCGAAGCCATGACTCGCAATCCCAAAACGATTGCGGGAAGCGAATTTGCCGCAACTGCCCTCGCCCTGATGGAAGAGAAGAAAATTACTTCTTTGATGGTCATCGATAAGCGCGGCCGCCTCGAAGGCATCGTACACTTGCATGATTTGTGGACCACCGA
>JASHOT010000272.1 GCA_030040965.1 Candidatus Sulfotelmatobacter sp. | reverse complement strand
AAGGGACGAAAAAATCGACGCTTCAACCTTGGTGGGCTTGTCTTCCGACGATTGCTGCACGGGTTCCACGGCTTTGATCGAGGTGGTAGACGGTTGGGTGGAAGGCGGGGAGTCGAGTTGCGAGGAGGGTGCAGGTTCGGCGTCCTGCGCTAGACCAACAGCTCCCACGCTCAGAGCAAAGATCCATGTCGCGCACCATTTGGATCGAAGCGCGCCGAACAAGAAATGCTTTTTCACGACTCCTCCTGATCTAGGACTCCGAGCGCCCGCAATCGCTCGATGCGACACGCCGGGCCCCAGCATGGCTGCCATCACTCACAGCCTAACGGCGCACACCTTGGGAGTGCATTCGCAGTGCCAAAGCACATTTTGAAGATTGAGACCCGCCTGACACTCAAAACAGACGCGCAACCAGGTCGTGCACAGCACGCGGCGTCCTGGTGCAAGAAATGCCGTCGCCTCAGCCTGCGACAGAATTCTGTCTTCAGTGTTGATTCCTGAGCAGAATTCAAACAGCCCCCCAAGCAAGAGAATCCGCATGGCCGAACTACACAGTAAAGCGAGCCTTGATTTGGACCGTGGTTTGCTTGCTGTCAGACTGGAAGTTCACGGAAGGTGTCGTGAAACTCATCATTCAACCAGCGGACGGTGTCGTTCCGATTGTTCATGGGATCAACCGCGCTGAAAAGAGCATCGAAATTGCCATCTTTCGTTTCGATCACGCAGATATCAGGCATGCGCTTGAAAAAGCTGTGTCTCGAAACGTCTCCGTCCGCGCATTGATCGCCAATACCAATCGTGGCGAGGAGCGACAATTGCGCCGACTCGAAATGAATTTACTGCCCGCAGGGATCGAAATCGCACGCACGGCTGATGACCTGCTTCGCTATCACTACAAGTTCATGATTATCGACCGCAAGGTCCTGTACCTGTTGGCCTTTAACTATACGCACCTCGATATCGAGAGGAGCCGCAGTTTTGGCCTCATCACCGACAACGCGGATCTGGTCCGCGAGGCCGGCAGGTTGTTCGAGGCCGATGTCAAGCGGCAAGCGTACAGTCCGGAGCTCGACAATTTCGTCGTGAGTCCGGTGAACGCTCGCGAACTGCTATCCGGCTTCATCGAAGGGGCGGAGCGCGAGTTAATGATCTACGATCCCGAAATCAGTGACCACCGGATGATTCGGCACCTGCGAGACCGCGTCCGTGCCGGCGTCCAGATCCGCATCATAGGACGGGTCGACAAGCCCGCACGAACCTGGGCCGCGCACAACCATATGCGCATCCGCTTCCACACGCGCACCATCATTCGCGACCGGGAGCAGGCGTTCGTCGGCAGCCAAAGCCTGCGTGAGGCCGAGCTCGACCATCGCCGTGAACTTGGCCTCATCGTCCACAATCACGAAGTGGTTCATAGCCTGGTCAAGGTGTTCGAAAGAGACTGGGCGAGCGCCGATGTGTCTCGCGAAAGGGATCACAAGGCCATCCTCGGGACCAACGGAGGGATGAAGAAGGTCGCGAAGGCGCTGGTTAGGGAAATGCCGATGGAGCCGCTAGTCGCAAAGGCCTTGAAACACGCCCTGCGCGGTGTCACGGAAGTGCCAGTTAAAAGAAATGTCCTCGCACACAAAGTTGAGGACGCCCTTCGCGAGGCCGTAGAGGATGCCGTTTCAGCCCTCGTCAGACAAACGGAAGCGCGCCCAGCCCGTAGCGTCAATGCCTGATGCTATCGTCAATACGCAAAAGGTTTTGTCGGCCACGGCTCACAGCCAGTGAACCATATCACGCAACGCCCCTGACGCCAGATATCTGGCATCGCGACAAAACTCTGACTCCTCTGCCATATGCAGGCGCCTTTCTCGGATCCAGAAGACGCAAGCTCACCGATCTTGAACCATACTCTCTGCGGCCCAAGATCAGGAAACGCGGGCCGGCTCTCGAACCGAATTCCACAGCTCACTCCAATCTGTCCGGCATCGTCCTTGGCACCTGAACTCGAGTCCAGGGCCTCCCATTTTTCCTCCGCATTCGGGGCAGATGCAATTCAAGATGTCGGAAACGGCTTCTGCTATTGGTTTCAAACAACCTGCTGTGATCGCTGACATGCCTTCCTCCACTTGATACAGCCCATTTCAATGTTCGTTCTGCATTTGACATTCCAATGGGCAGAAGCAGTCAGTTCCGAGAAAGTTGGTCGATCGCACCCGCAAGACGCTGCCTTGTGACTTGCCAACGGCACGCCAGCGCTCTGTCGCGACCGACTGTCCTCTGACTCTCGCGCATGTCAATCGGCGGACAGAGCATGCAGGCATTGCATTCAAACGGCTCATTTATCAGCGAGTTCGGAGATTGGAACATGGCGTGCCTCTTGCTGTGACGTTAGGAGGCGGCATGGCAAGTGCAAGTGCAACTATCAACGCTGGTGAACACCTTCATAATGCAGGCAGCCGGGCAGCAATTCAGGCATTCGGGCACGTTTTGTCCGACGGAATGGCTTCTTTCTATCGACGCGCATACCGGCTTCTGGGCAATGCTGCCGACGCTGAAGACGCGGTACAGGACGCTCTCCTCAGCGCTTACACCCACCTCGACCAGTTTCGTGGGCAGGCGAAGATGTCCACGTGGCTCGCGGCCATTGTCCACAACTCAGCCAAGATGCAGTTGCGCAAGCGCCTGCGACATGTCCACGTCTCTCTCGACGAGTGCATCGGAGAGGATGAAGAACGCTCCCTGTCTCAACACTTGGCAGATCACCGGCCTGATCCGGAGGCCGACTGTCGAGATTCCGAGCTGGGCAACCGCATGGCTCGTTTTCAAAGCAAGCTCACTCCCGTTTTACGCAAGGCATACGAATTGCGTCACATCGACGGCTTATCGATCCGCGAAACCGCGCGAATTCTGGGCGTGCCAAGCGGAACGGTGAAGGCACGCACAGCTCGTGCGCGCAAGAAGATCACGAGCTTGATGCGTCGAGCCCTCAGGGCACGCACGCAAAATGTGACGGGTGCGCTCGCGCCTCGTAGCGTGACGAGGGTCTGACCATGTCCTGGGTCAGGTGGATTCTCGCACGTGTTTTTGATTGCCCGCACCGTCGCATCACGTGGCCGCATCGCGATGACCGCGGATTCGATTACGTATGCTGCCTTGAATGCGGAAAAGAACTGCCTTATTCGACGCGACAGATGCGCGTCGTTACGAGCGAGACGCTTTCGGCAGACCGGAAGGCGGAGCATGGGACAGCTTTGGAAATACCCAACTTGGAGCCGTTGTCGTGTTACGCGAGAACACGCATCCCGATTCGATTGGATGCGAGGACAAGATGAATAGCTCGCGGTCGATGCCCGAGAAGTCCCATTCAGCTGTTTGGGTTAGGAGCAATAAATGCCCCGGGTATTGGTTGTAGGCAGCGTCAATATGGACCTGGTGGTGGAAACCCCCAGCTTTCCGCGGCTGGGAGAAACTCTATTCGGATCCATGTTCGCCACGCACCCCGGCGGCAAAGGCGCAAACCAGGCGGTGGCGGCCGCACGCCTGGGCGCGACAGTAACGATGCTCGGCAGAGTTGGCAAGGATGCCTTCGGACGCGAACTGAAGGCCGGACTGGCGCACGAAGGAATCAATACCCGTTGGGTGATCGAGACGCCAGCCGCGTCGACTGGAATCGCCGCGATTACTGTGTGTAACGCCGATAACGCCATCATCGTTGTGCCCGGCGCGAATGGATGCCTAAGCCCATCGGATCTTAACTCTGCTGAAGACGCATTTGCCGAGACAGACGTCGTGCTGGCACAACTAGAGATTCCTGTACCCACAGTCGAGCATGCCGCCGAACTTGCCGCGCGACATGGTAAGCCCTTCATACTGAATCCGGCACCCGCGATGCGATTGTCCGACAGTCTCCTCTCCCGTTGCGCGTTGATCACTCCTAACGAATACGAATTAGCCACTGCGCTGGGGCAAACTGGCGTCCGATGGCAAAACTCATTATCAGCGTTGCCGGGCCGCGTGGTCATGACCGCCGGAAAAGAAGGTGCATATTTCAGCGATCGGACGGGCGCACTTCATCACCAACCTGCCTTCTCTGTGACAGCGACCGATACAACCGGGGCAGGTGACACTTTCAACGGTGCGCTGGTCACATTCTGGTCGCTGGGAATTGCGGAGGCCGTGCATCGCGCGTGTGCCGCATCAGCCTTGTCGGTGACCAAGCCCGGCGCGCAAGGTGGCATGCCCACACTCGCTGAACTCAACATATTTATGGAACGTGACGCATTGGTTGCGAACAGGACATGAAAAAATCGGGGCATCTCAATCGCGATATCAGCCGGGTGCTGGCGAGTATGGGGCATACCGACAGCATCGTGATCGCCGATTGTGGTCTGCCCATACCCCACGGTGTTGAGTGCATCGACGTGTCCTTAGCTTTCGGCAATCCTCCGTTCCTACACGTTCTCGAGACCGTATTGGCTGATCTGAAAGTCGAGCGCACGGTCTTTGCCAGCGAATCTCAGGAACACAATTCCGAACTGGTAAGCCGGGCTTCAAAGATGGCGGGTGAACTGGTTCGGATCGAGTTTGTATCGCACGAGAAGCTCAAAGAACTCACGCGTGACGCGCGCGCAGTCGTTCGCACCGGCGAAGCAACTCCATTCGCCAACGTGATCCTTTACTCCGGCGTTAATTTTGGATCCGGCCATGGGAAGGGTTGATCGATGCAAGTCGCGATGAAAGGCATCAGCAAGGCGTTCGGCCCAGTGAAGGTGCTGGAAGGAGTCGATTTCTCCATCGTAGGCGGCGAGATTCATGCGCTGATGGGCGAGAACGGCGCCGGCAAGTCGACGCTCATGAAAATCCTGAGCGGCGTCTACACACCCGACGCCGGCAGCATCGTGGTCGACGGCAAGCCCACGGCAATGCGCTCGACGACCGATGCCGAATCGCACGGAATCGCGATCATTCACCAGGAACTCAACCTGATCCCGCAGCTATCTGTCATGGAGAATCTGTTCCTCGGCCGCGAACCTCAGCGTTTCGGTGTCCTCGATAGCAAACGCATGCGCGTCGAGGCAGCCATCTGGTTGAACAAAGTCGGCGGCAGCCAAATCGATACGGCGCGGGAAGCCGGCACGCTATCGATCGGTCAACAGCAATTGGTGGAAATCGCCCGGTCGCTTTCGCTGAACGCGCAGGTGCTCATCATGGACGAACCCACGGCCGCGCTTACCGACAAGGAAATTGACACCTTATTTCAGATCATGGCCGATTTGAGAAGCCACGGCATCGCCATCGTATATGTGTCGCACCGGATGGAAGAAATGTTCCGAATCTGCGACAAAGTCTCGGTGCTGCGCGACGGACACTTCGTCGGCGAGCGGATGGTCCGCGAAACCAACTTTGACGAGATCGTAAAACTGATGATCGGCCGCGAATTGCAGCAACGCTTTCCGGCGCGCGAAGTTGAACCCGGAGCGGTGCGGTTCAAAGTCGAAGATCTTGCCGACGAAAACAAGATCAGCCACATCCACTTCGAGGTCCGAGCCGGCGAGCTACTCGGAGTCGCTGGCTTGATGGGCTCGGGACGAAGTGAAATCCTCAGAACTCTTTTCGGCCTGAGGAAAAAGACTTCAGGCCAGGTCAGGCTCGACGGGGCCACACTCGATCTTCGCAACCCCACCGACGCGATTGCCGCCGGAATAGGCTTTGTGACGGAAGATCGTAAAAGCCAAGGTCTCGTCTTGGGGATGTCGGTTCGCGAAAATGCCACGCTAGTACACCTCAGCGAGTATGCTCGCGCCGGAATTGTCAACTCCCAGGCGGAGAACGAAGCGGTCCACCAACTGATCTCCGAGCTTCACATCCACACGCGCGATTCCGAATTGGAAGTGAAATCGCTCTCTGGAGGTAATCAGCAGAAAGTCGTCTTCGCCAAATGGTTGGCCAAACCACCCAAGGTATTACTGCTCGACGAGCCTACTCGAGGTGTCGATGTAGGAGGCAAAGCGGAGATCTATCAGATCATGAATCGCCTCGCCGCCAGTGGCACAGCGATCGTAATGGTTTCTTCCGAACTGCCCGAAGTGCTCGCCATGAGCGACCGCATCCTCGTGATGAACGAGGGACGGCAGGCGGCAATCTTCAGTGCAAAAACGACGACCCAGCAACAAATCATGACTGCTGCCAGCGGAGGGCTGTGAAAAGAGAGCCGAACCCATGAGTCCACTAGAGAATGCAGTGCTCGAAAAAGTGCACCTTCCCTCAGGAGTAACCAGGCTGAATCCGCAACGGAAGGCTTTGCTCCAAAAACTTGGGCCCCTTGTCGGTCTGGTCGCGATCTGCATCGGCCTTGCTTTCATGAGTCCCGACTTTCTCACCATCGGCAACGTAATGGACGTCGCTCGCCAGGTGTCCATCAACGCCATGATCGCATTTGGCATGACGCTGGTGATTTTGCTTGGAGGCATCGACCTCTCGGTCGGTTCTATCCTTGCCGTCTCGTCAGTGCTGATGGCCATGCTCCTGCATGCGGGCCACAGCTCGGTGTTGGCGGTGGCCGTCGGAATACTTGCCGGCGCATTCATGGGATGGGTGAATGGAATCGTGATCGCGCCGGGCAAAGTGGCGCCGTTCATTGCCACGTTGGCAACGATGACTCTGCTGCGCGGCGTCGCTCTTGTGTTGTCGCAGGGTAGCCCCATCAGCGACTTCTCCAGCGACTTCTTTTCGATGCTCGGAGGCGGCTATTTCCTCACGTTGATTCCCGTTCCGGTGGTGTCGATGTTGGTCGTGTTCGCACTGTTCTGGTTTGTCTTGAAGAAAACGGTGTTCGGACGGCATGTTTACGCTACGGGTGGCAATGCCGAGGCAGCCAGGCTGTCTGGAGTGAAGACAGACCGCGTGCAGATCCTTGTTTACACTTTGTCGGGAATAATGGCGGCGATTGCCGGAGTGATCCTGACATCGCGCCTCAATTCCGCACAGCCCACAGCGGGCGCAGGTTACGAGCTCGACGCCATCGCGGCCGTTGTTCTGGGAGGCACCAGCCTGGCGGGCGGTCGCGGCTGGATCTTCGGAACGCTCGTCGGCGCTTTGCTGATCGGGGTGCTTAACAACGGCCTCAATCTGTTGGGAGTCTCGGCTTTCTACCAGCAGGTGATCAAGGGTGCGGTGATTCTGCTCGCAGTGCTGCTGGATCGAAGTGACAAGTAGAACATTCTTGTTCAGCGTGCGGAGAAATAAACAAGGAGTCAATCATGAACCGAAATAGTCGTAGCCTGCTTTCCGGACTCTTGTCGAGCCTTTTGGCGGTGACCTTAGTCTGTTGCACCAGACAGGGTCCCGATACGCGCGGCGACTCGACTTCCGCGCAACCGACGATAGGGCTGTCGATTTCCACGCTAAACAATCCATTTTTTGTCTCGCTCCGGGATGGTGCCGAAGCCGAGGCAAAGGCGAAAGGTATCAAGCTCATCACAGTCGACGCGCAAGATGACCCGGCCAAACAGATTGCTGGCGTGGAGGATCTGATCCAAAAGAGGATAAAGGTGCTGCTCATCAACCCGACCGACTCCGACGCCGTCGCGAACGTTGTCAAGGAAGCAGAAGCTGCCGGCATCAACGTAATCTCACTCGACCGCAGAGTGAATGGCGCCGAGGTCAGTGCTCATGTCGGGTCCGACAACGCGACCGGTGGGAAGATGGCCGCCGAATTTCTGTTGGAAAAGATCGCGGACAAAGGCAATGTGGTTGAGCTCGAAGGCACGCCCGGATCGAGTGCCGCGCGCGAACGCGGAAAGGGTTTTGACTCGGTTATCGACGGCCAACCTGACGTGAAAGTAATCGCCCGTCAACCGGCCGATTTCGATCGCGTCAAGGGCCTCTCGGTGATGGAGAACATTCTGCAACGCAACAAGAACGTGCAGGGCGTATTCGCGCAGAACGACGAAATGGCGTTGGGTGCCATCAGGGCGATTGAGGAGGACGGCCTCAAAAATGTAGTGGTGGTAGGTTTCGACGCAACCGCTGATGGTGTGGCCGCCGTCAAGGCGGGGAAACTTGCTGGCACTGTGCAGCAGAAACCCGAGCTGATCGGAAAGATGGGCGTCGACGCCGCCCAATTGCTGATTGATGGAAAGCCGGTCGACAAGGAAATCCCGGTTCCGCTGGCTCTTATCACGCAGTGATTATCACTGAATGATCGACAACCACTTTCTTTCCCGGCTTGCGGCCTCCGTCGCTGATCTGGTGCGGGCAAGGTCTGGCAGAACTGCCAGATGTCTGTCTTCACGGAAGAAAGATTTCAAGTTCTGACCAGGAACCACTGCCAGGTGCTTATGGCAGCTCACCCGGTAGTCCAACATTTGACGTTCTAAGTGCTCTCCAGCTCAAAAACCATTGAGCATTCTGCCAAATAAGTTTTGTCCCCATCGGACAGATGGATGCCCCACGAGGCGGCTGACGGTCTGAGCGTGCAATAACGCGCTGCAACTCAACCACTGCTGCGTCACTTGGGAAACTGCTCCCAAAGTCTAGATCACCATTTGGTATCAATCAGATCCAAATTGCCGTCCATTGGGTAGACGCGTGCTTCGACACGTTGCATGAGCCTGACAAACT
>JASHOT010000271.1 GCA_030040965.1 Candidatus Sulfotelmatobacter sp. | reverse complement strand
TAGCTAGTTTCAGCGATAACCAGTCTGCGCGTTTGGAAAACGGCGGATGCCTCGTTCGCCTGAATTCTTGCACGCAGCAGGTTGGGAATGGCGATTGCTGCAACGATCAGCATGACGGGCAGAATTGCGATCCAGCCGTAACCCAGCACCAGTCCGGCAATGGCGAGGCCCTGGCCTTTGAGACGGCCGGCACTCTTCTTGATTTCCGACAACGCCAGGTGTCCGAGAACGACCGCTGCCACAAACGCCAGTGGAACAAAAAATAACAACCCAAAAACCAGGCTGGCAAGCGCCTTCCCGCTCGTCTCGGATGGGCCAGAGTAGGGGGCAACTGCCGAGGGTACAGGAATCGATGGGGAGACGGCATCGGCTGCTCGACCACAGACCCGGCAGAAACGGTCTTCTAGCGATAAGCTGTTGCCGCAAGCGGCACAAAACGTTGACATTTCATCTCCGCGGCGATCCAGGCTCGCATGAAATTTGCACGAAACAGTACTCTTCGCCTGGTCTCGCGTCAATGCTAGAGTGGTGATGCCGCTTTGCCGTCCGAACCGGTACTGCGATGAACGAGTCCGCCGTAATTTCCGTTTCCTGTCCCGAGTGCGCTGCGCAAATGCCGGGAACGGCCGCTTTTTGTCCGGGTTGCGGTCGCTCGATGCAACGGGCTATTGCCAACGAGGAGGCACTTGTCGGTGGTCTCCGTGAGAACGTAGCCGGCGCGATCGCATATCTCACTTTCATTCCAGCAATTCTTTTTCTGCGGAAGCCGCCTTCCCAGCAAAATCGTTTCGTGAGATTTCATTCGTTCCAATGCCTGTTGCTGTGGGTGGCGGGGCTTGCTCTCGCAGCGGCGCTCAAGCTCCTCTTCCTCATTCTTGTTGCGATTCCTGTGCTTGGTCCGCTGCTGGTAACGCTGATTTCCGTTGTGACGGTGCTGGCCGCATTTCTTCTTTGGATTGTTCTTATCATCAAGGCATTTCAGGGAGAGATGTTCAAAGTTCCCGTGATCGGCGACCTGGCGGAAAAGCAGGCGGATGGATCGTAAGTCAACCTGGCATTCTCGTGCTTGACATTCTTCTGCGAAGCTGTCCATCCTATTAGCTTTTACTCCCACGCCTGAAAGCGAACAGCGTGCAGGCTACGGAGTGAATAATTCCGAAACGAATTGGGGCACTCATTGCGAGTTCGGGTTTTTTATCACGATAAGTGTTTTGACGGCGCTTCTTCCGCGGCTGTGTTTTCGCGTTTTTATCGCGAGCGCATTCGGGGCGATGCGGAATTCATCTTCACCGGTCTGGTGCATCGTGCCGGCGCCCTGTTTGACGAAAAAAAGTTTGACGGCGACGAGAACGCCATCGTCGACTTCAAGTATTCGAGTTCGCCAAATATCACGTGGTGGTTTGATCATCACGAGAGCGCGTTTCTTTCGGCCGCCGACGCCGAGCACTTCGAGCAGGATCAAAGTAACCGCAAGTTCTACGATCCCGATTTCAAGTCCTGCACCAGTTTTATCGCCATGATTGCGCAGCAGCGTTTCGGCTTCAATCCCGCGCCGCTGGCCGACCTGGTGCACTGGACGGACGTCATTGATGGCGCTCTTTATCCTGATGCCAAGACCGCTGTAGAAATGAAAGCCCCGGCGATGAAGTTGACCATGGTCATCGAATCGGCTCCGGATCACGGCTTTGTTCCCAGCCTGATCCCGCTGCTGGCCACGAAATCGTTGGCCGAAATTCTCGAGGAGCCTTTTGTGGCGCCACTGCTTCCACCGTTACTCAAGCGCCATGAACTTTCCATCGGAATCCTGAGAGAACGCAGCGAGTGCAAGGACAGGACGATTTTCTTCGACGTAACGGATCACGAACTCGAGGGCTACAACAAATTCGTTCCCTACTATCTGCATCCGGAATCGGTCTACAGTGTGGGACTCAGCAAAAGCAGCTTCCGCGTGAAGGTATCTGTGGGATCGAATCCCTGGGCACCGCTGGAACCGGAAGTCAATCTTGCCCGCATCTGCGAGCGCTATGGTGGAGGCGGGCACGCCCGCGTTGGGGCGATTTCATTTCCTGTCGACCAGCATGCTGCCGCGATCAAAGCCTCACAGGAAATTGTTCAGGAATTGCGCGCGGCGATTCGCCAGAGCTAGCACTGGCATTGAGGTTCACGAACTCACTGTGGCGCGGTGCTGGTTGCGATTTTTGATCACGTGATACCCTGCTGGGTTATTGCCCTCGTCCATGCAAGCCGGAACCAAGCCTGACTCCCAGCGCCGCCAGCGGCAGCTACTCCGGGCCGTGGCGCTGTTCGAATTCGTGAAGGGCATTTTTGTGGTCGCCATGGGAGTCTGCGCCATTGCCCTTTTGCACCGGGACGCGTGGCTCATTGCCGAGAGTCTGCTTACACTTCTCCACGTCAATACGGATACACGGGCCGCCCAGCTTTTTCTTGATTTTGCCGACAGCGTCACAGACGCGCGTCTTTGGGCGGCTGCCCGCATCGCCTTTGCCTACGCCGCTCTCCGCTTTATCGAGGCTTATGGTCTGTGGAAGGGGCGCCAATGGGCGGAATGGATTGCTCTGGTCTCCGGATGCCTATTGTTGCCGGTCGAAATCCGCGAGCTTTTTCGCGGGCTGAACCTGTTCCGCTCTACGCTGTTTCTCGGCAATCTGGGCGTGGTTTTCTACATGCTCTACGTGATTTTAGCCAACCGCCGGGAACGCCAAATGCGTCTACATAGTGAGTGAAAACGGCCTCCACTGCCGGATTCGCGGAGTTGTCCTCTCCCACACGAGAAGGCGCATTTAAGGAGTCCCGGTATGCGGTTTGCCAGCCTGTTGTTTTTTCTGCCGTCGATAGTCACGCTCTGCGGTGCCCAGGACACAGATTTCTCCAAAGGTCCGGAGTATCTGATGAACCACAGTTCGCCGCTTTTCCTGCGGCCGATTGCCACGCCAGCACTTTCACTGGATACGCCGGCTTTGGCTACGCCAAACGCTCCCGCGGAAGAACATTCCGGTACGCCTGATACTCGCGCCTTCGGCGAACTGCGCACCCAAGGACAGATTGATTGGATCTACTGGGGAGTGGGTGATCTGACCTTCAATCAATTACCACCGGAGTGTCCTGCCACCCCGGCTTGCCGATCTGAAACAACTCCGGCACAGCCGGCACAAACGCCCTACTTCGATGTCGGCGTCACTGCCATCGCCACTCCTGGGTTTCTTCGCGAAGGTGGATATGGCACTCCGCTCGGCGACATTGCCACCTATTGGAAACATCACCCTCTTCACGCCGCGCGCGTCTATACCAACGCGGATATCGCTCGCTTGAACCGAGGCCAGGTCTCTCCGTAGGCATTCGCGATTCTTTTCGTGCGTGATAGCCTGATTCGACTTCGCTTCCGCACGGAGAATCAATGGCCGACGCCAAGCCATCCTACCCATCTCATCTGGATCTGCAGGCCATCGCGAAAGAGATCATGCTGCAGCATGGTTTCGAGCCCGATTTTCCGCCTCAGGTTGGACCACAACTGGCCGATCTCAAAAACCGGCCACCGGAGATGCCGGCAACCGGTGATGTTCGCGACCTGCGCCATCTGCTGTGGTCTTCGATCGACAACGACACCAGCCGCGATCTCGATCAGATTGAAGTTGTGGAGAAGCTTTCGAACAGCAATGTGAAAGTGATGATCGGCATCGCCGACGTGGATGCCTTTGTTCCCCGCCAGACGCCGATTGATCAACACGCCGCGCGCGAGACCACCACGGTCTATACGGGAGTCCGTAATTTTCCCATGTTGCCCGAAGAACTTTCGACCGGCACAACTTCGCTTCTCGAAAACGCGGACCGTTTCGCTGTTGTCATTGAATTTGCTGTCGATGATGCGGGTGGTGTTTCAGGGGAGAGCGTCTACCGCGCTCTCGTCCGCAACCAGGCTCAATTGCAGTACAACTCTTCGGGCGCGTGGCTGGAGGGACACGCTGCTGCGCCGCCGAAGATCGCTGCCTCCACGGATTTGCAGGCACAGCTCAAACTGCAGGATGAGGTCGCGCAGAAATTGAAAAATCAGCGTCACGAGCACGGTGCGCTGAACCTCGATACCGACGAACTGCATCCTCTCGTATTGAATGATCAAGTCATCGATGTCGTGAAGCAGGAGCGAAATCGCGCAACCGATCTGATTGAAGATTTCATGGTCGCGGCTAACGGAGTCGTGGCCCGCCAGCTCGAACAGGTATCTTCTATTCGCCGCATCGTGCGCACGCCCAAACGCTGGGATCGCATTGTGCAACTGGCGGCGAGCAAAGGCGAGACTCTGCCCGCACAGCCGGATTCCAAAGCCCTGAACGAGCTTTTGCTCCGCCGCAAGGTCGCGGATGCTGATCATTTCGCCGATCTGTCGCTTACGATCATAAAACTGATAGGTCCGGGCGAATACGTACTGGAGCGCCCAGGGGAAGTTGCGCCCGGACACTTCGGCCTGGCTGTGCAGGATTACACGCATTCCACCGCGCCCAATCGTCGCTTCGCCGACGTGGTGACGCAGCGTTTGATCAAGGCCATGCTGGCAGGCCAGAAAAATCCGTATTCGGATGACGAACTGAGCGCCGTCGCCGCCAACTGTACCGAGAAAGAAGATGCTGCCCGCAAAGTTGAGCGTGAAATGTCGAAGCGACTGGTCGCCATCGCGATGCAAAAACGAATCGGTGAAATTTTCGATGCAATCGTCACCGGCGTCACCGATCGCGGAACTTTTGTCCGCGTCATGCAACCGCATATGGAAGGACTGCTCGCGCAAGGCCAGCATGGATTGGACGTAGGTGACAAGCTGCGTGCCAAACTCATCCGCACCGACGCTCAAAAAGGGTATATCGATTTTGCCCGCGCCTAAGCGAGCAAACCTGCGGGGCGTCTTGCGAGCTTCCCTGTCACCAGCGGTGCCAATAGTGACGACCGGGAATGCAGGGTAAGCTTTCGACAGGGCAGTCAGTGCGGAATGGCTCGGGGCTAATCTGTCGATATGGCGAAATCTCGTCTGCGACTGTGTTGTCATGCTGCTCGCGCTTTCCCTGTTGGCGCAAGAAAATGCTGCGGCAATTTTGCGTAGCAGCGGCGTCGTTCTCCTCAATAACAATCCCGCGCCGTCCGCGTCGGCGATCTATCCAGGCGTTCTCATCGAAACCGGGAGGGGATCGGCCGCGGTGATTGAGCTTAGCGGATCCCGCGTGGATATCGCTCCAGAGACGTTGCTTACATTCGAAGGCGGCGACCTTTCCCTCGATCACGGCAGCCTGTCCATCTATACCTCGCATGGTCTAGGAGTGCGGGTCGGTTGCCTGATGATTTTGCCGATGAACGACGCAGAATGGACTCGCTACGAAGTTAGTGATCTGAATTCGACCGTGGTGGTCTCGGCGGTGAAAAGCGACGTGTATATCGATTCGGGAGGGAACGGCGCAGATCGCAAGGCCAAGGCGGCCACGGGACGCGAGGTAATTCACGAAGGTGAGCGGAAATCGCGAGATGAAAAATGTGGTCGTCACCAAGGAACTTCACCCGACGGAAATCGTCCGTTCCTGGACTCGCCAGAGGCGATAATCGCCGGTGCTGGCGCAGTCATCTTCGTCACCTGCTGGGCACTTTGCCGTAGCTCGCAGCCCCTAAGCCCGCAAGAGCCATGAGCCGTTCCCAACTGAGCTTACTTGTGACTGCTCGATTATCGACCGCCCGGGTCCTACTGTTCTTCCTGTATCGACCCAACGCCGGGCTCGGTGAAAACATCAGCGGTTCAGGATTCTGTATATTGAGCATCGTTGGCTCTCGCCGGCCTTTGGGCGGAGCGGTTTCTGTCAGGTCAGCCGACATCATGCGAAACTCAATCGTGGCGTGCTGGATGGTGCTCCTGTGCCTTGGCATGGTTCGGGCCTCCACAAGCCTCGATTACCACCAGCGCGTGATTTTCGACAATAGCCTGACGCCGGTTACATATTTCTATAGCGGCGGAAAGGCAGTTTCTCCGAGCACTTTAGAGCTACCTTCCGGAAAGCTTCCCGTTGAAACCAGGATATTCTTTTCGCCTCCGAACGCTCTTCGACTGACATGGCGGTCGATTGCGGGTGGAAGTTGGGAAGGCGAGATTCGCGTAGTGAGCATCCGCAACCGGGTTCCCGATTTTCACGGCGACACTTTGTACCTGTGGTGTTACTCGCCCGAAACGATTCCCGCCAGCGCGCTGCCTCTGATCGAGTTGGAAGATCAGTCGCACAACTTTTCTGTGCGAATCAAAATGAATGTGTCGTCGGGAGACTTGCCCGCCCGCAAGTGGACGCAGGCGAAAATTCCTTTAGCAGAATTTACGACCGCATCGGCGCATCCCTTTGATCCTCGCCGTTTGCACAGTATCTATTTTGCCCAGAGCGCAGCCGATGACACTCCTCGAACTCTGATCCTCGACGAGATCAAAATAGACAGCGATGTTCCAGCCGGGCAGGGTCCTCCTGCCGTTCCCCAGAATTTGCGGGCAACCGGCTATGACCGTCACATCGACCTCACCTGGGATGCCGTAGCCAACGCCGATGCCTTGCAAAATTACACGGTCTATCGATCCCTTGACGGAACTAACTTTCAGCCGGTCGGCACGCAACAACCTTATTTCACACGTTACGCTGACTTTTTAGGCAAGTCGGATCAAAAGGCCTACTACAAGGTTGTTGCTGTCGACAAAAACTATCAGCAGTCTTCGTTTTCCGAAATAGCCAGCGCCAGCACTCGCGAGTTGAACGACGACGAGTTGCTGACTATGTTGCAGGAGGCCTGCTTCCGCTACTACTGGGAAGGTGCCGACCCAAATTCTAGTGGGACGAGAGAGAACATTCCGGGAGATGACCGCATTGTCGCGACCGGCGCAACCGGCTTCGGCGTCATGGCTCTTGTGGTCGGGGTCAATCGTGGATTCATTACGCGAGAGCAGGGTCTTGAACGCCTGACAAAGCTCGTCGATTTTCTCGAAAAAGCGCCTCGCTATCACGGGGCGTGGTCGCATTTCATGAACGCGTCTACCGATCAGACTCTTCCGCTCTTCGGCATCTTCGATGATGGCGGCGATCTGGTGGAAACCTCTTTCTTGATGGAAGGCCTGTTAGCCGCGCGGCAATATTTTAAAGGTCCGAGCGAGGCGGAACAGAGTCTCTATGCCAGAATCTCCCACCTATGGGAGGCAGTTGAGTGGGACTGGTATCGCCGTTCCACCCAGAGGGACGCATTGCTATGGCACTGGTCGCCGGAATGGAGTTTTTATATCGACCATCGCCTCACCGGATTTAATGAAGTGATGATCACTTATTTGCTGGCCATTGCCTCGCCCACCCACTCCGTGCCCGCCGACCTTTACTACACGGGATGGGCCGGGCAGTCTCCGACGGCAGTAAGTTATCGCGAGGGATGGTCGGGAACCGCAGACGGCGATCACTATGAAAACGGCCACACGTATTATGGCATCAAGCTGGATGTCGGCGTGGGCACTGGCGGCCCACTTTTCTTCACGCAATATTCGTTTATGGGCTTCGACCCCCGTGGTATTCACGACCGCTATACGGATTATTTCGATAACAATCGCAACATCGCACTCATTGATGCGGCGTATTGCGAGCAAGATCCTGGGCACTACGCAGGCTATGGCGCTGACAGTTGGGGCCTGACTGCCAGCGATGATCAGATCGGCTACCTCGCCCACGCCCCAAACACAAACAGCGATGATGGCACCATCACGCCGACGGGAGCGCTCGGGTCATTTCCGTATACACCGACGCTATCCATGGCAGCTTTGAAGCATTTCTATCGCGATCTCGGTGACCGACTTTGGGGAATCTATGGTCCTCGGGACGCGTTCAACATTAGCCGAAACTGGTTTTCCCCCATCTATATGGGGCTGGATCAGGCGCCGATCGTGGTGATGGTCGAGAACTACCGCACGGGATTGATATGGAAACTCTTCATGTCCAATCCTGAAATCACACCGGCGCTCGATCGAATTGGGTTCAAGCCCGACAATCAGCCTGTCACCCAGCCTGCGTCCCGTTGAATACGCTCCTGTAATGGCGACAGAGGATTGAGCGTTCTTGCTCTCCTAACTTCAGGAGGCTGGTTCCATTTCCAGTATTCGGCATCGCCCGTTTTCATACCCAGCGTTTTTCTTCGTCCAAATACGGTTCTCAGCGTAGTGATTTGCTCGGCCGCAGCTGTTATAAGCACGGAGCGACTCTCAAATTCAGCGTCTTCATGGCTCTCGCTGTCAGTGAAACGGTGGGGCGAAACACCGACTCCTGAGGGACCGCCCAGACACAGGAGTACGTATGACGCGGCGACCGTTTTCAGTCCAATTTGTAAAAGTTGCGTTTTGCACAATGTTACTGGGCGGGATTCTCCACGCCCAATTTCGCGGATCTTTGCGCGGAACCGTTACGGATGCATCGGGTGCGGTCGTTCCCGGTGCGAAAGTAAGTCTCACCGACCTGGACACAAACCAGACTCTGGTCTCGGTCTCTGATGCCAACGGCATCTACCAATTCAATGCACTGCAGCCGGCACCATATCGCCTGACGGCCGAGGCGCAAGGCTTCAAGAAAAGAGTTTTCGACCGCGTGCAGATCATTCCTGAGCAGCCGAATGCTCTCGACATACAACTTGAGATAGGTGAGGTCCAACAGACCGTCTCTGTTTCTGGCACGACCGAGGCGCTGGATACGGACACAGCCACAATCAGCGGCACGATCAGCAGCAATCAAATCGAGCACATGCCTTCGTTTGGCAGAGACGTCATGAAGTTGGCGCAGCTTGCTCCGGGGTCATTCGGCGATAACTCTCAGGCAAGCAGCACCGACAACTACAACCTCCCCGGTACTCAGACCGGCGGCGGGCAGTCTGGAGGCAACGACGGCATTTTCAAGACTGAAAACGGAGCGCAGATCATCGCCAACGGCAATCAGACCGAAAACAACGGCATATCGATTGATGGCATCAGCACGGTCAGCGCCGTGTGGGGCGGTTCCACCGTAATCACACCGTCGGAAGATTCAGTCGATAACGTCCAGGTCGTCACCAATTCCTATGACGCGGAGTACGGCCGCTTCTCTGGCGCGCAAATTCAAATTACATCCAAGAGTGGCACCAACCAGTTTCATGGCAGCCTTTTCTATACCACCCATCAACCCAATCTGAATGCCGTTCAACCGTTCAACGGTTTTACCCTTCCCCTTACCCGAGACGACAACAGATTTAACCAGTTTGGCGGCAGCCTCGGCGGGCCGATTTGGAAAAATAAGGTCTTTGCCTTCTTCAACTATGAAACCGTTCGCGAGCCTACAGTTCTAGTCCAGGGGAACGGCTGGTATGACACTGCGGCCTTCGATGCCCTGGCCCCTACCGGGAGCATTGCAGCAAAGTATCTTTCCTTCCCCGGCAATCCTGTGGTCGGTACTCTGAATCCGGCTGCCAACTGCACAACCGCCGGGCTCAGCGAAGGAGTGGATTGCGTCACCATTGCGGGGCAGGGAATTAATGTTGGAACTCCGTTGACAACGCCTCTCGGAACGCAAGACCCGACCTGGACCAGCAGTGCCACTCCCGGCGTCGGTAGTGGCCTTGGCGCAGTGGCCGACCTTGCCAATTACCTGACCTTGAATGCGACAAGCTTTACGGCAACCCAGTACAACGGCCGCGTCGATGCGAATCTGACCAACAAAGACCACATCGCATTTGCCCTCTATTGGGTCCCGCTGACCAAAACCGATTACAACGGAAACCGCGGCTACGATCTGTTCCATCACGACCAGGTCAACGACGCTTTTTCGATAATCTGGAATCGCACGATCTCCTCAACATTTCTCAATGAAGCGCGCGCCAACGCTGCCGGCTATCGATGGAACGAAGTCGCTGATAATCCTCAATCCCCCGTCGGACTGCCGACCGATAACATCGATATGACCGGCAGCATCACGCCCAGCTCGTTCGGTCCAAATGTCGGCAGCATCCTCAATCAGTGGACCTATAGCTTCAAAGACGTGGCGACCAAGATCATCAGCCGACACACACTCAAGTTTGGCGGAGAACTGACTCGCCTGTTTTATCTCCAGAACAACGTTTCAAGCGGCGTGCCCAGCTATTTCTTCTTCAACATCTGGGATTTTCTCAATGACGCACCGCAGCAGGAAAAGGGCAGCTTCAATCCCATGACTGGCTTGCCTACAACCCAGCGTCAGGATGACCGCGAAAATTTCTGGGGATTTTTTGTCCAGGACGACTTCAAACTTCGCAAAAATCTGACCATCAACGCCGGATTGCGATGGTCATACTTTGGACCGCTTTACTCCAAAGAGAACAACATGTTTGTAGCCACGCCGGGCGCGGGTGCGAACTATCTCACCGGACTCACGATCGGCAGGGGCAATTCATGGACTCCACAGAAGGATAACTTTGGTCCCGAGATCGGCGTCGACTGGAGTCCGGGCCGCTTCAACGACAAGCTCGTGCTGCGCGGTGGTTACGGCCTCAACTACAACCAGGAAGAAATCGCGATTTCATCCAGCATTGTGGCGAATCCCGGCCTGGTCGTCTTTCCGACCTTCACCATGTCCGCGCCGAGTTCGCCGAACCCGGGCATTGTGTATCAAACCGCCGCAACCACAAATTCACTCTTAACTTACCCGGCGAATCCGAACACGGTCGTTGCGTTCGGGCCGAACGGCTTGCCCACCAGCGGCACCGGCCTCAATATCGAAGTTTTCCCCACCCATTTGCCCACGATGCTGGTACATCATTACTCGTTCGAAGTGGAAGATGAGCTGGCGCATCAGTTGATCGCCACGCTCGGCTATCAAGGCAGCGTGTCACACAACATTTTTTTCCATGAAACCCCGACTGCCGTCCCGGCAACGCTTGGCTACGCGCAAAATCCTCAGATCGCTGGTGGCGACTACTGGAACGTCAACGGACGGGCGAACTACAACGCCTTGCTGGCTGAGCTGAAGCATCAGTTGTCGCGTCAGTTTCTTGCCGACGGGCAATTCACTTGGTCCAAGAGCATGGATACGAGTTCCGGTCCGTATTTTTTCCAGCCCTATCCCTATGACCTTAATCTCGATTACGGGCGATCCGATTACAACGTAGCCAAGGCGCTCAGAATTTATGGCATGTGGCAGCCGGTGTTCTTCCACGCCAACCGGCAATGGATTGAGAAAATTGTGGGGGACTGGTCGCTGAGCGGCATCTTCAACCTGCATTCCGGTTTTCCCTGGACTCCCGTAGTGAGCGTGAATAACGGAAGCTTGTATACCGACAATGGCACGTATACTTCGTTATTTCCGGGCAGCTATCTGGGTGGAGCGGGTACGAGCACCAGCAACAATGCATTCAAGGCGCCAGCGACTTCAAACTTTCCGCTGGGAGGCACGGCGTATTTCTCCACCCCAACGTACACCTCTTACACAGGCACTCCGGCCGCGGGAACATCCGTTCCTCAGCCGCCCGGCGTCCTGCGCAACTCTCTGAACATGCCCGGCTACAGAGACGTGGATGCAACCATAGCCAAAGGATTTGGGCTGCCCAACAATCGTGTGTTGGGAGAAGGCGCAAGAATCGAGTTGCAGATGGATGTTTTCAATCTATTCAACAATTTGAACTTCAACCCAACCGAGATGACGAACAATATCACCGCCCCGAACTTCGGCACGATTGCGGGCTGTCTGACCGGGCGCGTTGTCGTGCTGGGAGCTCGATTCAGCTTTTAGTCTGCAGCTGGTCACCTGCGATTAGCCGGCAATGCTGGTTCAGCAGGCTCCGTTCGGGCAGTCGTGCCAGTGGATGTCCCAGCCCAAATAGCGGGTCGTGGCTTCGTAGACGGACGATGCCACGGTTGAAAGATTGGCCGCGACGTGGTGCTCAAAGCCCCGCTCGCAGATGAAATGGAGCAGGCGCTGTAGATCCGGAATCTCGACAACTCCTGCGCCGCCAAAGGTATTGAGCGCGTCGTCGGTGAATCGTCCTTCGCCGACGTAGCCGCGCATCTTGCCTGACGTGTCGTCGGTAGAAAAGCGGGCGAAGCTCATGGGATCGGGCTTGATCAAGCCCACGCAGGTGCCGAATGTGTTCTCCTTGCCCACCGTGCCCGCGATGATCTCCTGAAAATCCATCTTCACCGAGCGGAAGAAATGTTTGGGCAGGTTCGAACAGTGGAAGCAGACGGCTTTGTTGGGATCGGACCCGTAGTTGTTGTTCCAGTCGAGAAGCGCCGATGGAGTTCCGGAAGCGAGCTGCAGGGCATGCATGCCCAGCACACCGCAAATGTCGACCTCGCATGCGCTGGAGAGCAGTTCGTTGCTCATCATGCTCATAACGGTGCAAGGCACGACTCCAAGATTCTCTTCGAGCGACGTCCAGCACTGAACTGCGCTGATCTTCACCTCCGTGGCTGCCATCCATTGATCGATCACCGCACCCAGCTTGGCCATCTTCATTAGAGCTGGCGCGGGAACGCTGCTCGCGTCGACGTACTTTGTGATCGACGAAAGCTTGGCCTGGGCGCGATCATCGTTGTCCTTCATCCGCTCGATGCGGCCCAGAACCTCGGAAAGATCCAGGGTCTCGATGGAGATGCCTTGTGACTCGAGTATTTTTTCGCTGTAGCGGACAGTATTGAATGCCGTTGGACGAGCGCCAATCGCCCCCACACGAAGATTGCGAAAACCATTCACGATGCGGCATACGGCCGCGAACCAGCGCAGGTCGTGGGCAAACTCGGGCGAGTCTGGAGCCTCGGTGTGCAGGGTGGTGATGGAATAGGGAATGCCGTATTGTCGAAGATTGTTGCAGGCTGACATCTTTCCGCAAAAACTATCGCGGCGGGAAGCGATGGTCATTTTTTGGGGTTCGTCGGGCGTCGCCTGAACGAGCACCGGGACGCGCAGATCGGCCAGACGCAAGGTGTCGGCGATGGCTCGCTCTTCGCCAAAGTTCGGTAGAGTGACGATAATTCCGTCGATGCGTTCCCGATTGCGCTTGAAAAGATCGGCGCAACGGTGCGATTCTTCGCGCGTTTCCACGGCTCCGTATTTGCTCTCTTGCGGAGTCAGCGCCACCACCTCGATGCCCGCGGCCTGTAGTACTCCCAGCATCTCCTCTCTCCCGCTCTTGGCAAGATGGTCGGGAAAGAATCCTCGATTGCCTACAATCAGGCCCATCGTCATCTTCTTGGTGGCCATACATTCTCCGATTCAAGAATAGAGGTTTTTCCACGTATCGGCCTGGGACTTTAAGCAACGGAAGAAGCTTGTATCCCCCAGCGACGATTCGCGGATTCGTCGAAAACGTTTCCGCATCTTAGCACAGGTTCGTGGGGCCTGCCGTCTACCCGGAAATGGGCAGCACGTTTGGCTGTCCGAAACTGTGCAAGAGCCTTCTTTACTTTCTAAAACAAGGATATCAGCGCAGTTTATTTCGGTGCTTCTGCGCTGAATCCAGACGACACTTCCACACAACAGATTGACTCAGTTAGTTCCGGGAACGTTTACGCAGATCGTGGCAGCCAGTCCTTTCTTTTCGGCACGAAGCCACGCCCGCCATACTTACCCGCATGGCCGTTTGGTTCACCTTTATGCAAAAAGTGTAACGTGGCAAGCAAATTAGGATATATTTTCGCTTCTCTGCTGGCATTGTGCAGTCGACCTGAAATAATGCTCCGTACTTTTCCTTTGATCCGCGTTCTGTTGATCTCAATCCCACCGCTGATCATCACGTTCGGTGGCGCCTGGGAACCGTCTTCGATTCATCCCATAACAAATGATTTTTCCTCCCCCGTAAATGCAGAGGCTTCAGACACGGTCCTGGCTCCAACTCCACCCATGGGATGGAACAGCTGGGATTCGTTCGGCACCACGGTGACTGAAACAGATGTGAGGGCAAATGCCGAATGGATGGCGCGCAACCTGAAGAGCTACGGCTGGCAGTACGTGGTCGTCGACATGGAGTGGTTTGTAGCAAATCCAACTCCCGAAGGAAATTCGAAAAACGCCCGCTATCACATCGACGGCGACGGACGTTATATTCCCGACCCGGCGCGGTTTCTATCGTCCGCAAGGGGTGCCGGCTTCAAGCCGCTAGCGGATTACATCCACTCGCTTGGCCTGAAGTTTGGCATTCATGTTCTGCGTGGCATTCCGAGGGAGGCGGTCGAAAAGAAACTGCCGATCGCTGGTTCTCCGTATCGTGCCGATGCTGCCGCGAACCGTTCCGATACCTGTCCCTGGAATTACGACAACTATGGAACCGACGCGGCAAAATCTGCAGCCCAGGCGTATTACGACTCGATCGCCGCACTGTACGCAAGTTGGGGTGTGGATTTTGTGAAAGCCGATTGCATGGCGAGCCGGCCGTATAAGGGTGATGACATCCGCATGCTGAGTTTGGCTTTGCGCAAGACGGGCCGGCCGATTGTGTTGAGTTTGTCTCCCGGGGAAGCGCCGATCGACAAAGTCGCGGAGTTGCGCTCCTACGCAGAGATGTGGCGAATATCCGACGACGTATGGGATTTATGGCACAGTAATGTCGCGTATCCGCAGGGTTTGAATGACCAGTTTCCTCGAGCGGCAAAATGGGCGACTGAATCGCAACCGGGACACTGGCCGGACGCGGACATGCTGCCGATCGGCTATCTGGGGCCGGCGCCCGGATGGGGCGGGAACGCGCGAATCTCGCGGCTTACGCATGACGAGCAACGCATGCTTTTCACCTTATGGTGCATGTCTCGTTCTCCGCTGATGATGGGAGGAAATCTTCCGCAGTCCGACGAATGGACGAAGGCATTGCTGACGAACGCGGAGGTCCTTTTCGTTGATCAACACTCGTACGACAATCACCAGGTCATCGGCGGCGATGACATCGTGGTCTGGACGGCGCGGGCGCCGGAGCAGAAGCAATTTTTTGTCGCTGTCTTCAACCGGAGCGAGAACACCCAGGCCGTTCACTATGAATGGAACAAGCTCGGGCTGGAGGACCCTCGATATAACGTACGCGATCTGTGGCAGCGGCAGAATCTTGGTGCTCGTCAGTCGTTGGCGATTTCTCTGGCGCCCCACAGTTGTGTGCTGTACAGGCTGACGAGATAGTTTGCTGCTGGGAAAGGCTAGCCACTGCATTGGGTGATCAAGATGAAAAGACGTGCTACGGGAGAACGCATGTTACAAAAAATGAGCTGGACCGTGAGCGCAATTTTCTTTTTCTGTACTGTGTTCTGCTTTGCTTCACAGAATGTTGGGGGCGATGGGGCTGCGCCCGGAGAGCGATGGTCGCCGCAACGGGCGCAAGAGTGGTATGCGCAGCAACCATGGCTTGTAGGCAGTAATTTCATCCCCAGCACTGCGATTAATCAACTTGAAATGTGGCAAGCCGATACGTTTGATCTGCCGACAATCGATCGCGAACTGGGCTGGGCCGAAGGACTGGGGATGAACACGATGCGGGTCTTTCTCCACAATCTGCTTTGGCAACAGGATTCGGCCGGTTTCCTCACGCGCATGGACGAGTTCTTAGGCGTAGCGGACAAGCATCACATCCGCATCATGTTTGTTTTGCTCGATTCAGTTTGGGATCCGCACCCGAAGCTGGGAAAGCAGCGTGAGCCGCGTCCTCATGTTCATAATTCGGGCTGGGTGCAGGCTCCCGGAGCTGACGTCTTGAAGGATCCGTCGCGCTGGGACGCCGAGGTGAGGCCGTACATCGTCGGTGTGATTTCTCATTTTCGCAACGATCGTCGGGTTGTGATCTGGGACCTGATGAACGAACCGGACAACGGCAGCGATCAGTACGGACGTCGGGAGCTCCCCAACAAGGCGGAGGTAGCACTCGAGCTTCTGAAACGAGAATGGCAATGGGCTCGCAGTGCACGTCCCACACAGCCACTGACTAGCGGTGTTTGGAAAGACGACTGGTCGGAGACGGGGCTGAGCGAGATGGCGAGATTTCAACTTGAGAACTCTGATGTCATCACTTTTCATTGCTACGGTCCGCCGGACGAGATGAAAAGAAGAATCGAATCGCTACGCCGCTTCCAGCGGCCGATCATCTGCACCGAGTACATGGCGCGTCCGTTGGGCAGCACATTTGCCGCGATCCTTCCTGTTCTCAAACAGGAGCGAGTGGGCGCCTACAATTGGGGATTCGTAAGCGGTAAAACGCAGACGATCTATCCCTGGGACTCGTGGGAAAAGACGTACACGGCCGAGCCCAAGCCATGGTTTCACGATATTTTTCGCAGGGATGGAACGCCCTACGACTCCTCCGAAACTGAACTGATCAGGAAGTTGACGGGCCGTATGCCAGCGACAAGATCGTGACGGAATCGCGCATCCTTGCGCTGAGTGTATGCGGACCCGAGGGAGATGTTGGCCAGTGATTTGGTTTTATGCGATCTCCAGCTGGCGTTGAATCTCTTCGAGCGGTACACCTTTTGTCTCAGGCACAAGCGTCTTCACCCAGATGAGTTGAAGAACCATCATGCCGGTGAAGAACAGGAAAACGTATCCAGGCGGGAAAGCCGTGACCATCTTGGGGAAAAACGTGGTCAGCAGGGCGGCGAACGTCCAGTGCGTGAAACTGCCGAGCGTCTGGCCCTCGGCGCGATGACGGTTCGGAAAAATCTCCGAGATAAAAACCCAGATGACCGCCCCTTGCCCAATGGCGTGGGCTGCTATGAAGGCGAAGATGCAGATCGGCACGATGGCGTAATGCTGGGTGAAGAACGCCCATGCAGTCAGGCCAAGCGAAATAATGTAGCCGAACGAGCCGATATATAAAAGCGTGCGGCGTCCCAGTTGATCGATCAGCCAGAGACCAACAAACGTGAAAACGAGATTGGTAGCCCCAATCCCGATAGATTGCAGCAGCGCCGCCTTCGCAGCGAGGCCCGTCAATTCGAATATACGCGGAGCAAAATAAAGAATTGCGTTAATGCCGGAAAGCTGGTTAAAGAAGGCAATCAGGATGGCGAGCAGAATCGGCCTGCGCAGGCGGGACGTCCAGAAATGGCCGGAAGAAATTTCCACGGAGGATGCAGCCGCGATCTCATCCGCCAGCGCGGCAATTTCAGATGCGGCAACGTCGGGTTCGACCCGTCGCAGAACCTCCAGCGCTGCCGCTCGGTCGCCTTTTCTGCTTAACAGCCAGCGCGGGCTTTCCGGCAGTCCAAAACAGAACACGGCATAAAGCAGCGAGGGAAACGCCGCGACACCGAGCATCCATCGCCAGGCGTTTTCCCCAACTCCGGCCAGCAGCGCATTGGAGACGAAGGCGATCAGAATTCCAAAAACGATATTGAATTGGAACATGCCGGCTAGCCTTCCGCGATGCTTTGGGGGAGCGATCTCGGAGATATACATGGGGGCGACGACGGTGGAGATGCCAATTCCCAGTCCGCCAATGACCCGAGCCGCGACAAAAACAACAACGTTCGGGGCCAGAGCCGACCCGACCGCTCCGAGAAAATAAAGAACGCCGATCCAAAGCAATGTGGCTTTACGCCCGAACCGGTCGGCCGGCCAGCCGCCGATGAGTGAGCCGACCACCGTCCCGTAGAGGGCCGAGGCCATGGCAATGCCGTGGAGGCCGGGGCTGAGTCCCCAGAGAGATTGAATGGTTTTTTCGGCGCCCGAGATGACAACGGTGTCGAAGCCGAATAAAAATCCGGCGAGGGCGGAGGTCAGCGACCAGAAAAAAATGCGGGCGTTCATAGAGGCAAGACGCGCAGCTTACCACAGAAAGATGTTTCGAAGTTTCGCGTTTTACAAGGTCAATCCAGGAGGGCCTACAACTTGAAACCTTGAAAAGCGTCCTTCTAGGGCTTTGCGGTTAACGGGTAGCCTTTTTCCCGCCAGCCGCGGATGCCGCCATCCATGGAGATGACGTTGGTGTAGCCCATTTTCTGCAGGTTGTCGGCGGCCAGGGCGGAGCGGAATCCACCGCCACAATAAAGAATCATCTCGGTTTTGAGTTCGGGGACGCGAGCTTCAATATCGCGCTCAATCACGCCTTTGCCCAGGTGAATGGCCCCGGGAAGATGATCCTTGGCGAATTCGCTCTCTTCGCGCACGTCGACGAGCAGGAACTTGTCGCCGCGATCCAGTCTTTTCTTTACTTCATCGACATTGGTTTCACGCAAGCGGGTTTTTGCGTCGTCAACAATCTTCAGGAACCGGGGAGGGTGCTGATGGGCCATTGCGAACTCCTCTGTGTGAACCGCGTGGTTAGGTGGTTCTTTAATTATGCTATCAAGTCCTCCGCGATGGTGCAGAGTTAAGCAGCATCGGCGCTTCGATTCACGCAGTTCCGTTAGCATAGATGCGTGACCGGGCGACTTCGCAAAATCGGGTTGGCGCGCGCGTTGTCGAAGCTGGGATACTGCTCGCGGTCTCAAGCAGCGGAACTGATCTGCGGGGGACATGTGCGGCTCAATGGATCCGTGCGCCGCGATCCTGAAGCTCCAGTCAGTTTTGGGCGAGACCGAATTCATGTAAATAGGCGCGCCATTGAAGATGAGACGAAAATCTATCTCATGATGAACAAACCGCGCGGGCTGATCACGTCTGCTTCCGATGAAAAGGGCCGCGCGACTGTGTACGAGATCGTCCGCAAGTTCGACGATAACCTTCCCTGGTTAGCGCCGGTCGGACGTCTTGACAAAGCCAGCGAGGGATTGCTTCTGATGACGAACGACGGCGAATGGGCAGCGCGCATTGCCGCTCCCGAGACCCACCTGGAAAAGACCTATCACGTGCAAGTCGCTTCTATTGCGGGAGAGGAATTGGCCAGCGCATTTAAGGTCGGAGTAATGTCCGATGGCGAATTGCTGCGCGCCCGCGATGCGCGAATGCTGCGTAGTGGCGAAAAGAACTGCTGGCTCGAGATCGTTCTGGATGAAGGCAAGAATCGGCAGATTCGCCGCATGCTCTCTGCTTTCGAGGTGGAAACCCTGCGACTGGTGCGCGTTGCGATTGGTCCGCTCCAACTGGGAGATTTGGCGAAGGGCGCTTGCCGGCCACTTACTTCCGGGGAAAAGAAGATGCTCGACTCTGCACTGGAAGGCGCGACTCGAAGGCCCGTCCGCTCATGAATGATCTCACGTTTCTTCCGGCTGTCGAAATGGCGCGGTTGATTGGGAAAAAGGAAATCTCGCCCATAGAGCTGGCCGAGGCACATCTTGAAAAAATCGAGAGACTAAATCCCAAGCTGAATGCTTACGTTCAAGTTGAGCCCGAACTTGTGCTTGGCGAAGCGCGTGCGGCAGAAGATGCAGTCAAGAACGGTCAGGATCTCGGACTTCTGCACGGGGTTCCGATCAGCATAAAAAGTTCAATCGAAGTTGCCGGCTACCGCTGCGAGGCGGGCACACGCCTGCGTGAGGGATATATCGCGGCACGAGATGCACCTCTGGTCGCGCGTTTGCGCGCTGCCGGAGCGATTGTCCTGGGCGTGACCAACACTCCCGAATTGCTCATGGCATGGGAGACGGACAATCTCTTGTACGGGCGCACGAATAGTCCCTGGGATTTGAATCGAACGCCCGGAGGGTCAAGCGGCGGTGAAGCGGCGGCAATCGCGGCGGGGATGTCTGCGGGCGGCGTGGGCAGCGATGGCGGAGGATCGATCCGAGTGCCGGCACATTTCAGCGGCATCTGTGGCTTGAAACCGACGCCCGGCCGAATTCCCTCGACCGGACATTTTCCCGCATCCGGCGGGCCGTTTGCCATGATCGGCGTCGTCGGCCCGATGGCGCGTACCGTGGCGGATCTGAAGGCACTCTTCGAAGTGATGCAAGGACCGGATGACGGCGATTCATTCGCAGCGCCGGTGCCGCTGCGTTGGCCGAAGTTTGAGGACGTACGAAAACTGCGCATTGGATATTTCGAAGATGATGGGCGCACTCCGGTTACTGCCGAGACTCGCCAAGCGGTAAGAACAGCGGCAGAAGTTTTGCGCGCGGAGGGATTTCAGGTTGAGGAGTTTCGTCCTGCGGGACTGGAAACTGCGCGACAACTGTGGAAAAAGTTCTTCGTGAAGATAGGCGGAATGCTGATCGGTCCGATGTTTCGTGGACGCGAGCGCGATCTCAGTCCGATTCTACGGCAGTTTCTCGACTGGTGCGCTGCGGAACCGGAACTGTCTGCGGACTCGCTGCTTGAGGCCTGGATTCAGCGAGACGCTTTACGCGCCGAGCTTCTGGCGCAGATGCAGGAGTATCCCATTCTGCTTTGTCCGGCCGCGGCCGTCCCCGCTTTTCGGCATGGCGAGCGCAGTTGGATCGTCGAGGGCAAGACGATGAATTATCTCGATGCGTGGAGCTATACCGAGTGGTTCAATCTGCTGGGCAATCCGGCGGCGGTGGTTCCCGTGAGTTATTCCCCCGATGGCCTGCCCATTGGCGTGCAAATTGCCGGCAGGCCGTGGGAAGAGGAGACGGTGTTGCGAGTCGCTGCGGTGCTTCAAAAAGCATGTGCTATGAATCGAAAGCCTCCTCCCATCACCTAGTCGCACACGCACCCAGGAAAAGCAAATTAGCCGCTTGCATCAATAGCCAGTATCAGGAATCGGCACCCGGCACCAGCCAGGTGGCTGAATGCCGACGGCTGAGTGCCGAGTGCTGTCTTCTGTGATTAAATCTTTATCCAGATGAATCTGAGAATCTCTGCCGTTCTCGTCGCCACGTTGCCGGCCGCATTCGGCCTTTTTACGCCGTCATCACAGCCGGACCCGCTCGAAGCCGCGCGCCTGAACAATCTCGGCTGCGCCTACATGAATCAGCAACTGTTCGAGAAGGGACTCAACTACTTCAAACAGGCCGCTGCGGCCGATCCCAAGCTCGCGATCGCCCGCATGAACGAAGGCGTTGCCTACCTCAACCTGCAGAAAATAGATGAGGCGAAAGCCGCGCTTGAAGACGCGCTGAAGGCTGATCCCAAAAATCCGAACGCGTGGTACAGCCTGGGCCTGCTCGCCAAAAATTCGGGCGACGCTCAGGCCGCGATCGACGACTTCAAGCGCGTCAGCGAAATCGATCCGAACGACGCCGACACCTGGTATTTCCTCGGCACGGCCTACGTGCAGGCCAAACAGTTTCCGCCCGCGATTGAAGCTTTTCAGCACGCGCTGCAAATCAATCCGCTGCACGCCTCGGCCGAGTTCGGACTCGCCCGCGCCTACCAGCAATCCGGCGACGTCGACCACGGCCGCGAGCATCTGAAGAAGTTCCAGTACATCACGCAGAACAAGCTAGGCTCGCCCATGAGCCTCGCCTACGGAGAGCAGGGACAGTACTCGCGCGCGCTCGAATCGCCGCAAGCGCAACTGAAGCCCCCCGCACAGATCAAGGTGCAGTTCGTGGACGTGACGAAAGAAGCGGGACTGCCCGCCAGTGTTCCGACTGATCCACTGAAGGACAATACCGGCTCCGGCGCTTGCTTTGTCGATTACAACGCGGATGGCAAGATCGATCTTTTCCTGGCCGCTAATGGCCCGCAAGGAGGCATGGCGCTTTACCACAACCTCGGCAACGGAAAGTTTGAAGATGTCACGGAACAAGCCGGTCTAGACGGTCGCGTCCGCGCAATCAGTTGTACGGCGGGAGACTATGACAATGACGGCTTCGTTGATCTGGCGGTCGGGCAGGCCAATGGTCTCGTACTGCTGCACAACGAAAAGAATGGAACGTTCAAGAACGTCAACGAGTCTGCAGGGATTCAGCACTCGCCCTCCGTCATAGGTCTTGCTTTTCTCGATTACGACCACGACGGGGATCTGGACATTTACGCCGCTGGCGATGCATCTTTTTGCTCCGGCCTCGGCTGCGGTTCGGCGACTATTTGGCGGAATAATGGTGACGGAACTTTTACGTCCGTCGATATCGGCGTTTCGACTCACCTTTTGACAACCGGGGCGATCGGCACCGATTACAACAATGATAGGGCCGTGGACCTGCTCGTGGCAGACATGCGAGGTGGAACGATCTTCCAAAATCCGCGTGAAGGAAAGTTCATACCTCTGCATCCATTTGCTCCTGCCGAGACTGACAAAAGCGACCAATTCTTCCCACCAAGTGCGGGAGTTACAGCATTGGACTTTAATCACGATGGCTGGATGGATGTTGCAATGACTCGAGCGCTTGAGCCCGCCCTCACCCTCTGGCGCAACAATCATGGCAAATCCTTCGACCGAGTCAAGCTCCCCGACACCAACTGGGTCCGCGCCTACGGCGTCGCCGCGTTCGATTACGACAACGACGGCTGGGTCGATCTCGTCGCCGTCGGTGAGACGAAAGAAGGCAAAGGCGAGATCAAGCTCTTCCGCAATCTCGGCCCCGACGGCTTCAAAGACGTCACCGCCGACGTCGGCCTCGACAAAATTCATCTCGAACACCCGCGCGCCATCATCACCGGCGACTACGACAACGACGGCGCCGTCGATCTGCTCATCACGCAAAACCAAGGGCCTGCGGTTCTGCTGAAAAACGAAGGCGGCAACCAGAATCACTGGCTGCGCCTCGCGCTCAAGGGACTGAACGACAACAAGTCGGCGATCGGAACGAAAGTCGAAGTTTTCGCCGGAGGCAACCGGCAGAAATTCGAAATCTACGGATCGAACGGCTACCTCGGGCAGAACTCGCCGTATCTCACCGTCGGCCTGGGTGACGCGAAAGAAGCCGATATCGTGCGCATGCTCTGGCCGACCGGCGTCTTGCAGGACGAAATCCAGATTGCCGGCGACAAGCAGCAGAATATTCTCGAGATCGACCGCCGCGGCAGCTCCTGCCCAACTTTATTCGCGTGGGACGGCCACCAATACAAGTTCGTCGCCGACATGCTGGGCGCCGGCGTTGTCGGCCACTGGATCGGTCCAGATCAGCGCGATATCCCGCGGCCGGTGGAGTGGATTAAGATTCCAACGGGGATGATGCGGGAGAAGCTGTCAGCCGTCAGCCGTCAGCTGTCAGCCAAAGCACAAACTGCATCCGCGCAGCGCCTTTCGCCGACGACCGACGACCAACGACCGACGACGGTTCTCAGTTTCCGCTTCATGGAGCCGCTCGAAGAGGCTGTCTATCTCGACCAGGTACGGCTGCTCGCGGTCGATCATCCCGCCAATGTTGATGCCTATCCCAACGAGTACTTCGCTTCGAATCCGCCGTATCCGGAATTCAAAGTTGTGGTGAGTAGAGATCCGCAACTTCCTGCCGGCGCATGGGACGAGCATGGTCACAACGTCCTCCCCGACCTGAAGGCGCATCGCTATTTCGGCGACTTCGCTCTCACACAGTTCCTGGGATTTGCCCGGCCGCACACGCTGACGCTCGATCTTGGCCAGCCTTACGCCGGTGGACCTCTCTGGCTGCTGATGCACGGTGAGGTTGAGTATTTCTCCGCCAACAGCATGTACGCCGCGTCGCAAGCTGGAATTCAGGCAATCGCGCCATATGTCGAAGCGCTGGTTGGAAACGGAAACGGCGCGAGCGGCAACTGGAAGCGCGTCGTCGACGACATGGGATTCCCCGCGGGCGGACCACGTACCATGACGGCCGATCTTACCGGCAAGCTGCCGCGCGGGACGCGAAAAATCCGCATCACCACAAATTTGCAGATTTATTGGGACAGCATTCTGATTGACCGCACCGAACAGTCCGTAGCGCCGGCCTCCGGCCGGCTGTCCGGCGGACGTCCCACTGACCGTGAGAGCGACTTGCCCTCGCAAGAGCCGGCCGGAGGCCGGCGCTACGTTTTAACTTCTGTTCCACTCATCCGCGCCGATCTCGAACACCACGGCTATCCGCTTAAGATCGAAGGCACACCTCCGGGTAACGTGAACTACATCTACGAGCGGGTCAGCGCAACCGGTCCTTACACGCGGCCGCAAGGCACGTACACGCGCTATGGCGACGTGCTGCCGCTACTTACCGCAACAGACGACAAACTCGCCGTCTTCGGCTCGGGAGACGAAGTGAGGCTGGACTTCGATCCATCGCACTTGCCCGCGCTGCCTCCCGGTTGGGTGCGCGACTATTTCTTCGCCGCCTACGGTTATGAGAAGGATATGGACTTCTACGCCGCCGATGGCAACTATGTCGCTCCACTACCATTCCTCAGCATGGGCGAGTATCCCTACGAGCCGAAGAAATCGTTCCCGCTCGACGACGCGCACGTGAATTACCTGCTCGAATACAACACGCGCCACATGTCAGGCAATGAGCAGCGCGGCTACTGGTTCGACTACGCAGTTGCAAAACAGCGCTAAAGAAACGTTTCAACATTGACAATTCCGACCGTTCCATAATCCAATAACCGGACCAATGGAAACCTCGACCGCCGCAACCTCCGCTGTGCCGCGTCTGCGCCGCACACTGACTCTTTGGGATCTGATCTTCTACGGCATCGTTCTCATTCAGCCCATCGCGCCCGTGCCGCTCTACGGAGTCGCCCAGAAACTTTCCGACGGTCACTTCGTCACTATCATTCTGATCGCGCTGTTTGCGATGCTGATTACCGCCGTCAGTTACGGGCGGATGGGCACGCTCTATCCCACTGCCGGTTCGGCCTACACGTATGTGGGCAAAGGACTGAATCCGCATCTTGGCTTCCTGGCCGGCTGGGCGATGATTCTCGACTACCTCTTGCAGCCACTCATCAACACCGTGTGGATCTCGACCGCCCTCCACGAGCGCTATGTGCAGCAAGTTCCTTACATTGTGTGGGCGCTCTTGATCGCCGGCGTGATGACGGTTTTGAATCTGATCGGAGTGAAGGCGTCGGCGAACGCGAACAAGATTCTGCTCGCAGTCATGACGATCGTGGTTGCTGCGTTTGTCGTGCTGGCCATCAAGTTTCTTTACGGCGGGCAGGGATGGGCAGGGCTGTTCTCTCTGCAACCGATTTACGATCCGTCCACCTTTAACTGGGGAAAGGTCAAGGTCGCTACCTCGTTCGCGGCGCTCACTTACATCGGATTCGACGGCGTCACCACGCTGGCCGAAGACGTGGAGAATCCCAAACGCAACGTCTTGCTGGCCGTGGTTCTGACCTGTATCTTCGCCGGTGTATGCAGTGCATTCGAGGCATATCTGGGCGCGCGCGTATGGCCCGACTGGCGCTCCTTTCCGAATCTCGAGACAGCATTCATGGACATCTGCAGCCGAGTCGGCGGGAAGTTTCTCTTCAACGCCATGGGAGCCATTCTGATTGTCGCCGCCTTCGGCAGCGGGCTAACTGGAACGCTGGGCGCGGCACGGTTGCTCTTCGGCATGGGACGCGACGGGGTGCTGCCCAAGAAATTCTTCGGTAAGCTCAAGCCGGGAACCAGCACACCGACCAACAATATCCTGCTGATCGGTGCTCTCGCCTTCGCCGGAGCTGAGTTGCTCTACCACATTGGCAACGCGTACGAGCACGCGGGCGAACTGTTGAACTTTGGCGCGTTCCTCGCGTTCACCGGAGTCAACCTGGCTTGCTTCTGGCAATTCACCGTGCAGGCGCAGAAGAACGGACAACGCTGGCGTCTTGTCCAGGATGCCGTTCTGCCGTTGATTGGCTTTCTGGTGTGCGGCTACATCTGGTGGAACCTGAACAACCTGGCCAAGACCGTCGGCGGCATCTGGTTTGCCATCGGCATCCTCTACGTGGGATACAAGACGAACTGGTTCCGCTCCGCGCCGGTGATGATCGATTTCAGCGACAGTTAACCGTTCGTAATTGGTAATCGGGCAATCTGTAGTTTGAAAACGTCTCGGAGTCTGACGGTTTTCAAATTACCAAATTACAAAATTACCCGATTACAAATTCCCCTCACTCCACATTCCATCCGCTGACTTCGACGGAAGGTTTCACTGCCCCCAGTTCTGCTGAACGGTACGTCGCGGTGACTTCACGCTTTTCGCCTGGCAGCAGCGAGATGTAGTTGTCTTCCCAGACGACGGGCAGGATTTCTTCGCCCTTCTCGCCTTTATCGACCTTCAGTCGCACGAAGAAGGCAAGGTTTTTGCTGGGATTCTCTACAGTTACGTGCGTAACCGCTTCTTCGCCCTTGCGCTCAGTGCGATCGGTGACTCGCAGCTTCACTTTGGGCAGCTGCGAGATCGCCGTGAAGTCGGCGTATTGCGCGGTCGGCGTCATCCACCACGTCGTTTTCGCCCAGTCGAGAGTCTCCGGTTTGGTGGAGAGCCAGTAGAAGTTCGAACCGACCAACTTACCGGCAGAGTCCTCGAGTCGAAGCACGAGGAAATACGTGGGAGATAATCCCGCGACATCGGGCAGAGAAAAAATTTTCGCCGTGCTGTCGGCGGGAGCATCCAGCGTGTTCTCTTGCGAAAACTTTTCCGTCATGTCGAGGTTATAGATTTTCGTCGTCAGCTTCAGCCCCTTGGCATCTTCATATTGGCTGCTGACCACCCAGATGGAATGATCGTCATAGCCGTAAATGGGATGCAGGGCCTCCATGGCGCGCTTGGCACCGAAATATCCGCCGCCGGGCCGCAGATAGTAGTCGTACAAATGCCAGATCATCGAAGGCCACGCATTGTTGAGCATCCACTGAATCACGCCGGTCGATTCGTACTTATTGCGGCTGTAGGCCTCGTACATGGCACGCACGCCTTCATAAGTCTGCATCTGCGACTTGATAGAGAAATCCTGCACGCTGTCGGATTTTCCGTAACGATTGGCAAGCGCCTGGCTGAACACGTTGATCGTCTTGAATTCGCCGCCCCCGGCGTGATAGTTCCACACGTCATCGATCGGCCACATGTGATCCGTGCCGACCATTTCCCGAATGCTCTCCACCGGCGGAACCGCCGGCCCCATGCTGGTTTCCGAGTTGAAGCCATAGGCGCCACCGCAGCCTCCCGGATTGCACAGTCTCCGTCCGGGTTGTCCCTCGGGCGTATCCGTTTCCCAATAGCTCGGCGCTATGTATTCATACGGTCCGCTCATCTTCACGCCGCTGTTTCCTGTAACGCTTGTCTTCTTTCCCGTCGCCGAAGAGAGGACAGGATTCGGCCATAACAATTCTTTTTCGATGTCCAGATACATCTGCTCGACATCCGGCGGCGGCGGATTGTCGCTGCCGTTCAGCCACATCACCAGACTGGGATGACTGCGCAGGCGATAGATCTGATCGCGCAGCGATTGTTTGGCGATTTCGAAATCCTGCGGCTTCCAGCGCGGCCAGCGCTCCCAGAAATCGCAGCAGCACCACCCGGCCATGACCAGAATGCCTTTGCGATCGGCGAGATCGAAGAACTCTTTGGTCTCCAGCTTTCCTTCGAGGCGGATGGTGTTCAGCCCCATATCCTGCACATAGTTGAATTCGTCGTTCAGCCGCTGGGAAGTTTGGCGCAGCATCATGTCCGGCGTCCATCCTCCGCCGCGAATCAGGATGTTTTTTCCGTTGATGTGAAAGGCGCGTCCGCCAACGGAGTTGAAGTCCGAGGTGATTTCGCGAATCCCGAATTCGGTGTGCGAATGATCGCTGACCTGACCGTCGATCTCAAAGTTCAAATCGAGCCAATAAAGATGCGGCTCGCCCATCTGCCTGGGCCACCACAGATTCGGATGTGCCAACACCAACTGTGCGAACTTGTCGGGGTCAAAAGTGACGTCCTGTGCCTCATTGGGTGCGAGTTCCAGATGCTGCTCGAAATCGAGGATCTCCAGCTTGCTCCGTATTATGTTGGTGATCCGTCCCTTCAGCGTGCCCGCCACCGGCATAGTGGTCCCGTTCTTCACCTGCGCCGTCACTGTCAGTCGCGCCTGATCGTTCGCGGGAGAGTTCACCTTGGAAACAACCGTTGGATATCGCACCGCAACCGGTCCGCTCGTGGCGAGATAAACTTCGCGCCACAGGCCCATGTTTTTGTCGGGCGGCGCGGGATTCCAATCGACAAAGGTGATGGCCAAATCGTTTTCGGTCGGCGCATAGGCCTGCACCGCGAGCACATTTTCTTCGCCAGGTTTGGCTGCGTCTGTCACGTTGAATTCATATGTGCGCCACGCGCCCGCGACCTCGTCGGAGTTCGCAATCTGTTTTCCATTGAGCCAGATATTGGCCTTGTAGTTGATGCCATCAAATTTAAGCCAGATCGTTTTTCCTTTGTATGCCGCCGGCACCGCAAACGCATTGCGATACCACCACGAAACGGCATAGGGACTGTCGGGCGCCATCGCAATATTCGAAAAATTGCCCCCGATCGGATAATTCATCCCCGGGAAACTGCGCAGGTTCATGCCGAAGAACGGATCGGGAAGCGTCTTGTCTTTGACCAGAGCGCCAACGACCGTCGTGGGCACGGTTGCCCGATGCCATCCGGTGGGCGAAAAACGCGGCGTCGAAATGATCTCGCCCTTGGCATCCACCTTTGCCGACGTTTGCAGTTCCCAGTTCTCGCGTAGAACAAGGCGAGAATCGCTGGCTGGCTTGGAAACGGCTGCCTCCTGCGCCAGGAGCGGGTGATGTGAAATGCATTGTGCCAGGAAGAATTCCGCAAACAACAAGAAAAGAGCGACTGCCGATCGCCGGCCTGATTTCATGGAGCTCCTGTCAGAGATGTCTTCAATGTGATCCGGGGAGTGATGCACGAAACGATGCGAAAAATCCCCGCAGAATGGATAACACTTCTATTAATTCGTTTCAATAGCGGAAATTTTCTGCCGAATCGACGGGCTGCTTCCGGAGCGTGCCGTGTCATCTTCCCAAAGATCCATCGCCGAGAAGATCTGTTGACAATCACATCTGGAGCGGCCGCTTCGGTGCTGATCGCGCTCGCTAGTTTATAATAAAAAATTCGCTCTACTTCTCTGGAGTAACAAGAACATGATTCGATTTCTCCAAACCTCTGGGCAGACCACAAAGATTATTCTCGGTGGTGTTCTGCTGATTATTTGTGCCTCGATGGTCATCACCCTGGTTCCCGGTGGCATCAGTGGCGAGATTTTTGGTGGCGGTCAACTGCGGGCCGGGGTCGTGGCGCAAGTTGCCGGCGCGGAAATTACCGGCGAAGAGATCCGCGACACGGCTCGCCAAATGCTGCAGCAGCAGATGCCGCAGGGCGGCGCAAACATGGGCGTACTTCTGCCGTTTTTTACCCAGCGTGCCGCCGAGCAGTTGATCACGCGCCAGGCCCTCCTTGCGGAAGCCAAGCGCATGGGATTTCGCAGCACTCCGGAAGAAGTGAAGGATGAACTGCAGCACGGTCGCTACGCCGCCACTTTCTTTCCTGGAGGCACTTTTGTTGGCGAGCAGGAATATGAAGACATGCTCTCTCGCTACAACCTTACCGTTGCCAAGTTCGAAGAATCGGTCGGCGACGACATTGTCTTGAGCAAGCTGCAGGCCTTCATTTCCGGAAGCGCCACCGTCAGCGAGGCAGAAGTCCGCGACCAGTTCATCAAGCAGAACACGAAGGTCAAGTTCGATTACGCGGTCCTAAAGCAGGATGACATCAAGAAAGGCTTGCATCCCACCGAAGAGGAACTGAAAGCGTTTTATGACAGCCACAAAGCTTCGTATAACAATTCAGTTCCGGAAAAGCGAAAGATCAAGTACGCCGTCATTGATATTGACAAGTCCGAAGCAGGAATCCAGGTTACGCAGGATGATCTGCGCACGTACTACGACCAGCACCGCGATCAATACAAGACTCCCGAACAAGTGAAAGTCAGTCACATTCTCATCAAGACTCCCACGCCGGGATCGGATGGGAAGGTCGACGACAAGGCGGTAGCCGAGGCCCAGCATCGCGCTGAAGATTTGCTGAAACAAGTCAAGGGTGGTGCGAACTTCGAAGAACTGGCGAAGAAATACTCGGAAGATCCCGGCAGTGCGAAGCAAGGCGGCTCACTCGGATGGATCGGTCGCGGCCAGACGGTTCCTGAGTTCGAGAAAGCCGCGTTTTCGCTTCCCAAGGGACAGATCAGCGATTTAGTGAAGAGCAGCTACGGTTTCCATATCATTCGCGTCGACGATAAACAGGAAGCGCATACCAAGTCGCTCGATGAAGTGAAAAGCGAGATCGAGCCGATCGTGAAGCACCAACTTGCGGACCAGGCTGCGCAGAAGAAAGCCGGCGCCTTGCTCAAACAGGCGCGCACGGAAGGGCTGGATGCTGCCGCGGGAGCCGCGGGCATTCCCGTGATCACCTCTGATTACTTTTCGCGTAGAGATCTTCTCCCCGGACTGGGACCGGCGTCGCAGCTGACCGATGCGGTTTTTGCCGCGCAGGAAAAGTCTCCTCCGGATGTCGCGGCGACTTCGAGTGCAATTGTGGTGTATCAGTTGCTCGGCATCAAGCCGCCCTCCACTCCCACATTCGAAGAGATTCACAGCCGGGTCGAGGAGGAATTCAAGAACGAGCGTTCCAGCACGCTGCTGGCACAAAAAATTCGGGAGCTGTCCGATCGCGCCAAAGCAGAGCACGATTTGAAGCGCGCCGCCAAAGAGCTTGGCGCGACCATGAAAACCAGCGACTTCGTTTTGCCGGACGGACAAGTTCCCGACATCGGCTCCATGACCGGGCAGGCTTCGGTTGCCTTTAGCATGAAGCCAGGCGAAATCAGCGGCCCGATTAACAGCGGCGGAAATGCCGTCGTCATTCAATTGCTCGATGACGAAAAGCCCAGTGATGCGGATTTTGCCGCGAAACGCGATCAGATCCGCGATCAGATTCTTCAGGGTAAGCAACAGGAACTGTTCGGTCTTTTCGTCAGCAGCCTGCGCGATCAAATGGAAAAATCGGGCAAGATCAAAATCAACCAGGATGAAATGAAGCTGCTGACGCGTAGTGGAAGCGAGCAGGGGATGTAGCGGCGGCGGCAATGGCTTTTGCACGTGCGGCGGGCATTCTCTTGCATCCCACATCGCTGCCTTCCCGCGGCGGCATCGGTGATTTCGGTCCGGCTGCCTATCGCTTTGCCGATTTTCTCGCCTCTGCCCGGCAAGCTCTGTGGCAGGTCCTTCCTCTCGGTCCCCTCGGCTACGGCAACTCGCCTTATTCTTCGACCTCGGCCTTTGCAGGAAATCCGCTGCTGATCAGTCTTGAGCGCCTGGCCGAACGAGGATGGATCGGCGCCGACAAGATCGATGCGCTCGGCCCGGCGGTCACGCATGCTAGCGAATCGACGGCTCAAGGCTCGGATGAACCGGGCTCCGTCGAATACGAGCAGGTTTTCGCTCGTAAAATGCCATTGCTGTTTGAGGCGGCACGAAATTTTATCCGAACGGCTTCGCCAGAAGCCCGCCAGCGCTTCGAAAAATTTCGCGCGGAAAATTCCTGGTGGCTCGACAGCTTTGTATTCTTTGATGCCCTCCGCGCCCGCCACAAGCTCGACTGCTGGAACCGATGGCCCGGTGGCCTGGCGCGCTGCGAAGCTGCCGATCTCGAACAGACACGCAAGGAATTGGAGGCCGACCTCCAGATTCGCGCGGCTCTTCAGTTTGCTTTTTATGAGCAGTGGCGATCTCTCCGCCGTTATTGTTCTGAACGATCCATTCGCATCGTCGGCGACATCGCAATCTTCGTCAATCACGACAGCGCCGATGTGTGGACCCGCCGTGAGCTGTTCCGGCTGAACGAAAATCTTGAACCGGAAGTCGTGGCCGGCGTCCCTCCGGATTTTTTCAGCAAGACGGGGCAGCGCTGGGGAAATCCTCTGTATTGCTGGGACGTCATGAAAGAACGCGGATACCAGTGGTGGATTGAGCGGTTGCGCTGGGCTACGCAGAATTGCGACTACATTCGGCTCGACCACTTCCGCGGATTTGATCAGTTCTGGGAGATTCCCGGGCCCGATGCAACCGCCATAAACGGCCGCTGGGTCGATGGACCGCGTGATGACCTTTTTGTGAAAATTCGGGAAGCCCTCGGTGGACTTCCATTTTTTGCCGAAGACCTGGGCTACATCACACCCGAAGTACACGCTCTGCGCGACCGGCTGCGAATTCCTGGCATGTCGGTTCTGCAATTCGGTTTTGGAGATGAAGGCGCTCATATGTATTTGCCTCATCGGGCCGCGGGAAAAGTAATGTACACCGGCACCCACGATAACGACACGACTGTGGGCTGGTGGAGGTCGGGCGCATCGGAGCAGGAACGGCGCAACGTCGAGGCTTACCTCGGTCGTGCGGAAGACGGCATTCACTGGGGATTCATTCGCGCGGCGTACAGTTCGCCGGCTAACTTGAGCATCGTGCCGCTCCAGGATGTGCTTGGATTGGGCAGCGAGGCGCGTATGAACACGCCGAGTGTGTATGGCGGAAATT
>JASHOT010000031.1 GCA_030040965.1 Candidatus Sulfotelmatobacter sp. | reverse complement strand
CGATACGCCTCCCAACAGCGGCATCGATTATCTGCGGCAGCTCGGGCAGAAGATGCGCGAGTATCATACCGGCCAGATCGCTACTGTCGTTGGGCGGTATTATGCGATGGATCGCGACAATCGATGGGAGCGCGTCGAGAAGGCTTATCGAGCAATGGTACACGGCGAGGCCGATGCGAAATTCACGGATCCTATAGCGGCGATTCGGGCCAGCTATGAAAATGGCGTGACCGACGAGTTTGTGTTGCCGGCGGTGATCGCGAATGCGACTCCGAGTGGCACTCCCGGATCACCCCGCGGGCTGATCCGCGACGACGATGCCGTGATTTTCTTTAATTTCCGCGCGGACCGCGCGCGCCAGACCACCAAGGCGCTGGCCGAACCAGATTTCGACAAATTCCCGGACCCGGCACGGCCGAAAAATCTCTGCTATGTGGCGATGACCCAGTATGAAAAGACGTGGCCCTGGCTGCGATTCGTGATTGGGCCGGAGAAGATCGAGCACATCCTGGCGCAGGTTTTTGGCGAGATGAATTTCAAAAACCTGCGTTGCGCGGAGACGGAGAAGTACGCGCACGTCACGTATTTTTTCAACGGGGGCGTGGAGCAGCCATTCCCGGGGGAAGAGCGCGTGCTTGTGCAATCGCCGAAAGTGGCGACTTACGATCTCAAGCCGGAGATGAGTGCTTCGGGCATTGCTGACGCAGTCGTGAAAGCCACGGAAGACGGGACTTTCGATGTAATGATCGTGAATTTTGCCAACGCTGACATGGTTGGGCACTCGGGGAAGATCGAGCCGACGATCAAGGCGGTCGAAACCGTGGATGCATGCCTGGAACGGATCGAGAAAGCGGTGCGCGCGAAGGGCGGGGCCATGCTCATTACCGCCGACCACGGCAACGCTGAGTTGATGATCGATCCCGCAACCGGCGGCCCGCACACCGCGCACACCACGAATCCCGTGCCATTCATTGTGGTTTCAGAAAATGCCAAGCAATTTACGCTGGAACCGAACGGCTCCCTGCGCGACATCTCGCCAACGATTCTCGGAATGCTCGGGGTGGATGAGCCGAAAGAAATGACGGGAGCGGACCTGCGGCAATTCTCGAAGGGTACCCGCTGAAATCACAACCACAGAGGACACCGAGGCTCACAGCGTGAAATCCTCTGTAGTTCTCTGTGGTTGAGAAATTCTTACATTAGAAGTCAGTTCTGCAGCAGCGCCGGTGCGGTCGCCAATAATCCTGCGGCCACTTCCAGATCGTGCAGATCTTCGCGGCTGAAGTCCTGGGCAAATTTTGGGTCGAGGCCTTTACGCGAAATCTGGATCACGCCGACGACTTTCGAATCGCGATCCATGATCGGAACCGACATGAGCTTCTGAATCGGAGCCGGCGGAGCCTCTTCCGAATCGGTCGAGCCCGGCTTGATGGTTTCGAAGATGCTCGCGTGTTTTACGCGGGCGAAATTATTGAAGATTTCCGCCTTCTTGCTCAAGGCTGTATGGGCTGCAACTGCCTTGCTGGAAATTGGAATCGCGCCCGTGGTGCGCAGGTGTTCGGGGAAGATGAAGCGCAGCAGGCCGCCTTCGAGGCGGAGCAGCGCGACTTCGGTATATTGCACGCGAAAAATCTTGGCCAGGACCATGCAAAGGTCCAGCGCAGAAACTCCCGGTCCCAGAACAGATCCCAGGGGCAGCAGGTGCTCGGGAAGAGCGATCTCTTCCATCATCCCGTGATCGTTGTTTTGACTCATAGTCGTTCGGAACAGCTCCGTTTGTGGTGGAGGAACCTAAACTCTATCGCACTTCACACACCACAGGGTACTTCCGAAAGTAACTGCGCCGACCTCAATAAGTCTTTTCTTTTCAGTGAGTACATGTACTGCCGGCTTGGATGATCCACAGATGCGGAGGCCGCAAACCATCATCGCGCTGACAGTTTTTGTCACGCCTGCCGATTCGGCTCCTTGTAGTTGGAGCCAGTGATCTAAGTGCAACTCCACCAATGCGATTCTTACGTTTTCGTGAGCCCCACTTTCCTCCCGACGCGAAACTCATTACACTTCGAGCGTATGAATATTCCAATGCAGCCGAATGTGAAGTTGTCGAACGCGGCCGAGTATCGCGAGAACTATGCCAATAGCGTGCAGATGCGGGTCAATATCTGGGACTTCTTTCTGGTCTTCGGAACGCTGCAACAACAGACCGAAACGCAAGTCGAGATCAAGAACTTTCAGGGTATTTATCTCAGCCCGCAACAGGCGAAAGCGCTGCTCGGACTTCTGCAGCAGAATGTCGCGGGATACGAAAGCGCCTTTGGCGAAATCAAGCTCGACCCGCGCATGGTGCCGCAAGGACCTGTGCATTAACTTCTTCGCCGCGGAATGACGCGGATAAACGCGGATCAACACTAATGACGAAAGAACGATCCGTGAAAACCAGCGGAAATCCATGGCAGATTCTTACGCATCCCGCTCTCGCGTTCGCGATAATCTTCGTCCCGGTTTTTCTGCTGCATGCGCCGCTCTTGCAGCTTCCCTATTTTTGGGATGAGGCCGGCTACTACGTTCCCGCGGCACGCGACATCCTGCTCACCGGCAGCTTCATTCCCCACACCACTGTCTCGAACGCGCATCCGCCGCTCGTGATGGCTTGGCTCGCGCTATGGTGGAAGGTGGTTGGCTACTCGCCGGTCGTGACGCGGTCGGCCATGCTGGTCGTCGCCGCTTTTGCCCTTCTTGGAGTCTTTGAGCTGGCCGCGACCGTGGCCAATCGCGAGGTCGCGATTGCGGCGACCGTGTGTACGGGGCTCTATCCGGTCTTCTTCGCGCAGAGTTCGCTGGCGCAGGTCGATCTCGCGGCGGCTGGTTTGATCTTCTGGGGACTGCGCGCCTATATCGAAGAGCGTCGATTTGCGACGGCAGCATGGTTCTCGCTCGCAGCTCTGTCGAAAGAGACCGCGATCCTGGCGCCACTGGCGCTGATCGTGTGGGAGCTTGTGCAGTTGCTGATACCAGCGCGTGGAAGAGCGGCCCTTCAGGGCCGCGTTAGAGGCATCGAATCGGAACGGGCTTTAGCCCCGTCGGCTCGGCAGCGCCACATTCCGCTTGTCGTGCCTATCATTTTTTTAGCGACCTGGTATAGCTACCACTACTCGCGCACCGGTTACGTCTTCGGCAATCCGGAATTCTTCCGCTACAACGTTGCCTCGACCCTCAATCCTCTGCGGTTTTTTCTCGCGCTCGGCCTTCGCGTCTGGCAAGTTTTCGGATACATGCATCTATGGCTGCTGAGCGCCGCCATGCTGCTCGCCCTGCTCTTACCGCCAATCGAGGAACGTGTGGGAACGGGCGAGCGAAGCCCGACTGTGCGCCCGCGCATCTCGATTCGAGTTCAACTCATCTTCCTCGTCATCGTGTCGACCTATGTCATTGCCATGGCTCTGGTTGGAGGAGCCGTCCTGGCGCGCTACATGCTTCCGGCTGTTCCGTTGGTGATCATCGTCGCGGTGTCTACCTTGCGACGCCGCGTGCCGCTCTGGCCGGTGCTGCTGGCCGCGATTGCGGCAACATTCGTGCTCGCCTGGTTCTGGAATCCTCCGTACGGATTTTCTCCAGAGGATAATCTCGCCTATCGCGACTACATCGTGCTTCATGAGGATGCCGAGCGTTTCCTGGAGGCCCGCTATCCGATGGCGCATGTGCTCACAGCGTGGCCCGCTTCCGACGAACTGACGCGGCCGTGGCTTGGCTACATCGCGCGGCCGATGCAGGTCGTTCAGATCGACGATTTTTCGCTCGACGAAATTATCTCTGCCGCCGAATTCCGCTCGGGCTCCCAATCGCGCTTCGAAGTTGCACTTGTCTTTTCTACGAAGGTTGAGCCGGAACGTTCGCTACTCGATCGCTGGAATTCTTCGCTGGGCAAGAGGTGGACCGAGCTCAAGCGCCGATTCTTCGGCTTTCATCGCGATTTGCCGCCAGCGGCCATAGCGCAGATTCTTGGTGGGAAGGTTGTGTATTCCGCCGAGCGCAAAGGCCAGTGGGCTGCCGTGATTGAGATGGAAAGGGATGAACTGATCGAGGCAAACGGTGCTCTCAGTTCGATGGACTAGGTTTTACGTGAAGACGAATCTTGCCGCCATCAGGGACGTCGGCAAATTGCCTATGCAGGTCGCCGAGAAACGAGACATGCTCGTAGATATCTACAATGCACGCGGGATTGTCTGACCGAGACTCGACGAACACAACTGGTGTGGTAAAGCCGATACACTGATTCTCATCAGGACGTAGACCTTTCGCAGCAGCAGCTTGTGCCAGGGACTCAGCGAACCACTCCTCCTTCTTGTGCGTGGCGCCGCAAAGCTTGATAGATTCTTCCCGCGAGGAAGCGATCCTCGAAAGTCGTCCAGATGAAACGTCCAGTCGGAAGACATCCCCGGCCGGAGCTGTCAGGAAAAGATCACCAAACGCGTTGCGCGCGACCAGTTCCATTTTCGCCGTACATAACCAACGCCATTCCGCTAGCAATCTTTCTACGTCCAGATGGCCAACCCGAAATCGGTCTTCCATTGCTTGTCCTCACCTCTGCATCAAGTGGCACGAGTGCGTTTTGATCACCAGCCATACTTCTTTTCCGGGCGCAAGTTCGAGCGCATCGCGCGCGGCCAGCGTCAAGTGAACTTCCATCTGCACGCGGCACTTCACCCGCGCAGCCACGATTACGTCGCGCTGTTCGAGCGCGACGATCCGCCCGGGAATCACGTTGCGCGCACTCAGGCCCACTGGCGGCGCAGTCGCCAGCAGAATGTCGCCGGCGCGAATTCCCACCCGCAACGCCCCGCCCACACCGCCGCGCACCAGCGGGGTTTCGAGCAGAACCGGGCCACCGTCTCCGGTGATGCGGCAACTCATCGTACCGCGCTCGGGACGCACCGCCTCCACTTCGGCATCGAAAATATTCTCGAATCCCGCCAGGTTCGCGACGGTCTCATGCACCGGCGCGGTCATCACTTCGTGCGGAGTTCCCTGCGCCACAATGTGCCCCAGGTCGAGCACAATGACGCGCTCGCCAACCGCAAACACTTCTTCTCGGCCGTGCGTGACATAAAGAATGGGAATCGCATGCCTGCGATTCCATTCGCGCAGATCGTCGAGAATCATCGACTTGGTCGGCGAATCGAGCGCGACCAGCGGCTCATCCAGAAGCAAAACATCGGGGTCGGTCACCAGCATTCGCGCCAGGGCGACGCGCTGGCCCTCGCCGCCGGAAATCGCTCGCACCGAACGCCGTGCCAGATGCGCGATGCGAAACTCCTCCAGAATCTTTCCGACTCGCTCGCGGCGCTCGACCCGGGGAAAATTCCGCAGCCCGTAGCGCACATTCTGCTCCACGCTCATGTGCGGGAAAAGCGCGAGGTTCTGAAAAACATATCCCACGCGGCGTTTCGCAACAGGAAGATCGACGCCCTGCGCGCCGTCAAACAACACGCGCTCGCCAATCGACACGCGCCCTGCGTCGGGCGTGGTCAGGCCGGCAATGCAATCGAGCATTGTTGTCTTTCCTGCGCCCGAAGGCCCGAACACAATCGTAAATCCGGCCGCGGCCTGAAACTCAGCCTGCAGAACGAAAGCCTGTCCTCGTCCCTGCGCACGAAGCTCTTTGCTAATTTTGACTGCCAGCGTCGGCGCCGCAGAAGTCTCGAAGGCCAACGTGGCAGAAGCAGCCACAGTCTCCCGCTCGATCGCGCGCGTATCGTTCATGTCTGCTTATTCTAGCGATTATTT
>JASHOT010000270.1 GCA_030040965.1 Candidatus Sulfotelmatobacter sp. | reverse complement strand
GTCAGCACACCGCACTGGATCAGCCTGGCGCGAACAATATTCCGGCTGATCCCCAGCAGCCGAGCGGTCTGCAGTTGATTGTGATCGCAGAATTCATACGCCGCTTTCATCACCACTGCTTCAATCGTCTCATAGAGGTTCGGCCCTTCCTTCTCAAACAGCGCCAGCAGCGCGTCTCGTAATTCGCATTTGGGATCTGAGCCGGCTGCATTTCCGCGTTTGTTCAGTGAAGAGAGACGCAGATCCTCGGGGCGGACAAGGTTTTCCCGGCAGACCAGCAGCGCATGGTGGATCACGTTTTCCAGTTCCCGGATATTTCCGGGCCAGGAATGATTCACCAGCAACCCCACAGCTTCATCGGTGAGCGCAGGTTCCTGCAACCCCAGCCGCTCGCCATATGTCCGGAGGAAGTGTTGTGCCAATGCGTAGATATCGCCGCGACGCTCGCGCAGGGGCGGAACCTGCAACGTCGCGACTTGCAAGCGGTAGTAAAGATCCTCGCGAAATCTGCCGGCAGCCACGGCTTCCTCCAGGTTCACATTGGTCGCCGCGATCACGCGCACATCAATGGGAACTGCTGTGCGCGACCCAAGCCGCACCACTTGCCGCTCCTGCAACACGCGGAGCAGCTTTACCTGCATCGGGAGCGGGAGATCTCCGATCTCGTCAAGAAAAAGCGTGCCGCCGCAGGCTGCCTCAAACCAACCGGCCCGGGCAACGTTCGCACCGGTGAAAGAGCCTCTCTCGTGCCCGAACAGCTCGCTTTCTACCAACGTTTCAGAAAACGCCCCGCAATTAACTGCCAGAAAAGGATTCTTCGATCGCTGGCTAAGAGCGTGCAAATGCCGTGCGATGAGTTCCTTGCCGGTTCCCGTCTCGCCAGTGATCAGGACATTTGCGGAGCTCGGTCCAATGAGCTGCACTCTCTCCAGAATCAGCTTTGACTTGGGATCTTCAAAGAACAGAGCCCGCGCCCTCATATCGTGAGAAGGTGTCGGCAGACTTGTGTCGCTGACGGACGATATCGAAAGGGACATAGCCAGTACTCTTTGCGGAAGCGGCGCCTAGCATAACTGCTTGGGAGGGCTTACCCCACTACTATGATCGACATAGTGACATACAAGACGGGCTCTGTCAATTCGCTCCTAAAACCACCATTATTGCTTCTCCCGAACACTCGGCCCTGAAGGAAAAACTCTTTCCTCGGAACGGAAATTCATTGTCACTAGCTGCCGCGTATCGACGTTCGCCAGAATGTAACCAATTGATTTCATTGATGTTTACAAATGGGGACAACTTTGCAATACAACTATTCTGATGGAGTTTGATGTAATTATGAATTCTGACAGAACGAACGCCCGGTCTAATGAGATCCTGGACCGCCCGATCATTGCGATCATCGGTGGTGGCTTCAGCGGCTCGATGCTGGCAGTTGAACTTTTGCGCCGCGCGGCAGGAAGAATCTACGTCCAACTCATCGAACGCGGGCCGATTCCGGGCCGCGGCGTTGCCTACGGCACGCAATTTGAAGGACACCTGCTTAACGTCCGGGCGAGGAATATGAGCGCCTATGCAGACATTCCGGACCATCTCCTAAGGTGGGCGCAACGTCACTACAGCTCTTCCGTCAAGCCTGACGACTTCCTCCCCCGTGCAATCTACGGGCAGTACATTTCATCCCAGTTGCGCGAGGCAAGCAGTTCCAACCCGGCGGCATTTCGATGTATTCGAGATGAAGCGATTTCTGTCGCCCCCGCTGGAAACCGTACGGAAATCCGCCTAGCGAAAGGCCAGGCGATATTCGCCAATAGAGTTGTTCTTGCCCTTGGAAACTTCCCTCCTGCCGATCTTCAGATTCCCGGAAAGGCAACCGCCAGTTCTCGCTATGTTGCGAATCCCTGGTCGGTGAACGCGTTTGCGAATGCGACGAACGACGAGAGCGTGCTGCTCATCGGGTCGGGTCTAACCAGCGTCGACGTCACTGTGGAGCTCCGAGCGAGGGGATTCGAAGGAACCATCCACATTCTTTCGCGTCGTGGGTTGCTGCCACAGCGTCACGCGGCGGTTCCGTTCCCACCGTTTCCGACAGAAAACACGCCGCGTACGATCCGCGGGCTCCTGCGTTTGATCAGGCTCCAAGTGAAAAGAGCCGAGGAGCGAGGATCCAATTGGCGTGCCGTGGTTGATTCACTGCGAACGGTAACGCAACAGATATGGCGCTCCCTGCCACTGGCGGAGCAACGGCGCTTCCTGCGACATCTCCGCAGCTACTGGGACGTGCATCGTCACCGCATCGCGGAACGGATCGCGGATCAACTCACGCTGCAGATCCGGAGCGGTCAGATTGAGACGCACGCGGGCAGGATCATCGAATACCAAGAGCGTTCCACCGGCGTCGAAGTCACATATCGTGAGCGCAAGAGCGGCCAAGCGAAGAGTCTGCTCGTGGACCGCGTTGTGAACTGCACGGGACCGGAAGGTGATTACCGGCGCGTCTCAAGTCCGTTGTTGTTGGACATGATGGAACGAGGGCTGGCGCGACCCGATGCGCTCTCGTTGGGCTTAGACGTTGCGGACGACGGGGCGCTGGTCGACACTCAGGGCTCTCCTTCGAGTCTTCTGTACGCTTTAGGCCCGCTGCGCAAGGGCAAGCTGTGGGAGTCCATCGCAGTACCGGAACTCCGGGTTCAGGTGGCTGCGCTTGGGAGTTTGCTGGTCAGTGCTCTTCCGGTCGAGTCCTCCCCTTCCGTTTCGACAAGCAATGAAGTATTGGCCTCGATTCGCTCTTAAGTGGAGAAACCATGCATTTCGACCAATTCTATTTGGGCTGTCTGGCACACGCCTCCTATCTGCTGGTTTCTGGGGACGAAGCTGTGGTGGTCGATCCTCAGCGCGATGTCGAGATCTACCTCGAAGCGGCCAAGCGGTACGGTGCCACGATTCGACACGTGTTCGAAACACATCTCCATGCCGATTTTGTTTCAGGGCACAACGAGCTAGCCCTCCGCACTGGAGCCCGGATTTACATCGGCCCAAGCAGCGGCGCAAGCGTTTCGCACCTCGCGGTGTTTGACGGCTTCAAGTTGCAGGTCGGCACGCTTCAAATCAAGGTGCTTGAAACTCCGGGACACACCCCAGAAAGCATTTGCTTGCTCGTGACAGATGAAGAGAAATCCTCTCGGCCGTGGGCAGTACTGACAGGCGACACATTGTTCGTCGGCGATGTGGGACGCCCTGATCTATCGAAAGCGTTCAGCCCCTCGGCACTCGCTGGCATGTTGTTCGATTCAATACACAGCAAGCTACTCACACTGCCTGACAACGTGATCGTGTATCCCGGCCATGGCGCTGGCTCCCTCTGCGGGCGCAATCTAGGCACGTCTCGGTCTTCAACGATTCGCACAGAACGGCTGACCAACTACGCCCTGCAAATCAAAACGCGAGACGAATTCATCCGTCAATTGACAACGAACCTTCCGCCGCGTCCCAATTATTTTCCGCAAGACGCGCAAATCAATCGCGATGGCGCGCCGGCGCTGTGCGACCTTCCGGAGTTGACAACGGTAAAAGCGCAAGAGCTGTACCAAATTCTGACGGAAGGTGGAGTCGCAATCGACGTTCGGACAGCCGACGAATTCGCAGCCGCCCACGTCCCGGGATCAATCAACATTCCGCTATCGGGCCAGTTTGCCTCCTGGGCGGGAACGTTAGTCGATCTAGATTCCCGGCCCGTCTTGATAGCCGATAACACCGAAGACCTGGAGGAGGCGCGCACTCGCCTCGCACGCATCGGACTGGACCTAGAGCGTGGTTTCCTGGAGAACGGAGTGCAGGGTTGGGCCAAAGCTGGATTTGAGCTGGGGCATTTTGATCAGATGCGAGTTCGAGACCTAAACGCTCGGATCGAGTCGGATGGAGCGCGTCTGCTCGATGTGCGGCGAGCAGTGGAGTGGCAAGCCGGTCACATCGGTGTTGCGACACATCATCCGCTCGACGGCTTCAAAGCGAAGCTGCCGGACCTCGATCGTCACGAAACCGTGTTCGTGATGTGCAAGGGAGGGTACCGTAGCTCGATCGCGTGCAGCCTGCTGCAGCGCGCAGGATTCAAAGATGTAATTAACGTAATCGGCGGCTTCGATGCGTGGACCAAAGCCGGGTTTCCGGTTGTCGCTGAAGAGATGGTGGCAGCGTAACTTACGAGGCGAATTTACACAATTCCTCGGTTACGTTGGTTTCAATTTCAGAAATATTCACAGCCCGCACTTGCCAAGCGTGGCATAATTCTGCCATGCAAACAACCAATCTCGATTTTCTGTACTTGGACCAGGATCCAAGGACGCAGCAACCGTCCGCGTGCATCTACTTGAAATCGAGTGGTGCTCAGGACTTCGCCGGCACAAAAGCGGATCGATTGATCTCGGCGCATTGCATGAGCTTCATCGAGCTGGACGCGGAGCTGCGGCGTCTTCACGCGGAACTCGACGAGATTCGATCGCAGGCGAAGAGAAAGTTTTACAAGGCCGAAGTAGCTGTCGGCGCCGCAGCCGGTTCGTAAGGCGTTTCGTTTCTTCCGTCACTCCGAGTTCTCTTCAGCGCAAGTCCTCAACCTCTTGTCTTCTCTTTGCTGTTTGTCCTCGCTGTCACTCATTTCAGGTTGGAATCACAATTAACACTTGCGGGGCGGGTCTTCACCGCGCCATGCTCCGAACACCCCGACAAGGAGCAACTGCATGCAACTCGGCGAGACGATTGCGACCTATGACATAGCTCTGGCCCTCCGGGGCGAAAGCGGAAAGTTCGACGTCACCAGCCCAACCGGCGAGATCTTTCACCTCAGCTGCAAGTCCGGTCATTCCATTACGAATCTCGAGTGGTCGGGAGATGGCGCGAATCATCAGCCGTTTCTCATTCGGAAGGTGGCCGAACCGGTGTCATCGGCCCCGGACAAGGCGGCGACTGTAACCGATGCTCCAACGCAGCCGCGTATGCTCAAGACTCCCTTTCTAATCAGTCCCGATGAGGATGACTTGCTTTCGGAAAAGAATATTGCTTTCGCTGGCGCGCGGCATGAACACGATCCTGTGTCAGCAAACGAGAAGATTTACGACTTCGACCTGCTCTATGTCGAGGTTGATCCCAAGACCCAGCGGCCCAGTGCCGGCGTCAGCCTGCGGACGGAATCTTCGCCCGTTCCCCAAAAGCTTACCAATGCCTGCAGCAACTTCAACGATTTCGATGCTGAAATTCGCCGCCTGCACAGCCGACTCGACGATATCCGCTACCGCGCTCGCAAGAAGTTCTACCAGGCACAGGAAATCGCTGCAGGGGCCTAGTTTTTCCGGACAATCTGGACCGTGAACGTCAGAAGCGGAAAAGCCTGCCGAGTCGTTTTCGGCAGGCACCCCATTGTTACGGCTCGCCCCGACGGCGGAGCCGCGCGATGTGGCCCGAACAATGTACTCGATAATGTCTATTATATCAATATACAAACTTACTCTTAATCTCGATTGATCCTTGACGCCGAACACCTGATCTCCGGGCCCCTGACCTGTGAGTTTCGTCACAGACTTGCACAGCACCGACTGATGTATACTTTGCCTGCCCCGACAAAATTAAATTTTGTGAGAGGAGTTTTCTTCCTCATCACCAGGGATCCTCTATCGACGGGGTGGCCTGTCACCCAGGCGTGCCCGTCGCCGCGCTTGTCTCGCGGAGCCATATAACCCCATCGTCGAAGGAGCAATCGCATGGCGACAGCAGAAGTCCGTCATACCCTGAGCGAGCAACAGGCTCGCCAGCTTTCCACCGTTACCAAAACCGTCCCGATGATGGAAGTGATCACGCCTCGGTGGCTGATAACCTTCCTCTCATGGGTCCCAGTCGAGGCCGGCGTTTACCGGCTCAACAAAGTGAAGCCTACGCGCCCGGGCACGCGCACCATTGAATGCAGTCCCGACGAAGAAATTGATCTTCCCGAAATTTACATCGACTATGACGAGAAACCGCGGGAGTACACCCTGAATGCGGTCACGAGCATTCTTGATGTCCAAACTCGAATTTCAGATTTGTATCGGAGTCCCCACGACCAGATTCGCGAGCAGTTGCGGTTGATGATTGAAAAGGTGAAAGAGCGCCAGGAAAGCGCACTCATCAACAATCCGGAATACGGGCTCTTAAATAACGTGGCGCCGGAGATGAAGGTGAAGACTAGAAATGGCACACCCACACCGGACGACATGGACGAACTGGTGTCGCGGGTGTGGAAGGAGCCAAGCTTCTTCTTAGCACATCCCCGCGCAATTGCAGCTTTCGGCCGCGAGTGCACACGTCGCGGCGTTCCGCCTCCGACGGTGACCATGTTTGGATCTCCGTTTGTGACTTGGCGCGGGATTCCGTTGGTCCCGTGCGATAAGCTCTCCGTAAAAGCCGAAACCACCGACATCCTGCTCCTGCGCACCGGCGAAAAGAAGCAGGGCGTCATTGGACTGTTCCAGCCCGGACTGCCTGGTGAAGTATCTCCCAGTTTGTCCGTGCGATTCATGGGCATCAACCACAAAGCGATTGCTTCGTATTTGATCTCGCTGTACTGCTCGATTGTGGTCCTGACGCAAGACGCCATTGGCGTGCTGGAGAATGTCCATGTCGACAAATACCACGAGTACAAATAACGGGGCCGGGAAGCCTAAGCCTGGCGCACCTGAATCGAACAGCTCTCTCGGCGCAGGTACGCAAGAACTTCGTTTTCCGTTTGCAACGTTTCCGATACCTGACCAGGCGACGCTGGAAAAACTCGCGAATGAATTTTTTCTGGTCTTGCCACAGCATCTCGGTAATGGCAATAACGAGCACGTGCCAGAACCGACGGAAGCAATAGAGTCGGAAATTCCCACGACGATGCTGACCGAGGAGATGCTCCCTCTCCGCGGACCTGAAGGTCTGGATTCTCCGCCGAGCATGCCGGAGCCACATCCTTCAACTCCGCCGGGGCCGTTGACCGAGAAGGACCTGCGCGCCATCGCCGCGTCTTTGGCGGGCCCGACGGCCCTCGTCCCTGGCGCGCCCGGAACTGCGCCGACACCGCCAATTGCCGGAGCGCCGCCCGATTTTCTTGCCGGTGCAAGAACCTCTCCATTCGCGAGCGCTCCGACGCTGCCGCCGGGGAATGAACTGTTTTCATTTCCCGGGATGCCGGCGGCTCCGGTGTCGCCTCTGACCTCGGTGCAAACCTCAACGCCCGCGGGCGCAGATGTCGTAGCCGTTCCGCAATCACCGGGGACTGCGCCCGTGCTGCCCGGTTCCACTCCATACTTTCTAGAAGGCGAAAAAGGGACATCTCCCGCCGCCGCGCCGGTCTTGCCCCCTGTCAACGATTTGTTCTCGTTTCCGCGTATCCCCGCGTTTCCAAACGCCGCGGGGATGCAAACGGTAGTGCCACCACCGTCCTCACCGATCTCTCCTCCGCCATCCACCTCTGTCGGGCCACCAACGCCAGATTCGAATGTCGCGCCTGGTCCGATTCAAAGCTCACTTCCTACCTTAGCGCCGGGTGGAACGCCGAGCGCACCACATGATGTTAAGTCGCTGACGCCGCAAGTGCCGAATGGGCCAACGAACGGCGCAACCGCTCTCGCAACGCCGCCAAAATCCGGGCCGACTCCGGAAGGGGAAAATCCGATTTATCCGGGCGCAGCAAGCTCGCTGCCATCGCCCAGCGAATTATTTTCTTTCCCGGGAATTCCGGGACTGCAGTCCGCGCCGGGCGTTCCTGCTCTACCATCATCACTGCCGACACAACCGTCACAAGCCGAGATGCCAAAAGTCTCGGCGCCAGGATTACCGCCGGCCGTCCCAGATTCTGTCGCTGAAGCCTCAAGGGCCGGCGCCCCGCAAGCAGCAACGGCGGTTTCACCACAAAGATTTGAATTCCAGCCAGACGTGGTTCCCGATCTTGGCGTCGCCAAACGGCCGCTCGATCCTCGTCTCATCCGTAGAGACTTCCCGATCCTCGAAGAGCGCGTACATGGCCGACAACTGATCTGGCTCGATAACGCGGCGACCACGCAAAAACCCAACGCCGTCGTCGATCGAATCTCCTATTTTTATCGTCACGAGAACTCGAACATTCATCGCGCAGCGCACACGCTCGCGGCACGTGCAACCGATGCTTATGAAAGCGCACGTGAGAAGACACGCCGCTTTCTCAACGCTTCTTCGAGCAAAGAGATCATCTTCGTCCGCGGAACTACGGAAGGGATCAACCTCATCGCGCAAAGCTGGGGCCGTCGCCACGTCCAGAAAGACGATGAGATCGTCATCACCTGGCTCGAGCACCACGCCAACATTGTGCCCTGGCAGCAGCTCTGCTCAGAGAAAGGTGCCCGCCTCCGCGTGGCTCCCGTCAATGATCGTGGCGAAATCATTCTCGAAGAGTACGAGAAGCTCCTCGGACCGCGGACCCGCATCGTTTCTTTCAGCCAGGTTTCGAATGCTCTGGGCACGATCACTCCGGCGCGCGAGATGGTCGAAATGGCACATCGCTACGGCGCGTGCGTGCTCGTGGATGGGGCTCAGGCTGTGTCGCACATGCGAGCTGATGTGCAAGCGCTCGGTTGCGATTTCTACGTTTTCTCGGGGCACAAAGTGTTCGGGCCGACCGGCATCGGCGCCGTCTACGGAAAACTCGATG
>JASHOT010000269.1 GCA_030040965.1 Candidatus Sulfotelmatobacter sp. | reverse complement strand
TTTACATCGAAGGAAGATACTGGCCGGTTGCGGCAGTTTGCGCCAAAATAGATCGCGCCATTTGAACTCATTGCCAGATCGCTGGCGCAGCGGGATCGATGAATTCGCGATGAATTTCAAGAAAAATTGAATATTATGACTTTGAGCATCAGGGGGCGAGTAAAGGGGAACACGCGATGAGGAATCGCAAGGCAATGCGCTGGCTGCTGCTGAGTGCGATCATTCTGACTTTTTCTGCGGCATCCGTGGCGCAAGTTGCTGTTGGAGTTTCCGTACGCATAGGTCCGCCGCCGCTGCCGGTTTATGGGGAGCCGCTTTGCCCCGGTCCCGGTTACCTCTGGACGCCCGGCTATTGGGCGTGGAGCGATGATGATGGCTACTACTGGGTTCCGGGAACGTGGGTGGTCGCGCCGGTTGGCCTGCTCTGGACCCCAGGCTACTGGGGATGGGCAGGCGGCCTCTACCTCTGGCATGCGGGATATTGGGGTCCCCATATCGGCTTTTACGGCGGCATCAATTACGGCTTCGGATACGGCGGCGTAGGCTTCGTCGGCGGCGAATGGCGGGGCGGCACGTTTTTCTATAACCGCTACGTGACTAACGTCAGCGCAACGACGGTCACGAACGTTTACAACCGCACCGTCTCGATCAACGAAAATCACGTCGCCTTCAATGGCGGCGAAGCCGGAATTCAGGCGCGTCCCACGCCAGCCGAAGAAGCGGCCGAGCACGAGCAGCACACGCCGGCACTGGCCGAGCAGACGCAACAGGAACACCTGTCCAGCCAGAACCGCGCCAACTTCGCCTCGGAAAACCACGGCAATCCCGCGGTCGCAGCCACCGCGCGCCCCGGCGATTTCAGCAGCCATTCCGCGGTAGGGGCGCGCTCGGCGGGCGGCGAATACCATGCCCCGGCCATGTCCCCGAAAGATGCACGTGTGTCGACCCCAGGCAGCCGTGGCGGCTCGAATGATGGATTCCGGCCCTTCACGCGGCCTGGGAACGAAGCCTCGTCAAATGGCCAGTCACGATCGGCGAGCACATCCGGTTCGCAATCGAAGACAGATTCGTCGCGGCGGACTTCCTACAAGCGCAGCACTCCTCCGAAGAACAACAACCATAAGGCCAGTCCGCCTCCGCCGAAAAAAAACGGCAAGGAACGGTGAGGAAGTGCGAAGCGAAGGCACATCAACATTTGGGCGTTGCTGAAAGGAGCTTGGCCGGCAAATCGAGCCAGCGGAGCCGGTCAGCAAATCGGGAAGGGCACGAGTTTTACTCGTGCCGCTAAGCACCCAAAAACAATTTGCGCCTTAGCGCCCGAGGTAACCGATTTTATGCAAGGATGCTCAGCCGCCGCGTTCTAGAACCAGGCAGAATTGTCGCCATCGCGAGTGGCAGGGATGGTTCCGGCGCGTAGTTCAGGTACTAGAGTGCGGCTTGCGCCGGAGGCATCTCTGCTACAATTTTTGTAAACCCACAGGCAGCGAAGCGGGAGAAAACTGAGCGGGCGTGCCGAGGAGTGTTTCCCAGTATGTCATCCGAAAAGAATAGTCGATTCCGCGTGTTCAGCGCCTGCGCAGCGCTTCTGGCGCTAGCCCTGGCAGTCGGCTGCCGCGGTTTTTTCGTCAACCCGACGGTTACCTCGCTGGCCATCGGACCTGCTAACCTTAGCCTCGCGCCGAGCCAGTCTTATCAAATGGTGGCCACGGCAACCTATAGCGATGGTACGACCGGCAACGTTACTGGTCAGGCGCTCTGGACCTCCTCCAACACCAACGTTGCGAACTTCACCGCAGCGGGGTTACTTGTCGCGGGCAGCTTGCAGGCTCTTGGCGATTCGCTTCCGGGCACTACTACCGTTAGTGCTTCCGATGGTGCCGTCAGCAGTTCGACACAGACGGTCAACGTTTGCCCGGTCGTCGAGTCGATGACAATTACCGTCAACAGCGGCAACAGCGCCACAGTTGACGGCGGCCAAACGCCGGTTTTCATAGTGACGGCAACATTCAACGGCGTTACAGGAAGCCAAACGGTTACTGGCAGCGTGACGTGGAATATTTCCAACACCACCATCCTGCAATCGATTGACAGCAGCGGAAACGGCACGACCACCTCCGGTAGCGACGGAACGACCACCGTTTCCGCTACCCTGTGTGGTTTCACCAGCTCAACAGTCAGTCTTACCGTTATCGATTAGGCGCGGCGCGAGACGCGCCCCCCGCGCCTACATGCTGGGGCACCTAGAAACTGACGTTGTCCGCGACTGGAAGCTGGGCCAGTGCGCAATTCAAAATCTCAAATCTGCCATCGCTTCCTACTCTTTCATCACCGCGTCAATCGTGGCGTAGAGCTGGCTGTCGGGCTTCTGCACTTCCACGTAAGGCTTCGAAGGATTCCTGCTGCTCACGATGTAGACGGTCGGCGTGTGGTCGAGCTTGATGGCCTTGCCCAAGTCGCGGTCGGCGTTGACCATCGCCGCAAATTTGTTCCCAGGATCAATCATGAAGGGAAAGTCGACTTTGTGTGCGGCGGCAAATTTCTCCGCATAGCCGCGCAGGTTCTGGGGCGTGATCTCAAGCTGGTTTTGAAAAATGTAGTCGCGGAATTCGTTGCCCGTCGCCTTGGAGTGGGTATCGAAATAGCGCGCCATGATGGCTGCCTGATACGACCAGTTATGCAGAGGCAGGGGAAAATCGTGAATCACGATGGGGATTTTGTAGTCTTTCGAGGCCTGCTCAAGCATCGGCGCCACCCGCCGGCACATGGGACACTGCAGGTCTTCGAACACCACGATGGCGTACTGTGACCCTTTCGGCGGACGAAAAACGGTGTCGGGCGTGTCCTGCGCCGCAACGCGCAGAGTACTGAACGACGAGAACAGAATCAGCAGTAGGAAAAACACCGGCGTACGAAGGCAGAATTTGTATTTCATTTATTCAATTCCTTGGTTCTATTCTTAGGATCTTTGGCTTCCCGATCGCTTGCATTCACGTTGGATGCGCGACAGCCTACGGGATCAGGTTTCGCACACAATCACGATTCCACACGACTGTCTCTCGTTCTCTCCTTACTATCGTACCCGAGGACGGTTTCGTCTGTCTTGTTCCGAAAGCTGTCCGGTTTTCAATGAGTACATGTCCGGCAAGACGCATTCAAGAGATAAACCTTCGTGCGGGAAACTCGCCCCGGCAAGCGGGTATAGTAGAGCGTTCACCCTGTTCGTTCATCCATTGTTTCCATTGTGAAACGGTTGCTTTTATCGCGAATGCGCTGGTCACGGCTGATGCCGTTGCTGGTTGTCGCGCTCGTGTTCCCCGCATGCAATCGCGGGCGCCGCCGCGTGCTCGAGGTGGCTTACGTCTCTGCTCCCCAGGCTGCGCTGCG
>JASHOT010000268.1 GCA_030040965.1 Candidatus Sulfotelmatobacter sp. | reverse complement strand
CGAACGCTGAAGGATTTGAAAGGGCACGGCTTTAGCCGTGCCGCAAAGGCCGACCAAACGAACAGGGGCTTTAGCCCCTGCCGGCAGATTGGCCTTCGCAGCCGAAGTATCTTACAGGATGAAAGGGACGCACCGCCAACTCGGAACGGCCCCTGCAATCTTAATGGGATCGTCTTCGCGTCGTTTGCGGTCTTCTTCGCGCCCTTCGCGTCTACGGCCATTCAAGCGGGAGAAGAACCGCCAGAGAGAAATCCTCCCCTCAAATGATTTACATTGAATATCGCGTCGCGACATATGTTCGAGTTTCTCTCCAGGCACGTTCGTCGCTCGGCCGTCCTCGTGCTGCTCGTCCTCACTCTGGCCGCGATCGCCGCCTTTGCTGCCGTCAGCCATCTCGTGACCCGCTTCACCCTCAACCAGCAGGCTCGCGGCCGTCACCTCTATGCCCAGGGACGCACCGACCTCGACGCCGGCAACTCAAGCCTTGCCATCGAAGAATTTCGCGCCGCCCTCACCTGTGATCCCGACAACTCCCAATACCAGCTCAGCCTCGGCCGCGCCCTCCGCGATACCGGCCGCCTCGATGAAGCCGAGTCCTATCTTCAATCCCTGTGGGAGCGCACCCCCGAAGACGGCACCATCAATCTCGCTCTCGCCCGCGTCGCCGCCAGACGCGGTGCCGTCGACGACGCCACTCGCTATTACCACAACGCCATGTACGGTCTATGGACCGCCGACTCTGACGCCAACCGCCGCAAGGCGCGCATCGAACTCATCGAATTCCTTCTGCAGAAGAATGCCGTCGAGCAGGCCCGCTCCGAAATTCTCGCTCTCGCCGCCTTTCTGCCGCCCGACTCCGATCCCGCTCTTTATTTGCAGGTTGCTCAATTTCTCACGCTCGCCCGCGACTATCCCAACGCTCTCGCGGAATACGAAAAAGTCCTGCATGTCGAGCGTGCCAATCCCGCCGCGCTTGCCGGAGCGGGTAACGCCGCCTTCCGCATCGGCCACTATCGCACCGCGCAGCACTACCTGCAGGCTGCCCTTGCACTCAATCCTTCCGACGCTGCTTCGCGCAATCTTCTGGCCACGACTGATGCCATCCGCGAAGCTGACCCATTCGTCCGCGGCATCTCCGACGCCGAGCGCAACCGCCGCATCGTTGCCGACTTCACCAAAGCCGGCGACCGCCTCGCCTCCTGCGCGCAACAAAAAGGCGTGAGCCTCGAACCTGCCAATCCGCCCGCCCCTGCCACTACCGCATCCGCGCCGCCTTCGTCGCTCAGTGCCCTCCACGATCGCTGGCTCGCCACCAAACGCGATCTTCCTCGCCTTCGCTCCATCGGCGAAACCGACTTGCCCGACGCCATCATGGATGTCGTCTTCCAGATCGAACAGCAAACCGCGGATGTGTGCGCCGAACCTCAGGGAGTCGACCAGGCTCTGCTGCTCGTCTCCCGCGATCGCGAGGGCGCCGACCAATGAACCCACCGCCACCCCGCGATTCGGAGAGGAATCGGCCCACCGTCGGCGAAAACGCGGTAACAACCGTTGCGCCGAATGCAACTCAACACCCGTCGCCCTTCCGCGCCCGCCGTCTCTTCGCCGCTTTCGAAGACGTCTTCGATGAAGAACGCTTTTTCCTGATTCTCTCCGTCTTCATCGGAATCTTCTCCGGCCTCGCCGTCGTCTGCTTCCGCCTCGCCATCGACTGGACTCATCTCGCGCTTCTCGGCCCGCTCCCGCAAACTCATTCCTGGCGTCTGTTCGTCATCCCCTCCGTTGCCGGACTCATCGTCGCCGCTCTCGTCATTCACGTTTTCCCCACCATTCGCGGCAGCGGCGTCAATCAGACCAAAGCGGCGCTTTACATCTTCAACGGCTACATCCCGTTCCGAACCGCGATCGGAAAATTCCTCTGCGCCGCCCTCGCCATCGGCGCCGGCCACTCTCTCGGCCCTGAAGATCCCTCGCTGCAAATCGGCGCCAGCCTCGCCTCTGCCCTCGGACGCCAGCTCCAACTCTCGCGCGAAAAACTTCGCCTCATGGCTCCCGTCGGAGCGGCCGCCGGCCTCGCCGCCGCCTTCAACGCTCCCATCTCCGCCGTCCTGTTCGTCATCGAGGAAGTCATCGGACGCTGGAGCGCCGGCATCCTCGGCTCCGTCGTTCTTTCCGCCGTGGCCAGCGTCGTCATCGAGCGCTGGTTTCTCGGCTCCGAACCGTTGTTCCGCATCCCGGTCACCGCCTTCAAGCGTCCCGCCGAACTCATTGCCTACGTCGTCCTCGGCATCGTCGGAGGAATCGCAGCCGTCCTTTTCTCCAACGCCATCGGATTTCTCCGACCGCACTGCAAGTCCCTCCCGCGCTGGACGCAATATCTCCAGCCCGCCATCGCCGGCCTTCTCATCGGCTGCATCGGCTATTTCGGCTTCCCTCAGGTGATGGGCGCCGGCTACAACTTCATGGATCAGGCCCTGCACGGCCAATACGTCTGGAAAGTTCTCGCCTTGCTCGCCCTGCTCAAGATCGTCGCCACCACTCTTTCATTCGTCAGCGGCACACCCGGCGGCATGTTCGCTCCCACACTCTTCGTCGGAGCCATGCTCGGCGGCGCCGTCGGCGGCGTCGAGCGCATCTTCATTCCGCACCTCAGCACCGCCTCCAACGGAACCTACGTCCTGGTCGGCATGGGTGTCCTCTTCGCTGGATTTCTCCGCGCTCCCATGACCAGCGTCTTCATGGTGCTTGAAATGAGCGGCAACTACGAGATCATCGTCCCCGTCATCGTTGCCAATACTTTTGCCTACGTCGTCGCCCGCAGCCTGCAGCCGACGGCGATTTTCGACTTACTCACCCGGCAGGACGGCCTCGTCCTTCCCTCGCTCGAAGAAGAGCGCGAGGAGACCATCCTGCGCGTCGAAGACGCCATGCTCCCTCCGCCGGCCATCATCCTCAGTGCCGCCGACTACATCGACGCCGCCGCGCGCCGCGTCGAAAACTCGACCCAGACCGTTTTTCCCGTTCGCCTCCAACCCTCCGGATGGAGCGCCGTTCAGCGCGATCTCGTGCTCCGCCTCATGAAAGAAGGCAAAGGCGAGCACACCCTCGGCTCGCTCATCCCTCCGCAACCGTTGCCGTCTCTTTTTCCCGATCTTCCACTCGACGCCGCCCTGCGCTTCGTCCAGGCAAACCCCATCGTTCCCGTCGTCAACCGGGCCAATCCACAGAAATTGGAAGGAATCGTTTCGAGTGCTTCCGTCTTCGCCAAATACCGCGCCGAACCGCAGTGACGTACTTACTCACGAGACACAGTACGCAAATCGTTTGGTGACCTCTTATCTGAGGCGTCATCCCGAAAGCCCGCGCTTTCACCAGCGGGCTGAGGGATCTCGCGTGCACAACGTCAAGCTTCGCGCGAGATCCCTCGCTCCGCCTGACATTTCGGCTCCACTCGGGATGACGCAAGCGGAGGGGTGACGATGCAAGACGGGGTTCAAATTGAGCCGCTACGAATTGCTCTATCGCCCCGCCACATCCCGCAGAATATAATCGTGCTCCTGTTCCACCCCCATCCGCTCCAATCCCCTCCAATACCAGACCGGATGCAGATACGAAAACACCGTCGTCCGTCGCGTCAACAAAGTCGCTGACCCCTGCGCTTCAAGCAGGTATTCCGCGCTCTCAAACCCCAGCCAGTGCCGTCCCGGCATGTGCGTCCGATCGATCGAAAGCCCGAGCTCCTGCGGAGGATTCCAGCTCGTCACCGTCTCTTCGATGTAGCCCACGTCGAAGTAGCAAGTCCGCTTCGCCCCTACGCCTCGGCCCTGCATCGTGCATCGCTCGGGAATCGGCAAGCCCACATACATCAGCATTGGTTTGCTCACTTCTATGCTGTCAATCGAGAGAATCCGACTCCACACTTTTTCCGGCGACTCATTCACCACGATCGCGTTTTCCACCACCTCCGTGCGCGGCTCATGCATTCTCGGCGTTTCCACACGCTCACCCACGAAAATTACCAGCGGCCCGATCAGCAACATCAGACTCTTCGGCGCAGACCCACCTCGAAGCGCCGAGAATATCTTGCGCGCGACCGCGCCAATCAAAATCCCAACCGCCAGCGCCGCAATAATGAGGGGGAACGCCATCAGCGCGCACAGCGGACCCTCTTTTCCGAACATAATCAGCACGACCAGCGTGATCGCCACAGAAATCATCGCGGCCGCCGCCATGCTGTCCCACTTCTTCGTCACCATCGCGATAGAAAACCCGGCGACAACTGGCGTCAGTACAAAAAGCGTCTGTCCCATCGACGGACGTTGCACCGCCGCCAGGAAAAGAAATGAAAGCAGTCCAAACAGCGTCCCCGTAACCACGCCGATCAGCGCGCCGAAAGCCGGCCTCGTCCAGTCCGTCACAACCTTGCCTCCAGACTATGGCGACAAGAGTAGCACTCGGCATCGTTTCTTCGGGGATTTAGAAATCTTTGAATAAAACGGTGGGATCAACAACATCGACTAGCCAGCCACTTCGTCCAGCCCGAGCCACTTCATCGCCGCAGCCGGCTCATAAAATACCGCCACCTGCTCCCGGTTTTGGTCCATCTGTGCAGCCGTTTGCATCACTCGCGCCATCCCCAGCACCGATAAATTGCTGGCCAGGAAGGCCCGCTTCGCCGTCGGCGCGAAGAAACGCCGGCTCGCAATCATCCTCGCCTCCTGCGCCGAAATGTCCAGCCTGGTTACCGCCCTTCCATCCACCAGTTGGTTGAATTCGGCATGAAATTCCGGATCGTTCACCAGCCGATCCTGGTGTGCCTTCATCTCGGCAAACGTTACACGATCCCATCCCAAACTGATTATCAGTCTGCGGTGCACATCAATCTCGTAACGACAAGGCATAAGTTCCCGGAAGGAAGTTTCTGTAATACCGACAGGCGCTGATCGCCTTCAATCCTTGTCCCACGATTCCAGTTGGGACAGCCCGGATGCGCGACGCGGCAAGAGCGTATTAATTGTTATCTATAGGTTCATCTTAATGATTGCGGCCACGCCTGCATTCGTAACCGAAGTCACTCATCCGAACGGTTACCGAGGGAATTTGCCGGTCAGCTCTGGGCTGCGCTTCCATAAAAACGAAGCGCAGAACTATGAAGGAACGAGGTAGAAACAAAGACACGCGGCCACAGATCTCGGTGCGCTCCTGAAAAAAGTCACACCGACCGTCCGGGGAAGGGAACGCCGCCGCACTCGAGGTTTGCTGCCGACCTACCTCTTATAAATAAAAATCGCCAGCCCCACCAGCGCAACCGTAATGATCCAAAGAATGATGTTCTTGCTACCGCTTTTTTCGTCTGCCATAGGGGAACTAAAGCATACCTGAAATCGCCCTTCAAGTCTGCTGAATCTCACACGCCAACAGCCGCTACGGTTTGGCCGCTGCTGCCGCCGTCGCTGTGGCCTTCTTGTAATTGGTGAACTTTACGATCTCCTTCACGTGTACCGCGCCTGTTTTGAAGTAAAGCGTGTCATCCACCTTCACAAACGCCGGGAACCAATGCCCGCCCACCGGCTGCCGGTAGGTCACAAATGTGGGCCGGATGTCCTGGTGCTCGCCGCGTTTCACGTGGATCAGTTCCGGCACGCTCTTGCCGCACAGTTTTACGATTTCCAGGTCGTGATTGTCCACCCAGATTTTTCCCTCGAAATAGCGCTTGTTCTTCTCCTCTTTCTTGGGCACCACATGAAACACATACGTATCCAGATCGTCGACGTGCTGCTGCCCGGCATAAGTTACGCTGTACTGCGGCAATTCGTCCTTCCCCATGATCCAGGGCATGAACTCGCGAATATCATCCATGTCATCCTTCGAGAGGTTGACTCCCCGCAGCGTCGACTGCTCTGCGTACGTCACGTTCTCCAGGCGCCTTCCCTTCGAGTCATACGAAACCGTTGTCACCTCGTGAAACTGCCCATCCGGTCCCTTCTCGCCGAGCGTCTGCACCAGCACATCCTGCGTGTAGGTATATTGCTCCCGCGCCTCTTTGACCTTATTCTCCTGCGCGGTGAATTTCTGGATCAGGTCCTGCACCGACATATCCTTCGGCGGATCATTATTCAACGCACCGTTCCCCTCGCCACAATCGGACTGACCGATCGCCGGCGCCGAAATCATTCCAACCATGACTGCCAGAACCAGCACCCACCTGGCCCGCATGCTTGCTTTTGCCGGCTCCCTTTTGTGTCCTTTCATGCTCCCCGCTCCGCCCCACACTATACCGCAATCGCGGCGGCATTAGAGACCCGGTAACTTTGTCACGTTACCGGAACGAGGTTACCGGAACGAACGTCTCCTTATACCTCCTTACGTGTGCAAAGTATTGCGCGCGACTCTATGGTTTGCCTGTATCTCCATAAAAATAAACCATATTCCGTTGGCATGCCGGTTGCACCTCAAGACTGCGTAACTGAGGCCACTTCGCATGAAAATCCAACTGCTGATCCTGTTCGTACCGGCAATGCTGATCTTCACTTCGACCGCGCAAGCCCAGGCTGGCTCTGGCGCTGGAGCGCTCAACAATCAGCCCGTGATCTTGGAATTGCCCGATCATCCGGAGCACGCCGACGTGCACCCGATGGCCATCGAACACTCGCTGGTCGGCCAAGGCACGAACACTTATAGCTACGCTCAGGGCGAGCGCCCTTTGTGGGAGTTCGGTCCGGTTTCGCAGCCCGTTCCTCTTGGCGACGTTGCCCGTGCCTATCGCCAGCAGAAGCTCACTGCCAAGAAGGCCGAAACCGTTTTCGAGCAGCAGGGTTCGAAGGACGAACCGAAAACTCGCTAGCACAAATTTTCCCGCTGTAAACCCTCGTCACTCGTGTGTGGGCGGATGCAATATCCGCCCCATTTTTTTCTTCGATCGCGCTTGTTCCCACCCACACAAACAATCCGCTCCATCCCGCATCACACGAGGAAACCAGTTTTCATAATCGGCGTGGCTCACTGTCCCCGAACCTTCGCAGGAGTGTACACTTACACTTTTGCCCACAGGAGAACATTCATTGACGATGCGGCTCCGCAAGTCTGATCTTTACAACTCTGACCTTCGCCAGTCCGTTCCAGTTCGCCTTTTTTTCATTTTTCTTATTGCGATTTCCTCAACGCTCCTCGCTACCATCCCCGCTCGCGCGCAACGGGTCAGCGTCGCCGCCAACGTCGGCGAGACCACCGACCGCTTCGGCGGACAGCCTCGTGTCACCGGCGCCGACGGCGCCATCGATGGCGAAGTCATCATCTATAAAAGTCCCAACCGCGAGCATGGCGCCGATATCGTCGCCGGTGGCGAGCTGCGCTGGCCCCAGGACGCCTCCAATCACGCCTCCGAGCAGTCGGTTTACGGTGGCTTCGCCTTTCATTTCGGAGCACATCTTTCCGCCGGCATCCACATTCAGATTCATCGCCTCGTTCCTCCGCCCAGCTTCGCCGTCGGACCAGTCACCGACGGCGGCGTCGTCTTCAACCGCGACCACATGGAGATGCTCGAGACCAACGGATTCATCCAGTACAAGTTCGGGCCCGCCAACCGCGCCTTTGCCCGCATCGAAGGCACGCCGGAATTCTCCCCGCGCTTTCATCCCTCGCCCTCAGGCGCGCCGCCATTCCTCAATCCCAACCTCGATCACGGCTATGCCCTGCGCGGCGTCGTCGGATACAGCTTCGGCAAGTGGTTCGTCAAAGGCACCTACCAGACGCGCTACTTCCGCTTCCAAACCAACGCCAACAATCCAGATGAGGTCTACAACTGGCGCAGCGACTTCGTCACCGGCGGCGTCGGCATAAGCTTCTAAGTGTTCCTACAGGAACATGGCGTCAGGACAAAGCTGTGCTGACAGATCGGTGCTGACGGCTTAAAAGCCTTGGCTGTCGGAGCCTTTTGCGGAGAGGTGGAAGCCCCCAAGGGCCAAGCCGACGGGGTAACTTCAGATTCGTCGCTTCCAATATCCCGGTTTTCTTTTGCTGTGTGCGACGGGGTGCGTGGCCCATGTTTTTGATTTTCGCCCGTACTACCTAAGGATATGGGTGCCCCGCTCTTCGCGTAGTTTGCGAAGGGCGGGTACACCGACGGCCGACCTTTGCAGTGACTGCCTCAAGCTCTCGCTCTTTACTCGCCTGCTAGAATAACAATGAAGACTGAACCAAAATTCGGCTAACCATGGCGGAGCTCCGGCTCCGCCATTTTTGTGCTGCTCAGAATTCAGGACATATGCCAAAACGCAAGCGTCGCAAAAACACCAAACTCACTGGAGAGCGCTCCGAGGCTGCCTTCCTCAACCGCGCCACCGCCCTCGGATTCGGCGTCGCCAAGCCCTGGGGCGACAGCCTCCGTTACGACTTCATCCTCGACAACGGCTCCCACCTCTGGCGCATTCAAGTCAAATGCACCGAGTCCATTCGCGCCCGCGCCTACGAAACCCGCGCCACCTACACCACCGGCAGCGGACGCGCCGTCTACACCCGCGCCGACATCGACTTCCTCGCCGCCCACGTCGTTCCCCTCGACATCTGGTACATCATCCCCGTCGAAGTCTGCACCCCGCAGCCCATGCTGCGCTTCTATCCGCACCGCCAGGCCAAAATCATGCGCCTCGAAAAATACCGCGAAGCCTGGCACCTTCTCCAATCCCCCGGCGAAGCACTCCCCGCCAGCCGCCAAATCGACCTCCACGCCTCAGCCGACGAGGAATGTGGCGCGGGCGCCCTCGCCCGCGAATTCCCGCTCCCGGCAGCCCTCACCTGGCTCACCCCGCGTCCAAACAGCCTGTCATCCTGAAGCAGACCGAAGGCCGCATGCATCCGGATTTGAAAGGGCGCGCCTTCAGCCACGCCGCAAAGACCTGCGCCATTCCAAACGAGGTTGCCCCATCCTTTCGCGCACTTTGCGAGGGGTGGGAGCCACGGACCCCTATTCCTAACCTGGGCCACAACCTGGGCCACAAGGACGGGTGGCCCATCCTTTCTCAACCTGTTTTCCTTTCCCGTTCCGAAACTGTGGGTGCCCCGCTCTTGCGTTCTCGGCAAGGGCGGGAACGACACGGCCCGATATCATGAGATTTCCCCAAGTTCAAAACCGGCGCTGCTGGTATCTCCTTTCCCACCCTTCGCAAAGAACGCGAAGGATGGGGCACCCACGGTGTTGGTGGTGCCAGCTAGATCAAAACCCTGGGCCACCCGGCCATCCCCACATCTTTCATGTCTTCAGCGAAGTATTTAGCGAGGACTATGGAATCAAGGAATAGATGTGAACAATAATCCGCCCCTTTACTTTCAATCACTTACCTCCGTATAATCCCGCCAGCAACCGCTAAACCCTAAATTTGCACCGTTCGTTGGGATGTGGATGCGCCATTTCCCATCCCTGCAATAGGATAGCTTCAGCCTTACCCAGGGACACGTGTAGTCGAGTCGGGAGCCAGGTTCATTCCCGGTATGCAGTTTTTTATCCGGGCCCAGCCTTACCGGGTCGTGGGAGAGATTTTTGTACGGATGGAAAAGCACCGCCGCTACGCGACGGTTCGGAGTGATATCAGGAACGTTTTAGCTAAGAGCTAAGAGCCAAGAGCTAAAAGCCAGGAGCCCAGAGCGAAATGCATAAGCCGATCAAGTACGTGGAAGCCGCAGCGGTCGCAGCCGCGAAAGGTGTTTGGGCGGTATTTGAGCGCGTCAACCGCATCAAGCCCAATCCGTCGCCCACGCCGAAGTGGAGCGACAAGCCGCTGCTCAAGTCCTACGAAAAGTCCAAGCCGCCGCTGGGATGGCCGCGCTCGACCGATTCGCTCTGCCCGAAGTGTGTCCCGGAAATTCGCCAGCAGATTCTCGACGGGCACCTGCCGCACGAAGTGCTGATGAACGAGAAGGTCGGCGAGATCAAAGCCACCATCATCGAACGCGACGGCAAAATCATGATGGTGAAAGAATGTCCCATCCACGGCCTCTTCGAAGACGTGATGTCGATCGACACGGATTTCTCGAAGCACCTCGAAGACGTCTTCCCCGGCCGCGACATCAAGGCGCACAACGACGAGCACCTCCATCATCACGGATCGTCGACGGTGAAATATGGCCGCGGCTCTGTGCTCACCATCGATCTCACGAATCGCTGCAACATGATGTGCGATCCCTGCTTCATGGACGCGAACCAAGTCGGCTTTGTGCATGAGCTGACGTGGGAAGAAATCAAGCAGATGCTCGACAACGCCATCACCATCAAGCCGCGCCGGCAGATGAGCGTGCAGTTCTCCGGTGGTGAGCCGACGTTGTCGCCGTACTTCCTCGACGCCGTGCGCTACGCCCGCAAGGTCGGATACAACTCGGTGCAGGCCGCGACCAACGGAATCGAATTCGCCAAGAGTTTTGAATTCGCGCAGCAGGCGGTTGAAGCCGGCATGCGCTACGCGTATTTGCAGTTCGATGGCATCGGCAACGCGGCGAACGCGCACCGCGCCGTCGGCAATTTGTTCGATGTGAAGCTGAAGGCGATCGAAAACCTGCACAAGGCGGGATGCGAAATCGTTCCGGTGATCACCATCGTGAACGGCATCAACAACGAGCAGGTTGGACGCATCATCAAGTTCGCGCTCGACAATCCGAAGACGATCAGCTTCCTGTCGTTCCAGCCGGTCAGTTTTACCGGCCGCGACGAAGCCGTCACTGACGAACGCCGCCAGGCGCAGCGCTACACACTGTCGCATCTCGCGCATGACGTGAAAGATCAGACCGGCCTCGGCGAGCCCGCCCGCGACTGGTTCCCGATCAGCTTCATGGGAACGTTCAGCGACTGGGCTGACCTGATGCACGCCAAAGATGCGAACAACGACTGGGGCCAATTAAGTTGCGGTTGCCACCCGAATTGTGGGACGGGGATGGCGGTGATGATCGACAAGGAAACGAAGGAGAGCGTGCCGGTGACGGCGTTCCTGCATGGCGATCAGCTGGCGAAAGACATTGCCAAGGTGAACGATGCGGCGCGCGGAAAGTTCATGACCGGACTCGGCATGGCGCTGTGCCTGATGAAGAACTACGATCCGTTCCAGTCGCCGACTCACTTCAAGCTGTTCGACTTGCTGAAGAAGTTCGACAAGAACTATCACATCACAGGAAAGAACTACGGCAAGGTTGGCCCGGATCGCACGATCGACGACGTTATGAAGCGGCGCACGACGGATCGGTGGAACTTCCTGTTTATCGCGGGCATGTGGTTCCAGGATCTGTTTAACTACGACTTCCGGCGCACCGAGCAGTGCATTATTCCTTACGCGACGCAGGAAGGTGAGATTTCGTTCTGCGCCTACAACACGGGCGTGGGATGGCGGAACATCATTGAGAAGATGCACATGACGGCCACGCTCACCAAGTGGTATGAGGAGCACGGGCGGCACGAGATTTTCGCAGGCGGCAAGAAAGTGAAGATGGAAGAGCAGCACGTCGACTATCTGAAGCTGCGCGAAGAGATCGTGACCAACGAACTGCAGCGGGATCTCGACAAGCTGGGCATTGCGAAGACGGCGCGGGAAGAGAAGATCCGTGCACGCGACGCCAAGCAGAAGGCTGCGGCCGAGGCGCGGGGTCCGCAGAAGAATGATGCGGCCTACAACGCGCGGATGGCGTCGTTGTATCGCGAGGTCGTGTTGAAGGAGAAGCCGGTGCAGTCGCAGGATGGATTTATTCCGCTGGGTGCGCTGGCGAAGCCGAATGGGAACGGGGCGAGTGCGGCGAAGCCGGAAGTGGCCGAACCGGTAGCGGGGGATTAGCTCTCAGTCGTCAGCTATCAGGAAGTACAAAGGGCCGCCGAGAGGCGGCCCCATTTATTGTGTGCCGAGCATGTTCGACAGCTAGAGGGTGAAAGTCCCTTTGACAACCTGATGGAGGTGAAGTCATAGCGAAGCGCAAGGGTGAAATAACACTCGCTGTGAGGCGAGGCCTGAAAGAAGCGCGGAGCAAAGATGCGAGCCGATGAACAAGAACCGGATATGAG
>JASHOT010000267.1 GCA_030040965.1 Candidatus Sulfotelmatobacter sp. | reverse complement strand
AGTATGGCGAGATGCGCAACGAAGTTCCGGCGGAAGGTCGATGGATCGACGCCGAAGACGAACTCGATCGCCGCCGCGTCATCTTCCTCGGCGGACGCCTCAAAGAACAATTATTCAGCGGCCGTCCCGCCGTCGGTGAGACCGTTCTCGTCTCCGGCGTGCGCTTCACCGTCATCGGCGTGATGGCGCGGAAGATTCAGCTCAGCAATTACTTTTCCAGCGACGACGATTCTTCCTGGATTCCCTATTCCGCTGCTGGCGATTTGTGGAACACGCGCTACGCCGCCGTAATGGTCTTTGAGCCCATCGCTCCGCAATTCGAAAAGAAGGCCATGGCTCAGGTATTGGCCGCGATCGCCACGCGGCAGAACTTCAACCCAACCGATCCCAAAGCCCTGCAGATGTTCGGCCGCGACGAATTTCGCCCGGTCATCGATGCTCTCACCATCGGGCTTCAGGTTCTTTTGACTTTTGTCGGTACGCTTACACTCGGCATCGGCGGCGTGGGCGTAATGAACATCATGCTCGTCTCCGTCGACGAGCGCATTCGTGAAATCGGTCTGCGCCGCGCTCTGGGAGCGCGCAAGCGCCACATCAAACTGCAATTTCTGGCGGAAACTTTGCTGATCATGCTCATCGGCGGCGCGATCGGTGTCCTGCTCTCCTACTTGATTGCCTGGGCGGTCGGGACCTTGCCCATGATGGGGCCGTTGTTCGAAGACGACTCCGGCCAGGGTGACATTCATCTCCGCATTTCCCTGATCACGGTCGCCGTTTCCAGTCTGGTTCTTCTTGTCATTGGCGTACTCAGCGGCATCGTCCCGGCCCTGCGTGCCTCTCGCCTTGATCCCGTCGAAGCTCTGCGCTACGAGTAACAGAACTCATTTGCCATCCTGAGCGAGCGCAGCTTTTGCGCGAGTCGAAGGACCTCAGGTGGGTGCCCCGCTCTCCCCGATGTTGGGAGAGGGGATGTTGCAGCCGCTAAATTTCGCATCCCGCAAGCGAGGCAATGTCGTACTGCGTCATCCCGAGCGAAGCCGTACTTCAGGCGGAGCGAGGGATCTCCCTTACTACGGTCCCATCCGTCCACGCCTTCGCCACGCACTAAAGAAGCCGCGCGCGCCCCATTCAGAATCCGTTTGATTTTTCTTCACGCTCCCAGTACCTTGCTCCACATACTTGAGCCCGAGGTTTTTTTGTCCATCTCACCCATCGACGCGATTTCCTTCGCCTTCCAGCACACCAAGCGTCAGCTTTTCCAGCCGTTTCGCTTTGGTGAATGGACGCGTCTGGCCTTCGTCGGCTTGTTAGCCGGCGAGATGGGATCGAGCGGCAATTTCCCCTCCCATCTCAACTCGATGAGGCGGTCGCCTCCATTCCACAATCTGCCGGGCATTGACTTCGCCCTCCTCGGCGCATTCCTCGCATTTCTCCTCATCGTAGGATTCGTCTTCGCGCTTGTCGTCGCCTATATCAGCAGCGTCATGCGTTTCATCCTTTTCGATAGCATACTCACCAGGGAATGCCACATCCGCCAGGGTTGGAGCAGCCGTCAAAGCGCAGGCTGGAAATATTTTCTTTGGAACATTGGCTACTTTCTGGTGGTGTTCGCCGGTGTCGTATTTCTCTTCGGAGTTCCCGCGGCATTCGCTTTCGCCGCGGGATGGTTCCACCAGCCCCATGAGCATGTGCTCGGCTTGGTATTGGGTGGCATTTTCCTGTTTTTTATTTTCGTCGCCTACGTCGTTATTGCTGCAGTCGTTCAGGTTCTGACCAAGGATTTCGTTGTGCCCCAGATGGCGCTGGAAGGGATTGGCCCCATTACCTCCTGGCGACGGCTCTGGCCCATGATCGAGCAGGAGACCGGCAGCTATGTCCTTTACATCGTTATGAAAATCGTGCTCGCCATCGGCGCCGGAATTCTGGTCTTCATGGCGAGTCTGATTCTGTTCCTCTTCTTCGTGCCCCCGGTTGCGGGCATCTTTCTGGCGGCCATCGTCGGAGGAAAAGCCGCGGGTTTGACTTGGAACGCCGGCACCATCACGCTGGCCATTGTCGTGGGCTGCATGCTGCTCGCTGTGCTTCTCTATCTGCTCGCGCTGATCACCGTGCCCGTGATTGTCTTCTTCCCCGCCTATTCCATTTATTTCTTTGCCGCGCGCTATCCAAATCTGAACCAGGCTCTTTTTCCGACCGCGAGTCCCTACCCCGGACCAGCCGGAACTCCGCCATTATCGCCCGCACCCGCTGGATAGAGTTCACGCCGCAGTGGTACACCGCTTTGTCATCCTGAGCGAGCGCCGCTTTTGCGCCAGTCGCAGAGCCTGCCCTGAGCGAAGTCGAAGGAACCTGGGCGAGCCGCGCTTCGCATCGCGAGGCCTTTATTAAGAAAAGCCGCGAGGCAACAAGCGCGCTTGGCTCGCTTCCCTACCAGAATGCGCTCTCACCCGCCTCACTCTCGACAGTGCTATGATGCAATCGCTCCCATTTCATGCGGATTCGAGGCACTTTCCCTATCGCTCTGGCGGTCGTTGCTGTGGCCGCGGCCTTGGCGCTCGCCGTCCAGCTGCGAAAGAGCGCTCCGCCCGAACCAGCCCGGCTTCTGCCCGGTGCCGACGCGTTTTTCTACGTCAATCTCAGCTGGGTGCGCAGGGCTAACGGTGGCAAGCCCTGGTTTCCCGTCATGCATGATCCCGAATACGAGCGCTTCATCCAGCAAACCGGTTTCGATTTCGAAAGCGACCTGGACCAGGCCGCTTTTGCCGTTCACTATCCCGAAAGTTGGCCCGCCGGAGGAACCGGAGGCTCCGCCCCCGAGCCTCGATTCTCGGAAGTTTTCACCGGCCGTTTCGACGGCACAAAGTGCCTGGCCTACCTGCGGCAGACTGCCCGGTCGATTGAGAATTACAACTCCATCGATATCTTCACCATCCCGCTCGAAGGCCGCACCTTTCGCGTCGCCATCCTCAACGTCGATACGGTCGCGGCCTCGAATCACGAAGACGCTGGCGTGATCCATGGCATCGTCGATCGCTCGCGGCGGCTGGCATCGCCATTCGCAGGCCCAGCCTTCCTGCGTCGCTATTACAAGAACGTCCAACTCGCAAGTCCGGTCTGGACAATAGCCCGCGTCGTTCCTTCCGCGCCGCAGTTCTCCGGATGGACCATGCTCTTTCCCAGGCCTGCCGATCTTGTGGCTTCTGCCAGTTACAACCCGTTGCACCTTCCTCTTCGTGCCGGGGCATTACATGTTCGCGTGGAAGCGTGGGCCGACAGCGACAACGATGCCCGCACCATCGCCGATAAGTCCAATCTTTACTTGACGATGTTTCGCAGCGCCGAGATATCCGTGGGTACGGCCGGAACCGATGCCGACGTCAAAGCCTTCTTTGATAGCCTGCAGGTTCATCAGGAAGACCACCGCGCCATTCTGGTTGCTACTCTGCCCACCACGATTTTTCATAAGCTGGTCGAATCGCCCGTACCGCTCGAGATTCAGCCACAGCCGGCCCCACCCGTTTCTTCTTCTAAGTCGCATTGACCGTAACTCCTCTGCAACTAATTCCTTGCCCGCGCGTCATATCTGGTGGCGCTCAGGCTGAGGATTTCAGTTCCGGCGGCGTCATCCCGAAGCGCTGCGTTTTCTCCAGCAGCGCGAGGGATCTCCCCAATAACTACTTTCCCGGGAGACGGCCGGTTGGTAGCCCGGCCGTTCGCAGTGCCGCCGTGGCAGAATTTGAAGTGAGGTTCACTCTTGACTCTGATTGGGTGTTCGCTGCAGGTACAATAAAAGAGAAATGTCGAGTCTTCCGCTTCCAATCTTGGCCTTTTTCGCAGGTCTGGCATCGTTTCTGTCGCCCTGCGTTCTGCCCTTGGTCCCGGGATACGTGTCGCTCATCTCCGGTGCGGGCGTAGAAGAACTTAAGTCCCCGCAGGCCCAGCTCCGGCGGCGGGTCATGACCAACTCGATCGGATTTATCCTCGGCTTCAGCGTGGTTTTCATCACGCTCGGTCTGATCTCCACTGGCGTCGGGCAGCTTGCCGCGCAATACAAAAGCAGGCTGGCCATCATCGCCGGCGTCGTGGTTATTATCTTTGGTCTGCATCTGACCGGAATTTTCCGCATCAAGGCGCTCTATGCCGACGCTCGGCTCCATACCGTAAAAGGCAGCGCAACCTTAATCGGCGCTTTCGTCATCGGCTTCGCTTTTGCTTTCGGATGGACTCCCTGCGTGGGCCCGCTGCTCGCCACCGTATTAGGCTTCGCAGCCGATGAAGCCACGCTGCAAAAAGGCGCGTTTCTGCTGACCATTTATTCGCTCGGCCTGGCCGTCCCATTTCTCTTGACCGCTCTTCTTATGGAGCGCTTTCTGAAGTTTTACAGTCGCTTCCGTTCGCACATGCACGCGCTTGAGGTCGTCTCCGGCGTTTTCATGATTGCGCTGGGAGTATTACTGGTCATGGGCCGCTTCACCCTGATTTCCAGTTGGCTGTCGTTCTTGAACCGTTTCGCGTTGTAGTTCGCATCGCCGGGATTTGAGTTCGTCGTGGAAGAGCGGCGCTTTAGCGCCGCGTTAAAGGCCAGAATCGACGGGGCTTTAGCCCCCGAGGTCCGGCTGCCCAAGAATTGAGGAACCTATGTCCGCATTACCAACTCCTGATACTCATAACCCGGAACTGACTCATTCGCCCGTCTCTCCGGCGCAACCTCCTCCCGCCCCAAACGGCGGAGGCCGAAATCCCCTCGCCTTGGTCGTCGCCGCCCTCGTCATCGCCGGCATGCTTTACTTCGGCTATCACTACGCGCAGCGCTCTTCCTCGGCGAGCGTCTCCAGCGGCTCATTTTCCGGATTGCACAAATCGTCGTTCGCACCCGACTTCACCCTTGATACGCTCGACGGCAAACCCGTGACTTTGTCCGATCTCCGCGGCAAGGCGGTCTTGCTCAATTTCTGGGCAACCTGGTGCGCTCCTTGCAAAATCGAGATGCCCTGGTTCGTCGAACTGCAGCAGCAATACCGCTCCCAGGGCCTGCAGATCGTGGGCGTCGCTATGGACGACTCCAGCACGGAAGACATCGCCAAGTTCGCCAAAGATATGGGCGTCAATTATCCCGTTCTTCTGGGCAAAGAGGCCGTCGGCGAAGCCTACGGCGGCGTCCCCGCCCTCCCGGAAAGTTTCTTCATCGGCCGCGACGGCAAAATCGTCGACCGCATCATCGGCCTCAAGGGCAAAGCCGAGATCGAGGATTCCATCAGAAAAGCCCTGAATACGCAGCCGGCAGCCACTCCGGCGGCAACCGCCTCGGTGCAGCTTCGGAGATGAACGCTACTGCCGCCATTTGATTGGGAGGACCCTCGGATTCACGATGCGTCATCCCGAAACCCGCGCTCTCCGGCAGACCCCGGCTTAAGCCGGGGGCGGCGCAGCCGCTGGCGGAGGGATCTCGCGTGGACTGACATTGGCCCATATCACCAAACCGGAATAGTGCGCCTCAGAAATGACAATAGAAACTGATTCTCGATCGTCTAATATCGTGGTAGCGGAATGACCTTGCGGGCGTACAACTCAAAACTCGCGTATGTTCTCGTCGTGCTCGCCGCGGTGTCCGCGGCTCAGTCTTCGCAGGAGCCGTCGGTCACCTACACTCCCGTAACACCGCCTACATCCGCCGGCAAAGCTCCATCCATCACTTTCGCGCCTGTTCCTCTGGTCACCGCAACTCGGGCGGAGCCGACCAAAGTCGAACTCAACTTCCGCGTGGCCTCCGGATTCCATGTCAACTCCAACACGCCGAAGTCGGATTTCCTTATCCCCACTGCCCTCAAAATGGATCTCCCCACCGACATCATTTTGGGAAAGATCGAATATCCTGCCGGGAAGGACCTCACATTCCCCTTCTCGCCCGACGAAAGTCTCAACGTCTACAGCGGAGACTTCACTATTACGCTGGCCGTGCACCCGCTGAAATCCGTCGTCCCGGGCAAGTATGTGATGCACGGCGTCCTTCGCTATCAGGCTTGCGACAACGCCCAATGCTTCCCGCCGAAAACTTTGCCTGTCAGTTTCGATGTCAAGGTCGTGAAAGAAAAGCCCGCGCCCACGCACAATCCCGCGCAAAGCCCGCACGTGCATAACTAGCACATGTAGGGACAGCCGCCTCGGCTGTCCAGTCGAGCGAAGCTCGACATCAGAACTGCGACGCACTCGACCCGTGCCGTCAATTCATCTTTTCGGCTCACGCCTCCGGCCCACTCGCCCCACCCAGCGCGAGCATCACCGCCCCATACAGCAGCGTATCGAAGAAATAATTCATTCCTTCGAGCTTCACCGTGCCGCTCGGATCCATTAACGCCGCAACCAGAATCGGCCCATAGACGAAAACAACCAGCAGCAAAATCCAGCTGCCGAGACAAGTCGCCGTCATCCGCGTCCTCTTCGCCAAAAGTATGCTCACACCGGCCCCGACTAAAATCGCGCCCGTCAAATAGCTGATCACCGCGTGTCCCGGAATCCACGCCGGCATCAGTTTTTCGAGTGGAACGCCCGGCACGTTATCCGGATGCAGAAAGTGTTCGACGCCGTAAAGCATCGCAGCCATGCCGATGATCACGCGCGCGATGGTAATGAATGTGTCCTTTGCGCGAGGGCCCCAGCCATCAGGCGCCCCCGCCGAGAGAGCCCACGCGCCGCTGCCGAACGACATCTCCCGCGCCAGCAGCACCCAGTTAAACCGGTTGTGAGGGTCGGCTATGGTTGCCGGCAACGCCATCATCGAATCAAACAGAAACATCATGATTCCAAACAGCAGTCCCGACCATCGCACCTGAATCTTCGTCGCCATGCTCAACGATGCAGCGAACATGCAAACGCCGACAAAGTACGTCCAGAACAAAGGCCACGGGAAATACGACGGCACCAGCTGCGCAATCGATTTCGAATCAAAGAAATGCTGCGCGCTGAAAACCGCCAGCGGCAGGGCAAAACACAAATAGCGCAGCGCGACGACCTTCTCCAGGCCGCGCGCTTGTGCCACATCGTCTTTCGCGCCCCAGATCCCAACCAGCAAAAGCGCGATCGCGGCAACGTAGGTCGCAACCAACACGGATGGCGCCGTTTCCAGAAAAATCGCGAACAGCGTGGCGGAGGACAGAGACGTCGAGAGGATGGTCAGGTGCATGTTCAGCGGAGTCGAAGCGATGCTTTGCCAAATCTCACTGCGGCTTGGATTCTACGCCGCGGTACAGGTTAGGGAAACGCGAAGTGATGAATAGCAGCCCGCGATTGCAGGGACACGCGTCGATGATGTGGGCCCGCAAAATGCGAATGCGACGCGGCTGGATTGACGTTCCCGAATCGGGAGATAAGGCAAAAAGATTCAGCTGAATAATACCGCCGACAACAGGGCTCAATCGTAACCTTGCCACAGGGCCCGTGCTGTAACTGGCAGCACCTTAGAGCCCGTCATGCTACAAGGTGCGGGTTCGAATCCCGCCGGGTCCACACATTCCCTGGCTTGGTAGGGAATCTGACGAGGAGTTCCGGACGGGCGAACTCCTCAAAGTAACCTTGACTTCTCCCGCTTGCCTGCCGATGCTAACTGTGTAGCATGACGGGCTTACGTGCAACCCCGAGTTGAATTCTCGCTCGGGGTTTCGCTTTTTACCGACCTCTACACGAAGTCAGCGACCAATGAACAATCGTTAGCCCTTCTGCTTCTTCTCTACCTTCGCCCACGTATCCTTCAACGCCACCGTCCGATTAAACACAACTGTCCCCGGCTTCGAATCCGGATCCACGCAGAAGTATCCAATCCGTTCAAACTGAAAACGATCCCCCGCCTTCGCGCTTGCCAGCGACGGCTCCAGCTTCGCACTGGAAATCACTTCCAGCGACTTCGGATTCAGATTCTCCGTAAAATCATATCCCTCCGGCACATCCGTCGGATCTTCCTTGCTGAACAAGTTCTCATAGACGCGCACTTCCGCGTCGATCGCATGTGCGGCCGAGACCCAGTGAATCGTCGACTTCACTTTTCTTCCATCCGGCGCATTACCGCCGCGCGTCGCCGGATCGTACGTGCAATGAACCTCGACGACCTCGTCTTTATCATTCTTCACCACGCCCTTCGCCGTGATGAAATATCCATACCGCAGCCGCACTTCCTTCCCCGGCGACAGCCGAAAATATTTCGGCGGAGGCACCTCGCGAAAATCATCCTGCTCGATGTACAACACGCGGCCGAACGGAATCTTCCGCGTGCCCGCAGTTTCATCCTCCGGATTGTTGACCGCCTCCATCTCCTCCACTTGATTCTCCGGATAGTTGTCGATCACCACCTTCAGCGGATTCAGCACCGCCATCACCCGCGGCGCGCGCTTGTTCAAGTCCTCGCGCACAAAATGTTCGAGCATCGCCAGATCAACGATCCCATTCGTGCGCGACACTCCCACCGCCGCCACGAAATTCCGGATCGCTTCCGCCGTATAGCCGCGTCGCCGTAACCCACCCAGTGTCGGCATGCGCGGATCATCCCATCCCCGCACCCGGCCCTCCTCCACCATGCGGCGCAGCAGCCGCTTCGACATCACCGTATACGTCAAACTCAGCCGGTCAAATTCAATCTGCTGCGAAGGAAAAATTCCCAATTCCTTGATGAACCAGTTGTAGAGCGGCTGGTGATCGGCAAATTCGAGCGAGCACATCGAGTGCGTGATTTTTTCCAGCGAATCCGACTGTCCATGCGCGAAGTCGTACATGGGATAAATCGGCCACTTGTTCCCCGTGCGGTGATGCTCGGCGTGCAATATGCGGTACATCACCGGATCGCGCATATTCAAGTTGGGCGATCCCATATCGATCTTCGCCCGCAACACCCGCGAGCCATCCCCAAACTCCCCCGCCCGCATGCGCGCGAACAGATTCAGATTCTCTTCCACCGCTCGATTACGAAACGGGCTCTCCTTGCCCGGTTCCGTCAGCGTGCCGCGATACTTTCGAATCTCTTCCGCCGAAAGATCATCCACATACGCCTTGCCATCTTTAATCAGCTTGATCGCCCACTCATACAGCTGCTCAAAATAATCCGACGCGTAGTACAGCCCATCCCAGTGGAAGCCAAGCCACTCGACGTCCTGCTTGATCGACTCGACGTATTCCACATCTTCCTTTTCCGGATTCGTGTCATCGAAGCGCAGGTTGGTCTTTCCGCCGAATTCCTCCGCCAGCCCAAAATCAATGCAGATCGCCTTGGCGTGCCCAATGTGCAGGTATCCATTCGGCTCGGGAGGAAACCGCGTCTGCACCCGCCCGTTGTACTTGTTGGTCTTCAGGTCTTCGGAAATTCGATCGCGAAGAAAATTGGAAGGACGCGATTCCGGCGACGCACTCTCGCCCATCTTCGCCTCCGCTGTAGACGGATTCATAGCCTTTGATCTTACCGCAAAGCCCGCGCAGGGCGGACGCGTTGTCATTTTGAGCACAGCGAAGGACCTCTATGTCTCGCCGACAGTCGTGCCTCAGTTCTCAAGTCTCAAACGAACCTCGCGTCATCTCGAAGTCCCGCGCTTGTCACCAGCGGGACGAGAGATCTCCCGCGCAACGGCTTTCGTGCTCGCGGCGAGTGGGTCTCGCAGGCCGCCCCTTTTTTACTGTTGTCATCGCTAAATTTTTCCCGGCTCAATGCGCTTCGAGCGATAGCGGCTCGTGCACCTGCGCCCGTCGTTTGCGGAAGAATCGGAAAACTTTCCACAGATGAATCACGATCGCAATCGATAACCCCAGCCACGCGCCGGCCAGGCTGATCAGAATCGATACGTTCACTATCGCCGCCACTTTAATGTGCTCCGCCGTCGCACTCGCGCCCCCCGTCAGCACCAGATACGGAAATCCGCCTCTCAGAATGAAATTCAGAACAATCAGCGTGAATACCGCCTGCGCCAGTTCGGCTACCGGCGGAAACCACGCCCACTGCGGTTTCGCCAATGTGACCACCGGACGCAGAATCGCGAAAAGCGCCAGCGGCACGATCATCTGGAAAAACTTGTGCCAGATCGGCGCTGCCCCAAGAAACGCCGCCGCCGGTCCCAAAAGCATCCACCGATGCTGCGGAATCAGCAGCAGCCATACAAATCCGAAGACGGCGAAAAACAGTTGGCAGGCCGCCTGCAAACGTGACGCCGGCTTGTGCTCCGTCTTATGCACCAGAGGCAGTTTGCGCGGATCCCATTTGCTCGTGGCACTTGTGACCGCCGGCGTTCGCTCGATGATCGCGAAAACCAGCGTGATGATTCCCGCGGCAATAAACAATCCCGACCACAGCTGCCCGAGCGTCGCCGCCACGGCCTCCGCCCAATTCGCGCCTGCATTCGCCACGTTGATCGGGATCAGAATGAAAAGAAACACCGGCACGATGATCCAGAGCAGCACCATCTTCAGCACGAACTGGTACATGGGAAAAATCGTCGTCCCAATCAGCTGCCGTGGTGGCCCCAACCGCCCCGCGACCACAATCGGAGCGCCGCAGCGCTTCAGAATCTCGGCGACCTCGCTTTCGCCCAGCGCATGCCCGACCTCCGATTCCTTATCCTCGATCTGCGAACGCAGGTCTTCGCCCAATTCGGCCAGCAGGTCCTCTTTCTGCGACCTGGGCAGCCAGAACCGCACCGCCTGCAGATAACGATCGACCAATTCTTCAGGATTCTTGGTTTTGCTCATATGTATGCCTCTTTGCCTCAATTCATCTCATCCTGAGCAGCGCGCTTTTTGTGCTGCGAAGGATCCGGGCGATCTGCGCGACGCACCGCGCGTCTTGCGGTGCAATAATCGCGCGTTTGGGTCGCTTCCTTACTCAAAGCTCTCCAGGGTGCCCCAGTTCTGCCCGCTTTGGGCACAAGTGGGGAGTTCAAACTCCCTCATACTGCAAAATCTTATTCAACGAGGTGTTGATCCTCTGCCACTCCACCATCAGTTGACTCAACATCCGCTCGCCTTCCGCTGACAGCCGGTAAAAGCGTTTATTGCGCTTGTCTTCTTCCCGCCATTGGCTGACCAGCAATCCCTGGCGCTCGAGCCGCCGCAGCAGCGGATATAGCGTGCCTTCGTCGATCTCAAGTCCATCATCAGCCAGCGCCTTGCGCAGCGTGTACCCATAGCGCTCGGTCCGTAGCTGGGTCAGAACGGCGAGGCTCAGGCATCCCCGGCGAAGCTCCAGCCTGAGATTTTCAAAGACTTCCGAATTATTCGTACCGTTTGACATACAGTGTACGCAAAATACTGTACGACAAACAGTTTTAGCCTGTCAACAATTACATTCCCGTGCCATTGCAATCACTTACTAGGATTTCCACAGCCCGGCGCACAGCCCTGTGAGGTAGTGGCTTAAATACTGTGACACGGGAAATTCTGAGCAAAGTAGTAGCCTTAGCGGTGTGTCTAATGTTTTGTAATGTGGCCTTCGGGCAAAGCGGAGAGGGGGGAGACATCTCTTTTGTAGGTCCTACTCCATCCGTTGCCACGGCGCGGAATAGTGACCAGTGTGATGGGAAATCCAACGAAGTCTGGTTCGGCTTCGCTCTCGATAGCAAGCATCGATCTGACAACGTTGGACGCTTGCTTGAGGGTCAGAGACTTTCCCTTTTGGAGCATAGAGAATTCGACCGGAACACGCTTCATCAGTTCTTCCTGTTGATCGCTGTTTGCAACTTGGTAACTTTCCAAGCTGCGTCCCCTGCCTCGCCAGAAAATGTGGGAATTGCCCTCGAATCCATTTATCGGATGAAGAATGACC
>JASHOT010000266.1 GCA_030040965.1 Candidatus Sulfotelmatobacter sp. | reverse complement strand
TGAGCCTGAAGGGTTGCGGTTCCCGCCATAATCGTCAGGAGAAAAAGCGTTGCCAGAGCGATTCTGACTGCAGAAACCGCCGCGAACTTTCGAATCATTCATTCTCCTCGAATTTTTCCTGGAACCGCCGGCTCTTCACAGGCGCATTGCCGGACCTGGTGCGGACGAGCTTGGTTCAGATCATGACGCTCAAGATTCTTTAACGCTTATTCGTATCGCCTGCTTTTGACAGCGGGCTTCCAAAGCTAACGCCTGTCGTCGGATTCTGCATGAATACACTGGGAACGAGCGTCTCCGCGGGTGCTGGTTCCACCCGCTTCTGTACGCACCATATTACATTACCAACTTTGATGCGGATTCATCCTGCGATGCCGCCCCAACGGGTTTCCTCCGACAATCATCCTCCGGCAATCAGGGGAACGGAGGCGAGGGCGGCCAGCAAGCCGATGAACTTCCAGCGACTGAAATGTTCTTTCAGCACGATCCGCGCCAGCAGCACGGTTACCGCCGGATACAGCGATGTGATCACGACCGCTTCATCGAGGCGTCCGTGCTGGTTGGCGAAGATGAACATGGCGCTGCCGACGATGTCGAAGCAGCCGGCGAGGGCTCCGAATGCAGCGCTGCCTCGGTCGAGGGTTAACGGCGCACGGACGACCAGTACGGCGACTGCAGTTGCGGTGAACGATCCGATGCGCGACAGGGCCGCAACCCATGTGGGCGATCCTGTGGCCTGATGAATACAAAGATAGAATCCGGCGAAGCCAACGCCGGCGAGCGCAGCCATTGCCACGCCTTTGGGACGGCCGGCTTCGTCGTTTTGGCCATTGCCGAGCTCATCACCTTTGCTGTCGCGATTCGGCTCCGGGCGTGTGATGAGCCAGAGAGCAACGATTGCCAGAAAGAAGCCGACGATGGTCCAGCGGCTGGGCGCGCCTTCGAGCGCGACATCGGCGAGAGTCGGGATGGCTGCTCCCAGCAAGGCGCCAACAGGAGCGGTGAGTCCCATCTGGCCGGAAGCCAGGGCGCGATAGAAGATGGCGATGGAAAATCCGCCGATCCCGCCGGCGGCGAGAGCCCAGAGTACGCTCGCCAGCGGCGGAAATGCGCCATGTTGCAAAAGTGCGACTGGAAACATGAGGGCGAAAGCACAAATATGCGAAAACGCCGTCAGAACGAATGCGTTAGCCCTGCGCGATCCGTAGCCGCCCGAGAAGTCGGAGATTCCCCAGAGAAACACGGCTGCCACGCTGGGCACGGCGGGCGGTATCTGCATGGTGGAGAGCACGCCGGACGAGGTTAACATGGAGCAGTCCTCGGTTCACGGTGCTCAGCGGCCAATTCCAGCGTGTTAGAATTTTCGGAAGCAGGTTCTTCACGATCTCACACGTCTGAGGGCTCCAGGTTGATCGAACTGGCACCATCCATTCTTTCCGCTGACTTTGCCCGGCTGGGCGAACAAGTGCGCGCAGCCTGCGAGGGCGGTGCGCATGTGATCCATGTCGACATCATGGATGGCCACTTCGTGCCGAATCTCACGATCGGGCCTCCGGTGGTCAAGTCGTTGCGCAAAGCCACAGATTTGCCCCTGGATTGCCACCTGATGATCGAAAACCCGGATGAGTACATTCCGGCGTTTGCCGAGGTCGGCGTCAACTGGATGTCGGTGCATCAGGAGGCGTGCCGGCATCTGAATCGCACGCTGAACCTGATCAAGAGCCACAACTGCCGGGCGGGGGTGGTGATCAATCCGGCGACGCCGGTCGATACGCTCTCGGAAGTGCTGGATATTGTGGACTATGTTCTGGTCATGTCGGTGAATCCGGGCTTCGGCGCGCAGAAGTTTATCCCTTCTACGCTGCACAAAATGCGTTCTTTAGCTACAATTCGAGGGCAGCGCGGATTGGCCTATCGGATTGAGGTCGATGGTGGGGTGTCGCTCGAGACCGTCGAAGATGTGGTACGCGCCGGAGCAGAAATTCTGGTGGCGGGCAACGCCGTGTTCGGCAGCGGTAATCCAAAGAACAATGCCGAGGCCTTGCTGAAGGCAGCAACCGAGGCGGCGCTGCTGAAGGTCTAGACTGGATTTTCAATTGCCGATTTTCGATTCAGGATTTGCAGTTCGACCTGCGCCCTCAACCGACAATCGGAAATCGCAAATCGACAATTCTCCTGAGGTTTTATGTCACGTCGAATTTTGATTGCAGGGCTGGGAACTGTGCTGCTGTTTGCGGCGGGCTGCACCAATAAAAAGTCCGTCAATCCGCTGGCCAATGTGGGATCGAAGCAGCCAGACAAAGTCCTGTTCGACAAAGCCATGGACGCGATGCATCACAATCGCTTCGACGTGGCGCGGCTGACGCTGCAGACCCTGATCAATACCTATCCGGATTCAGAGTTCGTGGCGCGCGCCAAGCTGGCCGTAGGCGACTCGTGGTACGCGGAAGGGGGAACGGCGGCGCTGGCGCAGGCGGAACAGGAATACGACGACTTCGAAACGTTCTTCCCGAATATGCCGGAAGCGGCCGAAGCACAGCTGAAGATTGCCAACATTCACTATCAGCAGATGGAAAAGGCCGACCGCGACTTCACCCATGCCAAGCGCGCCGAAGACGAATATCGGAAGATGATTTTGACTTATCCGGACAGCAAGCTGGTGCCGGAGGCGAAACAGCGATTGCTGGAGGTGCAGGAAGTGTTGGCCGAGCGCGAATTTGAAATCGGCCGATTCTATTATTTGCGCGAGTCCTACCAGGCGTCGGAAGCGCGGCTGCAATCGCTGATTGATCGATACCCGCTCTACAGCCGTGCCGACGAGGCGCTCTACATGCTCGGTCAGGGCTATGAAGGCCAGATCGCCCGGGTGCGCAACGCGCCTACCTGTACTGCTCCCGGAGTACCGCGCGGCTGCGCCAGAGAACAGGACAAGGCTCGAGTCATTGCCGATCTGACGGGACGGGCATCGAAGGCCTACGACGAAATTCTGACGCGCTATCCGATCATGGATCGCTCCGACGACGCCAAGAGACGGCTGGAGGCGCTGAAGCAGCCGGTACCGCGGCCGACCAAGGCTGCAGTCGCGGAGAATAAGGCCGAAGTCGCCAGCCGCCGCGACGCCACCATGGGCCAGCGGCTGTTATCGGTGGTGAAGCGGGGCCCGGACGTTTCGCAGGCTTCGAAGGTGGGCGAACCGTCCTTGGTCGATACAGACCCGGTCGCTCCCACCGACATTATTCGTTCCGAGGCGCTGGGCAGCGCGAATATAGGATCGAAAGGCGAGGTGGGAATCACGGTCGTGAAGCCGGAGCAACCTCCAGCGGCCACAACCACGACCGACACTGGGACGTCGTCCTCGCAATTGCCCATGGGCGCCTCGCCGTTCGGGCGCACCGCGACTAACACGAGCGGCACTGCGACGAACCAGGCGGATTCGAACGAACTGACGCCGAATGCGGCTCCGGACGCCAACGAACTCAAGCCAACCAATAGCGGCGTTGATCCGACGTTGCCTCCGCCGGCGCAAGAAAACGAAATCCATACGGCGCAGGCCTCAGCCTCAGACGATAGTTCTACTCTGGCCAGCGATAAGGACATTTCCAGCAGCAAGAAGAAGAAAAAGAAGGGGCTGAAGAAGATCATTCCGTTCTAGGAAGACAGCTGTCAGCTATCAGCAGTTCGTGGTTGCCCCGATCATCTGTTGGCCTCGTCAAGGCCGCTCACTGCTTTCCCGCCGACTGTACGGCGTACGTATCCGATAACTCTTTCTCCAACTCCTTTGCCAGCCCGGGATTCTCCGCCTTCAGCCGATTCATAATCGGATCCAGAAATCGCCCGTATCGTTCAATCGTCTTCATATCATGCGCGGCGAGGGCGGTTTCGACGGCTTGTTCGGTGGCGGGCGTGATCAGCTCCAGCCGTCCCACGAAAACGCGCGTGGTTTCAGCTGGCGCCGGATTGATGGAGAGCGTCAGAACGGAGTCGACGAAGCTGCGCGGCACGATGTAGATGATGCGGGTGCCTTCCTCGGACCAGGAGTCGCGCCAGGTCGCGACCATGGCGCGGGCTTCGTCAGCATAGAGGCCTTGCGCGATCAACATGCTCTCCAGATCGCGGCCGAGAGAATCGAGATTCGACGTGAGCTCGGGAGGCTCAATCTCGGTTTCCTTCGATACTGCGCCTGCGACGCGGTAACCGATTTTTTCTCCACGGCGCTCGAAAAGGATGACTCCGGGAATCTCATCTTCCACCAGATTGGAAACGCGAATCGAGCCGCCATCGAGCGACTCGGCCGCAATCGGGATGGGAAAGATGGAGACGCCGCGATAGAAGAGAAATTTTTCCTGCTGGACGCCGGAGGGAGTGTTCACCACGAGGGGATCAGCGGAAGTTTCGCGTGCCGTGTAGTAGTGGGATCCGTGGCTGTCGTGGGGAAAGTTGGGCGCAAGTCCGGGCTCGACGGTGACAGAGTTCCACGCGATGCTGCCATCGCGGTTGTGAGTGAAAAGCGTGTTCGGATCGAGAAATCTTTCAGGATCGGGGGCGATGTGGCTGGCCGCCGGATACCATTCGCTGATGACTCCGCGGGAAAAATTCACTCTGACTGACACGCTGGTTTCAGTCGGCGAATAGAAGTAGAGGACGGGAGTTTCCATGCGAATGGTGCCGCGTAGTCCCGTCTTGAAGTTTGCGCCGTGAAAGCGCACCACGAACTCGGGCAGGTCGGAGCCTTCCAATGCTCTCCACTTCACGGCCTGGCCGGTGCGGTCGGCGACCGACGTGAACGTGCCCCATTCATGAACGGTGAGCGAGGAATTTGCTACGTCACCCGAAGCCAATGGATTCGAGCGCGAAATCGACGAACCTGTGAAGGAAAAGCAGGCGAGGGAGAGAATCAGAACGGCGGAGCGAGCGGTCACGTGAGTCAAGGCGGACCTCCCGAACGGAACCTGTGGAATTCTATAGCGGTTGGACGGGATTTGGGGAGAAAGGTTGCCCAATTCTTCGTTTTTTTTAACCGACAGGATTTCCAGGCACGAGCAGCTTTTCCCGAGCTAAAGGCGCGGCTAAAGCGAGAGTGCTACGCCGGTAGGTCTTGTCCACTGGTAACCGGTTACTTCCCTTCGGGATCATTGACTTACGTTGATGGGCAGGTTACCTTCGCGATATCTCCCCTCTAGAGGAACCTTTGGCCAGGAAGATACTGCTCGCCGATGACAGCGTCACTGCCCAGAATATGGGGCGGAAAATTCTTGCCGACGCGGGGTATGAGGTCATCACCGTCAATAATGGCTCGGCGGCGCTGAAGCGCATTGCCGAACTAAAGCCGGACCTGATTGTGCTCGACGTCTACATGCCCGGCTACAGCGGGCTTGAGGTGTGTCAACGGCTGAAAGAGACTCAGGAAACCGGCCGCATTCCAGTGCTTTTGACCGTGGGCAAGCTTGAGCCTTTCAAGCCGGAAGAAGCCAAACGGGCGCGCGCCGATGCCTACATCGTAAAACCCTTCGAAGCCAGCGAACTGCTGAGCGCCTTGACCAAACTGGAAGACAAGATCGTGCCCCGCGCGGAAGGATCCAAGCCCGGGCGCTTCGCCCGCAGCATCGCCGCCATTGAAGAAGGACGATACGACAAAAGCATGGCGGGCGAGGAAGATTCGGGCTGGAAGAGCCGAATCAACTTTCCGGCGAAGAAAGGGAAGAAGGCGGCCGAAAAAGAAGACGGTGACGGTCCCGCGATCTATAACGCGGTGAACAAAGACCTGCGGACGACGGTCGATCATTCGCGGCCCGCGGAGACGAAACCGGAGACGAAGAAGGAAGAGTCCCGTGTCGATCTGGGCGCATTAACGCCGGCGGGCCTGCCCAAGGACGTTACTCCGGAAGAGATCGCAGCGCTGGCCGCGGCCGCGGCACAGGTGCAGAACAGCTTTGCTGCCAGCCAGGAGACCGAGACGGCAGAAGCGGCGCAGACGGCTCAAGAGCCGAAAGCCGAGCCCGTGGCGGTCGCGAAGCTCGAAGCCTCGACACCGGAGCCGCAGGAGATGGCGGTTGCTGCAATCACGCCGGCAGAACCGAAGGCGGAAGAAAAGTCGGCTGAAAAAATCGAGGCCACGAAAGCCGCGACAGAAGAAGCGACTGCAAAAGAAACACCACAGAAAGACGCGGCCAGTGGCGCAGACGAAGCCATCGCGGCTGCGGCAATCGTGCCGCAGACCAATTCTGGAAATGGAACTGGTCCGTACGCGACTCCCGAGCAGCCGGCGGAAGAGCCGGTGACTATGGCGGTCGCGTCCGGAGCGGTGAGCACGGCGGCACCTCGCTGGATGGCAGTGACGGTTGCGCTGGCGCCCGAAGAGTCCGCGGTATCTCTCGAAACGGAAATGCAGAAGGCGCATGCCGCATTCGCAGCAGCCGAAGGATCTTCCAGCAAGTCGAGCGTGGCCGTGTTGGATTCGCCTACGAGCGCTGGCGCCGAACAATTAAAAGCTCCAGAAACTTCGCTTTTAGAGCCGGCCGTTTCACCAGTGCCAGTCAAGCCCGTCGAAGACATATCGGCAGCAGCAGACGTTGCGCAGACCTTGCAGGCAGTGGCCAGCGCCGCGACTGAGGCCATCGACGCAGCGATCAAACAGCTTGAAACCAAGAACGAACTGGAGACAAAGAGCGAGCCCGAGACGAAATCGGCATCGCTTGAGCCGATAGTGGCTGAATCTCCAGCGGTTGTTCAAGAGCAAAAGATGGAATCGGCGATCCCATCGCAGGAGGCAGAATCCCCAACAGTTGAATTCGGTGTGGTAAAGGCGGAGATCGCTGAATCGACAGCGCCGCAGGAGTCTGAGCCCGAAAAGCAAACTTTCCGCGAAACCGAGGCGGTGGCCGCGATCGCCCAGCCATCGGCGGAAGATTCCAAAGTTGCAGAGCCGGAAGCGACTCACGAAGCTACCGCCGCGGAGAATTCGGCCACAGCCACGCAACCCGAAGCTTCAGAAGCTGTGGCCGCGACCGAGCCCGTTCACGGAGGTTCAGTAGAAATGGGGAAAAAGGAATCTGAGATCGCAGCGACTACTGCGGCCGCGTGGGCCAGTTGGCGGCGTATCCGTGAATCCGGGGACTCGAAACCAGGGCAAGCTTCGAAGGAAACTGGCGAAGACTCGGCCGCAATGGCCGTGGCGGCAGGCGCCGAACACAAACCGGAAGACGTGAAATCCGGCGATGAATCGGATCCTGAGATCGCGAACATTGTGGACAGCGTTCTCGCCGACATGCGGCCCAAAATAGTCGAAGAGATTTCGCGGAAACTTGGCAAGAAAAAATAATCCGCGCTTGGGCTAAGTTTCTCCCGCGTCCAGCCTTTCGTTCTGACGTCACTCTGAGTTTCGCTGTCAGAGTCGCCTAATCCCGAGTTGGCATTTCTCTCTCGGGATTCACCATTCGGGCTATTGCGCCCGCTCTCTCAAGTTCATTACCATTCCGGCTATCGGGCCCCGCCGGAGTTGCGCGCCAATGAATGATCAGATCGTCTCGCACTATCGCCTTCAGGAAAAGCTTGGCGCGGGCGGCATGGGCGTGGTGTACAAGGCCGAAGACGTCCGGCTGGGCCGCAAGGTTGCCCTCAAATTCCTTCCCGATAGCGCCACGCGCGATCCCCGCGCGCTGGAACGTTTCAAACGCGAGGCGCGGACGGCCTCAGCGCTCGACCACCCCAACATCTGCACGATTTACGAGATCGACGAGGATAACGGGCAGCCCTTCATCGCGATGCAACTGCTCGAAGGCGAGACCCTGCGGGAGCGCATTGGCGACAAGCCGGTTCCGCTGGGCACGCTGCTGGAGTGGGCGCTGCAGATCACGGACGCGCTGCAGGCCGCGCATTCCAAAGGCATCATGCATCGCGACATCAAGCCGGCGAATATTTTCATCACCGAGCGCGGACAGGCGAAGATTCTCGACTTCGGGCTGGCCAAGCTGACGGGACCTGACCTGGGCAGCTCTTCGGATGCGATGACACTGTCGTCAACCGGTCCGCTCACTCACACAGGTGCGGCGATCGGGACGGTGGCCTACATGTCGCCGGAGCAGGCACGGGGCGAGGCGCTGGACGCGCGCACCGATCTTTTTTCCTTTGGCGTGCTGCTCTACGAAATGGCGACAGGACGGCAGGCGTTTTCCGGGCCGACGTGGGCGGTGACGGTGCACGCCATTCTCGGCCAGGCGCCCATGTCGCTGAAAGAATCGATGCCGGGCCTGCCGCAGCGGCTGCAGGAGATCATCGACAAGTGCCTGGTGAAGAATCGCGATTTGCGCTATCAGACTGCGGCCGAGCTGCATCGCGACCTGCTGGAGCTGAAGAAGGATTTCGAATCCGGCAAGAAGCTGAAGTCGACGCAGACGGCCGCGAGGTGGACACGACGGCGGAAGATGCAGCTGGCTGCAGGAGCCGCGACGCTTCTGCTGATTGTGGCAGCCGCGATATGGGGGCCACGTGCGCTGCGCAGACTGGCTGCCGCCGGCATGGGGACAGCAGCCCCACAGGGTTTGACCGTCCCTGAGCACAAGAGCATTGCAGTGCTGCCCATGGCGACATCCGAGGATCCCAAGCTGACCGCCTTCGGGAAAGGATTACTGGAGGACGTGGCGGCGAAGCTTTCCCAGTTGAGCGCGAATCACGATCTCGAGATTATTCCGGCGCGCACGCTCGAAGACAAGAAAGTTTCGACCGTAGCTGACGCGCAGAAGGAATTCGGTGCCAATCTCGGGCTCGCCGTTTCGCTCAAGCAGGATGGCAATCTGGTGCGAGCCACCTACAACGTGATCGACGCCAAGACTGACGAAGACTTGGCTGCGGATTCAATCACGGCGCCAGTTTCCGATCTGTTCACCATCGAGGACAAGCTGACCAGCGGAGTCGCCAGCGCTCTGCATGTTTCGTTGCGCAAGGAAGAGCAGCAGGCCTTGGGCGCACACGGCACAATCATCCCTGAAGCCTATCAGTACTTCTTGGAAGGTCAAGGCTATATTCGACAGACGGCGACTCCAGAAGCGCTGACCAGCGCCGAGACAGTCTTCAAGCAGGCGCTCAAACTCGACCCCAACTACGGTCCGGCCGAAGCCGGACTGGGAGAAACCTATTGGCATTTCTACGATCTCACGAAGCAAAAGCGCTGGATCGATCAGGCGCAGCAGGCTTGCTCCAAAGCCATCGAGCTCGGCAATGCCGGAGCTGAAGGCCACGCCTGCATGGGGACGATCGAAAACGGAACCGGACAATTCGAAAAGGCCGTGGAACAGTTTCAGCAGGCGGTGCAACTGGATCCGGTCAACGATCTTGACTACTATCGTCTGGCCATTGCCTACCAGAACTTGAACCAGCTTGATAAGGCTGAGGAGACTTACAAGCGATCCATCAGCGTACGGCCGGACTATGCGCGCGGATATAGTGCACTCGGAGTTTTTTATATCAACCAGGCCGACTACATAAAGGCGCAGGCGATGTTCGAAAAAGCCGCTTCGCTTCGGCCGGATGACTACCGCGACTTAGGCAATCTCGGCGCCGCCCTCCTTTATGAGGGCAACGACGTCGAGGCGACCCGGGCATCGGAGGGATCGATCGCCATCCGGCCATCCTACATGGCTTATGTCAACCTTGGAGTGGCCTACTTTCGCCTGCGCAGGTTCGATCAGGCTGCAAGCAATACTGAGAAAGCCTTGAAAATCGACGCGACGGACTATCAGGCTTGGGGGAACTTGGGGGATGAGTATTACTACGGCGGCCATCATGACAAAGCCGCGGATGCCTACAAGAAAGCAATTTCCATGGCTGACGACCGGTTGAAGGTCAATCCGCGTGATACCGACGTACTAAGTGACTTATCGGATTACTGGGCTATGCTGGGAGACCGGCGCCATGCACTGGACTATCTTGACCGGTCCTTGGCTGGTAAGCAGAAAGACAAAGAGTTGCTTTTTCAGGCAGCGCTGGTGTACAACCAGTTGCGCGAAACGGGGACAGCGTTAGAGTGGTTGAGTAAAGCTCTGGCCGCGGGATATTCGAAATCGGTCGTCAGTAAAGCTCCGGGGCTCGACAATCTGCACGATAATCCACGCTACCAGGCTTTAATGCATTAGAGGAACTTTTTCCATTGGGTCCATATAAATCTTCAGGAGGCTTTCAATGCCAGCAACAATCGATGTATCGACAGGAGATCAAGGCACGATAACAAGTGGCCAAACGTTTGAGTTTACGCTCGACTCCTCAGGTGTGCAGCCGAACGACATCACGATCACAGCCGAGAACTCGAATCTTCAGGACTACGCATGGTTTGAGCAAAGCGGCCAAACCGCCGGCACAGCGGTGATTACGAAGGGGAACTTGAGCGTGACCGTCACGGCGAAACACTCCAGCCCAGTCGGCGGGTGGTTGACCTACGACGTCAGTGGCATGAACGTATCGGACACCAACCCGCACATCATGGTTGGGGTGAGTTTCCCGGCGCACGCGGAGGAGCGAAAGGCCAGCTAAGGCTCGAGTTGATCTGGACATTTTCCAGCATGTGCAAGGGCGGAGGCGACTCCGCCCTCTTGCTTTGGTTCCGGCGCAAACTGCACAAATCCTTCGGGAATGAACGCTTGACAATCTCCAAGTAATTCTGTATATTCTGTTTGTACTGAAAGTAATGATATGGCGGAACTGACGGGACTGCAAAAACAATACATCCTGCACTGGGGCGAGATGGGAACCCGCTGGGGCATCAACCGCACCGTGGCGCAGATTCATGCCCTGCTGTACTTGTCTCCGTGCGCGCTGCCGGCGGAAGAAATCGCCGAAACGCTCAGCGTGGCGCGGTCGAACGTGAGCACGTCGATCCGCGAACTCGAAACCTGGGGCATTGTGCGCGCCGTGCACGTGCTCGGCGACCGGCGGGAACACTATGAGTCGATGAAGGATGTCTGGGAGATGTTCCGGCTGGTGATCGAGCAGAGGAAACGACGGGAGATCGACCCCACGCGCGAAGTGCTGCGGCGGTGCCTGGCGGAACTCGATGCAAAAGAACCCGGCTCGGATTACACGCGCGAGCGCCTAGAAGCGATGGCCGGATTTTTTGAGGCTGTGACCGAGTTGTACGACCAGATGAAGCGTCTGCCGACGGGTACGGTCCGGAAGTTGTTGCGCATGGGAACAAAGGTGAGAAAGAAGGCGAGTTAAATTTTTTTACTCGTTTATTTCTGACAATACGGAATGATCTGACGTAAGAGGATGTCCATGAGCGGCACAGTCGTCATAACCGGCGCTTTGAGTTACACGGGCAAGTACACCACCCGCCTTTTGCTGGATCGTGGCTGTCGCGTGCGGACCTTAACCTTCCATCCAGAACGTTCCAATCCGTTTGGCAAGCAATTGCAAGTGTTTCCTTACAATTTCGAGCGGCCAGATGATTTACGAGCGAGCCTGGAAGGCACATCGACCCTGATCAATACATATTGGGTGCGATTCCCGCATGCGGCCGAAACGTTCGACACGGCGGTGCGGAATAGCCGCACTCTGATTCAGGCTGCCAAAGATGCTGGAGTCGAACGAATTGTGCAAGTAAGTATCGCCAATCCGTCGCTCGACTCGCCTTTGGCTTACTACCGCGGCAAGGCACAGGTTGAGCAAGCCATCACCGGTTCGGGACTGTCGTATGCGATTCTTCGTCCCACTGTCATTTTTGGCACGGAAGACATTCTCATCAACAACATCGCGTGGTTCGTGCGGCATTTTCCCATGTTCGCAATTCCCGGCAGCGGTCGCTATGGCGTTCGTCCGATTTACGTCGAGGACATGGCACGGTTGCTGGCGGACTCTGTCACGGAGCAGGAAAACTCGGTTCGCGATGCGGTCGGACCGGAAACCTGCGACTTCGAAGAATTGGTGAGATTAATTGCGCGGCACGTGGGGCGCTCAGTTCGCTGTGTTCACGTTCCTATGGCGGCGGCATACGTTGCTACTTTGCTCGCGGGATGGTTTCTGCGCGATGTCGTTCTGACGTGGGAAGAGTATCAGGGCCTGATGGGCAATCTGCTGGTGAGTGACGCCTCGCCTGCCGGCGAAACTCGGCTGAGCGAATGGCTTCGCGAGAACGCGGAGCAGGTGGGAAAAAGGTACGCATCGGAAGTCGCTCGGCACTTTACTCGGCGCTATGCCAAGGCGAACCTGGCAAGGGCGATTTGAGCGGTAAGGAGTTGGGTACGGAGGATCGATATGACCATCCACTTGCAGCAAGCGATCTGGGGCGCGGGCGCGGTGCACGTGGGAATCGTTGCGGCCAACATTCCTCTGCCAGGACGCCTGCGCGTGCGCGAGCGTCTGGCGGGAGTTCCGCGATTCGTACGGCAGATTTTTTACGTGCATTGGATTTATATCGTGCTCGTCGTGGGCATGTTTGCTGCTTTGTGTTTCGGATTCTCCGCCGAGCTGGCGGGCGCAAGCGCGCTAGGTCGGTTTCTGAGCGGATTCATGGCCGCCTTCTGGCTGCTCCGGAGCGCGCTGCAAATTTTCTATTACGACCGCTCGGTCCGGCGGGAAAACTGGCAGCTTGACATGCTCTACGTGGGATCTCTGGCGGTGCTGGTCTGCGTGTTCGGAGTGGCAGCTCTGACGCCGCGGTGAGGTGAATGAAAATGAAAACCAACTTCAATTCTGAGTCAGCGCTCATGCGAATTGACGAGGCCGCCGATGCTTCAACCGACGCCGGGCTTTGGGCGAGATGGTGTGCAACCGGCGGTGCAGCGGCGTGGGCAGCGATCGCCGTGCTGGCGCGGCTGGGACTCGTGCCTTGCGGCGAGATTGAATTGCTGTTTTTATTCGCTCCCCTTGTGATCGTTCCACTTGGAATTGAGTTACATCGCGCGACCGGACAATCCGGAGTCTTGCTTGAAATCGCGCAACGATTGCAGCCAGCCGGCGCGATCCTCGCGATATGGGCGTTTTGGCATGGCCCCGGTCTGAAAGCGGGCATCACCGCGAGTGGGTGGATGATGGTGTGCGGGCTGATCGCGGCGGATGGAGTCGTCAGCCTGATTCAAAATGCGCGCCGGGATTCGCCAGGCATTTTCAACCTCGCTATCGGCATCGCAAGAATTGATCTGGCCGTCGGTGGGGCGTGGCTCATCGCCTCAAGATTGGGATTGAAGCCGATGGGAATTCAGGAACCGATCGGTCTGCTGACCGCCGTCCATTTTCACTTTGCCGGGTTCGCGACCGCAACCATCGCTGCAGCCACGCTCCGATTCCGGCGAGAACGATTGCCATCCGAACCAAGCTGGCGCCGTGGTTTTTCGTACTTGGTGCTGGCCATTTGCGTTTTGCCCTATGTCATCGCTATCGGCTTTGTGACTTCTCCTGCGCTGAAGATGAGCACCGCGGTTTTGTTTTCGGCTGCAGTAGCAGTGTTTGCGATTTTCCTGCGCAACGCGGGCCTCAAGGCAGAGGACTCCACGGCGCGGTTGCTGCTGCAGGTTGCGCCCGCAGCCGTCTTTATCGCCATGATCCTCTCGGCCATTTATGCGATCGGTGATCTTACCGGCAGCAATACGATTCCCATCCCGCAGATGGCGCGGACTCACGGCGTTCTCAACTCCGTGGGATTCTGCCTGTGCGGGCTGCTGGGATGGTTAGTGGAGTACGGCGCGAAATACCGGAGTACTAACTTCGAATAACTGCCGTAACGTCCCAATTAGACGTCAAGAACCTGTACACTAAGAACACAGGCAGACGGCTGTATTGGTTACAGCCATCCCCCGAGATGACGTACCCAAAATCACAGAGTATTGGACCTGGCGAGAATCCAAGTCTGGGAGAAAACTCGCGCGCCGGCGATCCTTCTGCCTCAGCGCCCAGAATCTCGACCGAGAAAACTTCCCCTGAATCGCTGAACGAGAGCGCGATCAATAAGGAACTGCAGCGGCTGAATCGTGCCTTGCGCGCTTTGAGCGCCTGCAACCAGGCTCTCAGCCAGGCGGGCAGCGAGCTGGAACTGCTTCAGCAAATCTGTGATCTGATCGTACGCCTCGGCGACTACCGTCTGGCCTGGATCGGTTACGCTTTGCCCAATGAGGGCAAGACTGTAAGTCCCATGGCATTTGCCGGCCACGAGGCTGGTTATCTTGCTGGAATCGTCGTCACCTGGTCGGACGATCCATCGGGCCAGGGACCGGTCGGCGGGGCCATTCGGGAGAACCGGGTTCAGGTTATCGCCGATACCGAGAGCGATGCGCGGTTCGCGCCCTGGCGCGACGCGGCTTTGCAGCGTGGGTATGCGGCCATGATCGCCCTCCCCTTGCGCGTAGCGGGCACATGTTTTGGAACTTTGGCTATCTATTCGGCGCAAAAGGGATCGTTCGAAAATTCAGAGGTGGAACTGCTATCGGAGATGGCGAATAATCTCGCTTACGGCATCACCGCCATTCGCTCGCATGAGGAAGGGAAACGCGCCACAGCCGCACTGCGCGAAGCGGAGGCGAGATATCGCCAGCTGGTGGAGGAAGTTCCGGCGATTTCCTATCTGGCTGAGGCCGGAGCGCAAGGTCCGTTTCTTTACGTGAGCCCGCAAATCGGAACGGTTCTCGGCTATCGTGCTGAAGAGTGCCTGGCCGATCCTTCCTTCTGGTGGAGTCACGTCAATGCAGAGGATCATGCGACTGCAATTCTGGAAGATACCTGGGAAGAAGGCCGCCCATTATGCGTCGAGTATCGAATGCGGCGCCGGGATGGCTGCGAGGTATGGCTGCGCGATGATCTGGTGATTTTGCGCGATCCCACAACCGGCAAACGTCTGACCCGCGGCATTCTGACGGATATTACCGAGCGGCGACATCTGGAAGAACAGCTCCGTAACGCGCATCAGCTCGAGGCGGTCGGGCGGCTGGCGGGTGGCGTGGCTCATGACTTCAACAACATTTTGAGCATCATCATGGGCCACAGCGAATTACTGCTGACCGGCAATCAAGATGAGCGAACCCGAACCGGCCTCGAACAGATCCGCCGCGCTGCGGATCGCGCCGCCTCTCTCACGCAGCAACTGCTGGCCTTCAGCCGCAAACAGGTTCTTCAGCCGACCGTGCTCGATTTGAACGAAGCTGTCGCCGACGTGCAGAAGATGCTCGCTCGCGTGATCGGGGAAGATATCGAACTGATCGCCGGCCTGCATCCGTCGCTGGCGGCGGTTAAAGCGGATCCGGGGCAGATTGAGCAGGTGTTGATGAATCTGGCCGTCAATGCGCGCGACGCGATGCCTCATGGCGGCAAACTCATCATGGAAACCTCGAATGTGGAGGTCGCCGCCGACGAGGCGCGCGAGCTTGAGCTGGAGCCGGGATCTTACGTCATGCTGAAAGTCATCGATACGGGTCACGGGATGGAGCCTGGCACGCTGGCCCACATTTTTGAGCCTTTCTTTACGACCAAGCCCATGGGCAAAGGCACGGGACTCGGCTTGGCGACGGTTTACGGAATCGTCAAGCAGAGTGGAGGCGGCATCGACGTTACCAGCAAGTTTGGCGCCGGGACGGAATTCACGATCCACCTGCCCGCCGCCGGCAGCGTCCCTGAGAGAATTCAACCGCAAAACGCCGCCGGAAAAGTCGCGGGCGGGAGTGAAACCGTTCTGGTTGTCGAAGACGAGCCCGACCTGCGGGAGCTCACGCGCATTTTCCTGGAGGCTTACGGCTATAAGGTTCTGGCCGCGAACAACGCAGAGCAGGCCCTTCAAATGGCAGATGCTTTCCCACAGACGATCGATCTCGTGCTTACAGACGTGATTATGCCGGGCATGAGCGGCCGTCAACTCGTGGAAAAGATTTTGCTGAGGCGGCCCAAGGCCAGAATCGTTTACATGACCGGATACACCGACGACATGGTGGTGCAGCACAAGGTGCTCGAACCGGGCGTGAACCTGCTGCAAAAACCGTTCACCAAGTTCGATCTCGCCGAGCGCGTGCGCGCCACGCTCGACGGGAAATAGCCGCTCTCCGGTAAAATCGCATCTTTGTTGGCAATCTCATCTCAACTACAGGACACAGCCATGATCGAGGGAAGCGTATGACCGAGCGAAGCGGCGGAGTGCTGGACGAGGCTCGCGAGAAAGATAGCAAGAAAATCTGGGTCACGCTAACCGGACTTCCGCTGACTTTCCGGCTGGAGTGGCCGTTTCACTTTTCGACCTCGGGTGCCGATTTCTGGGTTCTGCATGGCGATATTCAGCTTGCGGGGTCCGAAGGCCTGCATGCTCCCGTGGCTGTGAATTTGTCGCAGACCGTGCGCGAGGTTATGCCCTCGCTGGAGCCGGCCGATGCGGAGGCGCCGGTGATCAACGCCTTGCGCAAGGAAGTCGACCGTCGGCAGATTGAGTTTCTTAAATCCGGCAAATTGTTACCGGTGCCATTCTCCAGCCGCCATTACGACTTCAAGCGCAAGCAATGGGTCTTTGGCAAGGCCAGCGACGAAACCATGGCGGAATTTGTGGAGCGCAAAGTTTATTGGGAGACGAAGGTCAACGACCAGAAAAAAGTCTGGATCGGCGATCCTGCCGACGCGCAATATCTGCAGACAACGCCGGCGCATCTGCTGGAAATTGCGGCGCGGCTGGTGGCTGCGCAAGGACTGATCCGCATTGACGGCGAATATGCGGAGGCCATAGCAGGATTGATGAACCACGCCGAACGATTTGAAGCTGCACGCCGGTCCGCGATCGAAGAACTGGAAAAGAAGCACGCGTTCGAGAGAGGGTGAGGAGTCGCGAGTCCTTGAATCGCGAGTTGCGACTTATCGAATCGCATGTGGAAACGCCGTTCGCAATAGGTGGAATATGGACGTTTTTCCTACTGTGTTGACATGGAATACTCCCGCGGCGCCGTGATGGCGAGATCTTTCCTCGCGCTCTTGACTTCGAGTTTGTGAATGCGATCCCCAGCCAAAGCTCGCTCTGAATCCAAGGTAACTGTATACAGCCCCGCAAGATCGTTCGATATGTCGGAAAGGATTTTATCGAGCGTCCAATCTTTTCCGGGAAGATAATTTCTTCCTCCGGTCGCCTCGGCGAAGCGCTTCAAATTTCCGAACCCGTGGGTCGCATTGCCGTTGGCGGTGCCTCGTTCTCCGATGCTGTAAACCCTGACGCGCGCCGATACCAGCGTGCGCTCGGTCGCCTCCCGGTTGATGTGGCTCGAGTTGTCCTCGCCATCGGAGAGGACGAACATCAAGCGCAGCGCGGTATCGGCTCCCGCCCTTGATAATCGGTTCGTGCAAGCGGCCATGGCGTCGTACATGGCCGTTCCGCCGGCCGCGGTCTGGTGAATAGCCTTGATCAGCTTCTGCGGATCGTTGCCTTCGCCGTCCAGATATGGCTGGTCGTTGAAGTCAACCACCAGTCCGTAGTCGCGCCCGGCTTGGGGGATCTTCGAAAGCAGGCCGACTATCTCGTCGTATTGTGCGCGCAGATTGGGACGCTGGGAGCCGCTGTTATCGACCAGCAAGCAGTAGCGCAACGCTGGGCTCTCGGGTCGCAACTCGCTGACCTGCGCTGCCTTGCCATCGATCTTGATTTCGAGGTCACTCGCCGTGAGTTCGCCAGGAGCGCCGTGTTTATTGCGGGCTGTAATCCAAATGGATGGGGATGAAGCGGAGGTCTGCTCCGACGCCAACGTTGCTGATGACCCCCGCTGTCCGTGCCCGGATGACAATGCTGAAACGACTACCCATGCCACAAAAAGAATGCGTCGCAGCGGCACGTGTGATCGCGAGTAAGCCGGCGCGGGCATGCCGGTGCAGCTTACCATAATTTATATTGGGCGCTGATTCACCCTTTCGTCCGGCAACCCTGCGGGATTCAAATTTCTCCTGCTCCACGTTTGTTTTCAGATTTCCTTGAAAATATTCCCCAGCAGAATCGCGGCGCGATGGCGTAGTTCACCTGCACAAGAACGATCGCCGCGATGCTGTAGTAAGTGTTGATGAAGCATAATGCCGCGCCAGCAGCGTAGAGAGTCTGCGCGATCCCGATGCGCCGTACGACGGCGGCGTGAATATCCTCAGGGGCATCTTCCCCAATGAACTGTGAGCGCGTGGCGTAGCTCCAACTCCAGTAGAGAGTCGCGCCGAGCAGCACAATATTGAACCAATAGACGAGCAGGGCGATCCGATAATGAATGTATTCGGCCAGCAGCGATGTGGAAAACGGCGTGAGGGTAATCCAGCAGAGGAAGGCGATATGAATCCAGGCCAGATTGCGGTCGGCGCGGGCAAAGTGATTGAGCTGCGTCTGCTGTCCGACCCAGAAAATGCCGTTGGTCATCACGCTCATCAGAAAAATGATGAGGCGCGGCAAGAGCGCAATCAGCGCATGCCCGAGATCGCGCTCGGAATGAATGGCTTCGCTGGCGGGCACACGCAGATCGAGAACGAGCAGGGTCATCGATACCGCGAAGATTCCGTCGCTCAGCGCTGCAAGGCGTTCTACGCTTTGTCCGGCAACACGGTTGTAGAGGGATGGCATCGAATGAAGTTTAATGGGTTGTGGAAACAGGGGCAAAACCGGGACGCTAAGGCCACAACGCTCACGTGAAAGGTCGAGGGTGCGAACTTCATACTGTGGCGCTCGGGCGGGCAGCGCGTTTTTCCCGTTCCTCTTTGTCGCAATTTTCCTTGCAATCACAGCTTTAAGCGGCCTGGCGCAGGACCAGCCGAGTCAACCTCCGGCGAGCCAACCTCCGTCAAACCTGCCACAGTCGACTTCACCTTCACCGAACTCGCCGCAGAACAACACTCCCGCGCCCGCAGAAAAAAAGGAAGACGCTCCCAACCCCGCGCAAACGGCCGCGGAAAAGACGAAGCAGGTCACCATGGACGCCGCCGAAGCGACCAAGAGAATAGGTGAAGAGACGATCGACAAGATGGTCGACTGGGAGAACGGCTGGCTCACCGGTCCCTACGTGAGCAAAGAACGCAAACTCGTGGCGATGAACCGTCGTCAGCGGGAGCATGTCTATTTGCAGCAAACCCTCACCACGCCCAGCGCTTATTTCAAGCGCATGTTTGAGGCGGGAGTCGACCAGTTGCGAAACAATCCTCCGCAGTGGCCGCAGGGATGGGGCGGATATTCCGAGCGTTTCGCCTCGCGCGAGGGACAATTCATCTCGGCTAACACGCTGGCGGCGCTGGGAAATGCAAAACTGAAATATGAGGCGCGCTACGATCAATGCAAATGCAACGGATTCTGGCCGCGAACGCGCCACGCCATCCTGCGCAATTTCCTGACTTACGATGAGACTGAACGCAACCTTCATCCGCAATGGGCGCTTTACGGAGGCGCCTTCGGCGGCGGATTAATCTCTTCGGCGTGGAAGCCGCATCCACGTACTCCCTTTGCGGATGCGGGTTACGGCGTGCTCGGGCAGGCCGGCTACGGCGCACTGCTGAACTTCTTCACGGAATTTGCCGGCGACGTCAATCGCAAGATCGAGGCAAAAATGCGGCAGGGGCGTCCTTGAAATAAAAATTAGGATTTTCCCGACAAACGACCCGACGCCGCACAGTTCTACCGCTAGGCCGCTGCCGGCTTACGCATGATCTGCGAAACGACCACCCCAATATTCAGCAGAGTAATGAGAGAAATGATGCCCAGCGAAATGACGCAGTAAATACACCAGACTCCGAGAACATTCTTTTCAATGTTGGCCAGGTAGATCGAGAACGCAAGTCCCGCGAGCGTAGGGACGAGCAGGAGCTTGTAGGAGCGCAGAAACCCGAGCGCGCCCATCAGGATGTAACCGATGATGCCGATTACGGCAACCGGCACGCCGCGAATCATGGCGTATGGACTGTGATTGACCACGCCACAATCCCAATGCTCATTAATGCTGCAGGGGGAGTCGCCGTATTCGCGATAGTGCTCGCGAAGCGCCAGAGATGATACGATCACGCCCAAGAGGGCAAGGATCAGCAACAAGTATTTCATTTTGTAGTCCTTCGTTTTGTTCTGTGTCTAAAGGATGTGTGTTCCAGGAACGTGAAGCTAACTTTTTCGCGCGACCGCATCGGATGCGTCTTTGATTAGATCAGAAACCTGCCAATCCCCGCCGTGGTACCAGCTCACGATTTTCCCATCACCGCCAATAACGGCAGTGCTCAGATTGTGAGTAATCAATCCGTTCTCCGGTTTGACGGTCAGCGCGAAAAACTCCTCAAGCTTGGACAGTTCATCTTTGCGGGGTACGACGAACTGCCATCTCCGGAAAAGCTGCGGATCATGCGTGTGGGCGACTGAGAAACCGTAGTCGCGCAGAACTTTCGGCGTATCGTGCTCGGGATCGAAACTGATGCTGAGCAACTCCGCCCTCGCCAACGGCCCGCCCGCCAACGCGGGAGCCACCTGGATCTGCTTGTAGATTTCGTAGAAGTTGCTGCTCATCCGCGGACAGAAATCCGGAAACGGACAACGCGTGTAGATGAACGTAACGAACACGACCTTGCCGCGAAATTGCCGAAGCGAAACCTTCCCGCCGTCCTGATTGGTGAAGGAAAAATCCGGGATGTCCTCTCCGGGGCTTGGCGTATGCAACGCGTTGGGCGCAACTGCCGGCTTGCCGTGGCTGGTAACTTTCATGTTTTCCAGCCAGTAGTCGGGCGCAGCATTCTCATTTTTGTTGTCCGGCTGTACGACCACCACTTCCGCAGAAATCGAATCGCCGGGAGCAAGCTGATTTAGCGCCGACCCCGGCTTTATGGTGTACGACATCGTCATCGCGTCCATGAAGCCCGGTATTTTGTCACCGTCAATGATGGCGGAATGACTGTGGCTGTCGATCGCCACGATGCGTCCAGTGAACGGGTAGCGCTTCACCACAGGCGGCTGGGATTGATGGCAAGCCAAGAGAATGGTTCCCAGGGCACAAGTAAGAACGGGCGGCACTGCTCGCCAAAAAAAATGAGTTGGTTTCATCACGTGTATTCACTTTAACGCGGACGGAAGCTGATTTGCCATGGCCTCGATATTGTTACCGCCTGGGTTTTATGAAATTCTCAGTGCGATTGCACTTGCTCGGAAATCTCCAAGAAGAGGCATGCGATGGCTTGCAACCCTGAAGTGTTGAGACACGTCCCGCTTTTTTCCATGCTCGACGAAGAAGAAACGTCTGTGCTCGCCAATCAGGTTCGACTGAAAACATTCGCGCCACGACAGAGAATCTATAAAATCGGCGACTCGAGCGGTCAGGCTTATGTAGTCGTCTCCGGGCGAGTCCGCATTTCTACCGTCGATCAGGACCAACAAGAGGTGGTCGTGGATGAGCCCTCGCATGGAGAATTCTTCGGCTTCGCTTCCATGTTGGAAGGGACCGCGCATCAGACCGAGGCAGTCGCCATCGATGAGGCTGTCTGCCTCGAAGTGAACCGGCAGGATATTTCCGTGCTGCTGCAGCGCAAGCCGCTTGCCGGCATGGACATGCTGCATGTGTTGGGGAAGCAGTTTCATGCTTCGCAACAGTTGGTGCGTGTGCGCGCCAACCGCCATCCCAACGACGTGATTGAAAAAAATGCAACCTTCGGCGAGCGTGTGGCCGATGCCGTTGCGGGCTTCGGCGGATCGTGGACTTTCATCCTGCTGTTCTTTATTTGGCTGGCCATTTACATGGCTGTGGACGCGAAGCTGGGGAGCAAAGCGTGGGATCCGTATCCCTTTATTCTGCTGAATCTGTTTCTAAATATGCTGTCGGCGGTTCAGGCGCCCATCATCCTGATGAGCCAGAACCGGCAGGACACGAAAGATCGTCTGCGTGGTGAGCTCGACTATGACGTGAACCGCCGCGCCGCAGTTGAGATTCAAGGCCTCGCCCGCAAGCTGAATTTGCTGGGCGAAAAAATCGGCGATGTAGAAGACATGTTGCGGGAAAAGCTGGCGCGGTAAATGGCGATTCATCGCTCGGCGTCGGCGGAGCAAGGAGATTCACGTCCCGCCTTCTTCCGAATTGGAGTTTCAGCCGCTCGCAGCGCTTTCCGTCTTTTTCCGCTTTATTTTGTGAGTACGTAGGCGCCGCCGTCTGTGAAAGCAATGAGCAGATTCATTAGGACAAACAGCAGGTCATAGTGCCAGCCAGAAGATTTCTCGCCCCAAAATCCGGTGTGCCAGGCGACGATCTTCTTCGCGATGGCTCCCAGCATGATGAGAATCAGTCCGAAGGCCGCGAGCTGTGTCAGAAAACCGGCTGCGACTCCCAGGCCGCCAGCAATCTCGGCGATTCCGAGAAAAATCGTAAGTCCCTTCGGCATCTCGATGCTTTTGGCGCGGGCTTCAGGATCTTTCAGATGGCTGTATCCGCTGGTTACGAAAACCAGTGCGACCATCAGGCGAAGTAAGAGCAGACCAAGATCGGTAAAGCGCGCCAGTTGAGGGAACATGACTCAGCCTCCCTTGAAAGCGACCGGGCATCATGCACCCCGGTAGAAAAGCAGCCGATGCGCTCGACGCGACATAGGATGGTCGGGCGTGAGAAGCGTCGTTCAGGCTTTCCCGTTGATCTTTGCCCACCACCAGCGGACGCCTACAAACAGAAATCGCCAATCGGAGAGGAACTCCGGAGGCTTGCCCTCAAACGCGTGGCCGACGAACTGGAAGATCCATCCCACGACGAAAAGACCGAGCGCATACATCCACAATCGATGGCGGAAGATGCTGGCGGCGAAAACAGCGATTGAAAGAAGAATCAGCGGAATACCGAAAGTGTGGCAGAAGCGATTGACAGGATGCTGATGGCTGGTCGCATATTGCGCGATCCACTGTTCCGAGGTGCGTCCGCCGAGCATGAAGCGATGATACTACGGGAGAGACGAATAGTGAGTTCTTACCTCGAATGGAACTTTCTACAGTTCGCGCGCGTATCATGAAGCGGGAGGTTTCAGCGATGTTTACGTTCCTGCTGTGGTGCATTTTGTTTGTTTTGTGCTGGCCTCTGGCGGTGTTGGCGCTGATTGCGTATCCGTTTGTTTGGCTGCTGCTATTGCCGTTCCGGATTGTGGGCGTGGCGGTGCACGGCGTGCTTGAGGTGGTGTATCTGGCGATCACGCTGCCGTTCCGATTGCTCGCGGCGCCGTTTCGGGTCTGAGGGTTTTTCCGGGATGAACCCCGGGTCGTTTTGCGACCATACGCCGCCCTGAAGGACTGCTCTTCCATCGTGGCAACGGCAGCCATGTCTCGAGCCACGAATCGTACCTCTGCCATAAAATAATCGACAGTTCGAAAATTGCATGGAACTTCTACTCAGCGACGTCGAAGTGCGTGTGCTCGGCTCGCTCATCGAAAAAGACATCACTACGCCGGATTACTACCCGCTTTCGCTGAATGCGCTGGTGAATGCCTGCAATCAGAAAAATAATCGCGATCCGGTGATGACGCTGGACGAAGGCCAGGTGCGCGATGCGCTGGCGAGCCTGCAGGAAAAACGGCTGGCAGGGCCGGCGAGCGGCGCGGACAGCCGGGTGACGAAGTTTGAGCATCGGCTGCAGGAAGTCTTTAATTTTGACCGGCGCGAAATCGCGGTTTTGTGCGTACTGCTTCTGCGCGGTCCGCAGACTCCGGGCGAGTTGCGCGGGCGTACAGAGCGGATGTATTCGTTTGACGCGCTGGATGACGTAGTGGCGACGCTGGACCGGCTGGCCCAGCGCGAGCCGCCACTGGCGCGGGTTTTGCCGCGGCAGCCGGGAACGAAGGAGTCGCGGTACATGCATTTGTTTGCCGGCGAACCGGCGATGGAGGCAGCAACGTCGTCTTCATTCGCGGCTTCGTCTTCGCTTTCATCTTCGCATTCTCCGGCGACTGATCGCATCGCACGGCTCGAGGAAGAAGTGGCGCGATTGCGGCAGGAAGTGGCGGATGTGCGGGCGCAATTAGCGGAGTTCAGAAAGCAATTTGAATAGCGGTTGGCCTACCTCAGGGGCTAAAAGCCCCCATGTGGCACTGCGGCATTAGCGGCGCGGCTGGAAGCCGCGCCCTTTCAAAGCAGATCACGCAATTCCTCTAATCCGAGCTAACGAGAGCGAGGTGCTGTTCACGGACTAAGCGAATCAGGACTTGCTATTGGCTCTTGCTGCGGGCGGGTTCGAACTCGTCGCCTTTTTGCCACTGGATTAGTTGTGGCAGGCTGGCGGCATCCCAGCCGAGGGCGAATCCGAAACGCGCCATGGCGGAGTCCCCGGTGAAGTCCATCTCTGGATGATATTCGTCGCTGGGTTGGTGGTAATGCTTTTCGACGAATTCCTGTTCCTGCGCGATCCCCCACGATTCCGGATGGCCCTTGAACTTCATCCCTTCGTTGATGGAAAAAGCAGGCACGCCGACGCGGGCAAAACTGAAATGATCGGAGCGATAGAAGTGGCCGGCCTGCGGGCGAGCGTCGGGACGAATGGCGAGGCGGAATTCCTTGGCCATCGCCTGGACATTGGAGTAAAACGTCGTGCGTTCGGCGCCAGTGACTTCGACTTCCTCGGGCGCGCCCAGTGGTTTGACGTCGTCGTAGTTCAGATCGAGCGAGATCTTGCCCGCGGCGATGGGTGGATGCTTGCCAAGATATTCGGAGCCGAGCAATCCCTGCTCTTCCGCGGTGACGGCGGCAAAGAGGATGGAGCGCCGAGGGCGGGCACCGGCCGAGCCGTAGGCGCGAGCGATCTCGAGAAGGATGCCGCAGCCGGTGGCGTTGTCCTGGGCGCCGTTGAAAATGTTGTCGCCGGGCATCTCGGGCCGGATGCCGAAGTGGTCGTAGTGCGCCGTGTAGACAACGGCTTCGTCGACAACCTTGCGATCGGAGCCCGGCAGAATGGCGAGCACGTTGTTGGATTCGAAGTTGCGAACCTTGCTGACCATGTGGGCCTGCAGCCGGGCACCGAGATTCAGGGGATGAAAGTCGCGGGACTGGGCATCCTGCATCATTTTTTCCAGATTCATGCCGGAAGCGGCCGCGAGATGAGAGGCGACATCGAAATGAATCCAGGAGGCGACTTTAAGGCCCGGACCCTCCAGCCTGAGATAGGACTTCTCGCCGGAAAATGAATTGCGGACGACGTCCCAGTCGTAGCTGGCCATCTGCTTCTGATGGATCAGCATGACTCCGACGGCGCCTTTGCGCAGCGCCTCCTCATACTTGTAGGTCCAGCGGCCGTAGTAGGTGAGCGCCTCGCCCTTGAAAAATTTCGGATCACTCGAGGGGGGCTCGTTGACCAGCATGAGCAGAACTTTTCCGCGGACGTCGGTGCCCTTGTAGTCGTCCCAGTTGTATTCGGGAGCCTCGATGCCGTAGCCGACGAAAACGATTTCGGCATCAACGTCGGATTGTGGCTGCTGGGTCTGGTCGAAGGCGACGTATTCGTCGAGTGGCTTGAGATTCATGGTCTCGCCGCGTTTGGGGACGACGGCAAATTTTGTTTCGGGCAGCGTGGTAATGCCGACCAGCGGAACTTTCTGCATGAACGTGCCGTGATCGCCGGCGGGCTTGAGGCCGTATTCGGCGAACTGCGTGGCAATGTATTCCGCGGCGATGTCGCCTCCGCGCTGGCCGGTGCCGCGGCCTTCAAGAAGATCGTGCGAAAGATAACGGACGTGCCAGCGGATGTGATCGGGCGTGATGGTTTCAAGCGCGGCGTAGGCAGCTCCGGGCAGGGCGATGGAAGGTTTGGGCGCCCGCGAGGCGTTGCCCGTCGGCGCGCCCTCGGGCCACGCAGGCAGACTGAGGCACGCGATGAGGCAGGCCGAGGTGATTGTTGCCAGGGCTCGCTTCGGCATAGATGGCATGCGAAACTTTTCTCCCGAACTCCTCTTCTGAACCAACCTCCCAACGAAGCGGCGTGGCACGGGGAAGGCCTTCCGGAAAGTCTGAACCGATTGTAAAGGAGAAGGCGAAACGGCAGGCATGAGAACTCGCGTAGACTGGGCACGAGAGTGCACTCACCGGCAGGAAAACGGCTGCCGAGAGGACGTGTACGAATGGAGCGTTGGGCTTTCTCGGATGGCCCTGTGGGTTTTGGCTTTGCCGCCGACCGGCGGCTAGTTTTTCGAGCCTCAGCCAGCGCGAAAATCAAGGACGTCTTCGCCCCGCTCGAACATGGCGGCCGGCGCGGCTTTTCCGGTCTCGGCCATCTTGCGGTTGATCTGCTCGAAATCGGCCTTCAGCCAGCCGACGCTGGCGAGCTCGATTTCGCCGTCCTGGGCGATCCAGAAAAGCGTGGGAACGTTGGTCAGGCCGTAGGCGTTGGAAACTGGGTACGAGCGTGTGTCGTCGAGCAGGATGGGGAAGGTGACACCGAACTGTTTGATGAAAGCGAAAGTTTCCTTGGCGTCGTTTTGCGAGACACCGACGAGGGTCACGCCATTTCGGCCATAGGCCTTGTAGAGGCGCTCGAAAAACGGAAAAGCGTACTGACACGTGGGACAGGAAACTTTGAAGAAGGCCAGAACGACGGGGCCGCGCGAAAGCGCGTCGGTCAAGGAAAACGGCTTGCCGTCCAGTGTCTTTAGATCAAATGCGGGAGCTTTGGTGCCAGTGGCTAGGGCGGTCATGTTCCATCCTCGGAGCAGCGTGTTGCAGTCACACACACTTTAGATTGGGGCCACAGTGGTCACGATTCGGTTTTATGGGGTAGGTATGGCCGGTTTCGGGGCAGAATTTCCGCTTTACGTAGAATTTTGCGGGTGAGGCCGGTGAGTGCGAGTTTTGGCAGGCGGGAGGGCGCCATCCATTGGCCGGATGTGTGATCGTTCCCACCCTCTCGCAAAGAACGCGACAGGGGTGGGACAAACCCAGATGATTTCCAGACTTTCACGGTGTAATCGGTGACGGTGATCGAGTGTCGCACAGTGAAGACAGGCTCGACAACGTCAATGGGACGGGGAATCTCCGGCAATTCCCACATGCCGGCCATGAGTGAAGCGCTGGCAGGGCGCTGGATGAGGAAGACTTTGCCGTCGGGCCCGCTGGATTGGCCATTCTCAAACTGAACGTGAAGCACGTAATGGATTTCACGTTTCTTCTGAGGGGCCGTTTTTGCGGTTGCAGCCAGTTCGCCCCGAGTGGCGCACAGATTGACCACGGGGCACGTTAGGCATGCGGGCGCGCGCGGAGTGCAGACGGTGGCGCCGAGTTCCATCATGGCCTGGTTGAAGTCGCCGGGGCGGTCGTGATCGAGTAGGGATTCCGCAGTGGCCCAGATTTGTTCCCTTCCCATTTTCGTTCCAGAAGACCGCTCGAGCACACGCTCCACGTTGCCATCGACCACCGCGACCGGTTCATTGAAGGCGATGCTGGCAATGGCGGCGGCGGTGTAGCGGCCGATCCCGGGCAGGCGTCTCCATTCACGGGCGGATGCGGGAAATTGGCCCTTGCGCTTGCGCGCGATTTCTTTTGCCGCCGCGTGCAGCATGCGGGCGCGACGATAATAGCCGAGTCCGCTCCAGGCGGCGAGCACCGAGGATTCGCGAGCACCAGCCAGTTTTTCGACGCTGGGAAATCGGCGAAGGAACTCGTGATAATGCTCGATAACAGCGGCGACGCGCGTCTGCTGCAGCATGATTTCGGAAAGCCAGATGCGATAAGGATCGCGGGTTCGGCGCCAGGGAAGATCGCGGGCGTGGGTGTCATACCAGGAGAGAAGTTGGGCGCGGAGCTGCTGTTTCGTTTGAGATTTGTCGCTAGATCTCATTCGTATCTTTGGATCCGCATCTTCGGATTAATGCGAGAATCGGCATTTTATCGCACGCATAACAAAACAGACTTGCCACGGCTGCGAGCGGGTTTTCGATTCGCGAACCAATGAAATCAGCGCCAATGGCATTGACCCGCCGTGCGGCGCACGAAATAATAGTCGAGCCTGGCATCCGCAACACAGCGTGGGCCAACTCACGCCCGCTACTCGCGAGGAGTGTCATGAACGACTTCAACCGCAAGGTGGAAGACGCGTCAACGCGCGTCAGCCAAACCATCAACGATGCCGCCCAGCGACTCGAAAAAGAAATCCCCGAGTTCATCAAATATCTGAACGACGAGGTCGTGCCGGCGGTGCGAACGCAATCAACCAAGGCTTTGCGGACGGCATCCCAGAAGCTGGCCGAATTTGCCGATTACATGGAGAAACACCAGCCGCCGAAATAATTTCGGCGTGTGATCCCGGCTTTCGTCGCGATTTCTTCTTCGATTCGTTACGGCGCGCTCACTTCGTCGGCGTCGTCATGATTCTTATTCTGCTGATTTCGATTTTGCTGATCTCTTCGTGTGGCCAGCCCAAGGCGCACGTCGAGGTCCCACCCCCGCCTCCGCCAGTTGTGACTACGCCACCGGCAACTTCAGCGGCAGCGCAACCGGAAGGGAATGCGCCTTCCGCTGAGAAGAGTTCGAATATCCCAAAGGCCGCCGAAGATGCCGATCTGCTGGAGCCGGTAATTCCCGCCAATACCAGGCCCATCGCGACCGAGCTCGGACTCGCCAGCTGGTACGGGCCTCCATATCACAACCGGCGGGGATCGAACGGCGAGGTCTACAACATGCACGCGATGACGGCGGCGCACCGGACTTATCCTCTGGGCTCGATTGTGCGCGTGACCAACGTCAAGACCGGACACAGCGCGCTGGTGCGCATTACGGACCGCGGGCCATTCATTCCGGGGCGCGTTCTCGACTTGTCGCTGGCAGCGGCGCGCAAAGTCGACGTGTGGCAGCCGGGCGTGGCCGAAGTCAAAGTGGAGTTGATGCAATCCCCCGAATCGATTGTCGCGGGCGGAAAATGGGCGGTGCAGATTGGGGGATTTCCTCATGAGCATGCCGCCACGAAACTCGCCGATCACCTCACACGGCGTTATCACACGGCGAAAGTGCTGTGCTTTGCCAGTCCCGCCGGGGACTGGTGGATACGGATTCGCGTGCTGGACGACGATCACGACCGCGCCAAGGAGCTGGCGGATGAAACCGCGACTCCCGAAGGCGCGGTTTTCCTGGTCAGGCTAGACTAGTACGCGATGAACGCGTTCGAAGTCATTCCTCAAAATATTCGACAGCGCGGGATTGCACTGATGGTGGTAGCGGCCGTCATTTATGCAATTCTGCACGTCGTTGGATTTCACCAGCTTTTCTCTCACGATGCGGAAGGAATCGGCGCGCTGCTCCAGATCATTGGCACCCTGTATAGCGTTGTTTACGCGTTTGCCACCTATGTGATCTGGGGGCAGTTTGCCGCGGTAGAAAATGAAATCCTGAAAGAATCCGGAGCGCTGAAGGATCTGGTTCTGTTCAGCCGAGGACTGAAAGAGAACACCCGGGAATCGATGGTTCGCGCAGTGCGTGCCTATGCGCGCGCCGTAGGGGAGTCGGAGTGGGGTGTGCTTTCCCGCGGCGAGAATACGGAGAGAACCGACAAACTGTTTTCTGCGATCATTTCCAGCGTGACGGAAGCAAAGCCCGAAGGCGAGGCGGAGTTCCGCGTGCACGAACGTTTGCTGGAAATTGCCACCGAGGCCAGCGCCCACCGCGAGGAACGGCTGGCCATCAGTGCGAAACGTATCCCGCGAACGCTGCTGCTTTTCGTAATGCTGACCGCGTTCACGATCCTCTTTCTGCTCTTCTTCTTTCCCTTCCAGAACATGGCGCTCGGGGCGATTTCGGTCGCCATCGCCACCATGCTGCTTTTCTTTGCTCACTTTGTCCTGACGGATTTGGATAATCCGTTCGAGGGCACATGGAACGTGAACAATAGGCCATTTGAAGAGCTGATGAACAAAGCTCGCTGAACGAGCTTTCGACGGATGAAACAACTTGTCTATCTTTCCCTCGGATCGAATGTCGGCGATCGCGAGGCCCACTTGCGTGAGGCCATTTCGCGGTTGGAGACGCGAGGACAAGTGGTTGCTGTGTCTTCGTTTTATGAGACTGAGCCGGTAGAAGTGCGCGATCAGGCGTGGTTTGTGAACTGTGCGGTGGCGATGGAAACCATGGAGACTCCCGAGCAACTGATGGCGGCTGTGCTCAAGATCGAGCGTGAGATGGGCCGGGAGCGAACGCGGAAAAAAGGACCACGGATGATCGACATTGACATTCTTCTGTACGGCGATCGCGTGCTGAATTCGGCGGCGGTGACGATTCCGCATCCAGAGATGCATCGCCGGCGGTTTGTGCTGGAGCCGCTGACCGAGATTGCCCCGGAGGCGCGGCATCCTGTTCTGAAGAAAACTGCGAGGGAGTTGCTGGGCGAATTGCCGGCCGGGCAGGCGGTGAAAAAAATCGAAAGCTAGCCACGAACCTGCACGGATTTTTACGGATCAAAACAGTTGCACGTCGAGCTGCGCCCGACAGGACAGCCGAGGGCGGCTGTCCCCACATGACCATCACGGAAGGATGATCCGGCTTCCTGCTTCCTGCGGAGTGAGTAGGGCAGATTCTTTCTCCGGAAATTGGGCGAACAGGAATTCGACCAGGGCGCGCGACTTGGGGCGTCCTGAGCTGCGTCCGTGGGCGAGACGCACGAGGAAGACGAGAGCCTTGAGTACGTCGGAATCTTTGAGCATTGAGTAACCCACATGTTCCTGCTCGGCGGCGCGATACTCCTTCACCATGGTTTCGACCTCGGCGGCGACGCGGCGCTGCGACTGGTTGGTGAGCGGTTGCTCGTAGTGAAGGCCGGAATTCACCAGCCGTTCATAACTGGTGGTGAGCACCGTGAGCGCCCGAATCAAATCCTGATCGTTCATTAAGCGATCGGCGCGCGCAGCTTTTGCCAGAGCGTAAGTCAGGCCCATGAGCAGGTGCTCTTTTTCGTACATGAACTGGTCGGAGATTTCGATTTCGAGGAAAAGTCCGGCGGGATCGAGCTGGTCGGCCGCGCGCGGTTTTTCATGCTCCCGAGCCTGCAGAAGATAAGGGCAGTCGCTCGGACAGTCGAGCGTGACTTCGCGCTGTTCGCCGCAGCATTGCGGGCAAATGCGCCCGTGGACGGCGGGGCAAAATCTTTTGTCCTTGCGGATTTCGCAGATGGCGCAGGTCAACGCGGGCTCCTGCATCATTATGGCATCCGAACGCAGGATTTCACCACGGAGGCACAGAGACACGCAGAAATTGAGTCATTCAGTGACCGGGCGATTAAGCGATTGAAGAGCAAGCCCGGAAGTGGAAATGACTTTTCAATCACGCAATCGGCAAATCGCTCGATCCCTCAATCGCTGATGGTTACCACGCGGGTACGCATAACACGCCCATTCTGGAATCGCGAGACGAGAAAAGCCCTGTAAAAATGCGTCATCTCGCATGCAGAAATGACAAAACCCGCGTAAAATAAGGTGTTTTCCACAGGCAACGGGTATAAGATAGCGCCCGGCTAGTATTTCATTGATTATTCCAAGGAGGAAGCATGGCAGCAGGTTTGACAAAAACTCAGTTGATTCGGCAGCTCGCCGAAAAGACTGAGATCGCCAACAAGACAGCGGCGGCGTTCTTGGAGCATCTCGCCGACACCGCCATCAAGGAAACAAAAAAGAACGGCATCTTCGTGGTGCCGGGACTCGGTCGCCTGGTGAAGGCGCACCGCAAGGCGCGCGTGGGCCGCAATCCCCAGACCGGCGAACCGATCCAGATCAAGGCCAAGACCGTGGTGAAGTTCCGCGTGGCCAAGGCCGCCAAGGACGCGATCGCGCCCAAGAAGTAGTTTTGGATTCAAATTCAACAGAGGCCGGCTTCGCGCCGGCCTTTGATTTTGTGTTGAAGGCAGGGTGCAACGTGGAAAGGTTTCAATGTCTCAAAGTTGGGTCGCCGCACCGACCCAGTCTCTGCAACTTTGAAACCTTGAGACCTTGAGACCTGGATTTCTATGCTCAACTGGCTCGTCATCGGAATCGGAGACATCACGGTGCGCCGCGTGACACCGGCGATTCTGGCCGAACCGCGCAGCCAGCTCTATGGGCTTGTTACGCGCGATGCGGCAAAGGCGGCACCGTACAACGTGCGGGCGTGGTCGACTCTGGGCAAGGCGCTGGCCGATTCTGGAGTCGAAAAAGACGTTCACGCAATCTATGTGGGCACGCCAGTTTTTTTGCATGCGCCACAGACAATTCAATCTCTGCGGGCGGGCAAGCATGTGCTGTGCGAGAAGCCGATGGCCATGAATGAGGCTGAGGCGAGGCAGATGGTTCGCACGGCCGAGGAATGCGGCCGGATTTTCGGCGTCGCGTATTATCGGCGGTTTTATCCAAAGGTTTTGCGTGCCAAGGAACTGCTCGCAGCCGGAGCGATTGGCCAACCCGTATTCGCGGAGCTCACGAATCACATGTGGTTCGATGGAAAGGGTGGTGAGCGAAGCTGGCTGTTCGATCCGGCGAAGGCGGGAGGCGGACCGCTGTTTGATATCGCATCGCACCGCATCGATGTTTTGAATTTCTTGTTCGGGCAACCGCTTCGCGCCACGGGCCAGCTTTCGAATGCGGTGCATCACTATGCCGTCGAAGACAATGCAACCGCGATGGTCGAGTATGCCAATGGCGTGCGTGGTATCGTGGACGTGCGCTGGCACTCAAAGATCAAGCGCGATGAATGCCGCATTCGCGGAACCGATGGTGAGATCGAAATGTCGGCGCTGAACGGGCCGGATCTTGTCTATCCCGGTGGGCGCGAGATTTTGCCTGTTCATGCCAACGTGCACTTGCCATTGATTGAGAATTTTGTGGATGCGGTTTTGGGCAAGGCGAGCCTCGCGTCGAGCGGGGCAACGGCATATTGGACCGATTGGGTTACGGAGCAGGCACGAAGAGGCTGAAGCCGGTTCTTATTGCGCATCCGAGGCGGCCATAAATGGCGCGCTCTTCCGCGCTAGCCGCCGGGGCCGTCGTTGGAGACGTACTGCTCGAGCGACTCGAGTTCGCGGCTGAGATCGTCGACGCGCCACTCCAGAAGATTGCGAATGGAGAGGATGCCGAGGAGTTTGCCGTTGTTGTCGGCGACCGGCAGGTGGCGGAAGTGGCGCTCGAGCATCGTGGTCAGGGCCTCGCCGGCGCCGGTGCTTTGCGTGGCCATCTCGACGGGCGTGGTCATGAACTCACGGACTGAAGTGGTGCGGGGATCGAGGCCGCTAAGGGCCATTTTTCGCAGGACGTCGCGCTCCGTAAAGATTCCGGCTACGCGAAATTCGCTGTCGACGACGGCAACGGCGCCGACGTGATGATCGAGCATTTTGTGGATGGCGTCGGAAACGGTAGCATCCATTCCAACTGCGGCGATCTCGCCATCGCAAAGATCCAGCAGGCTCATACCCACCTCCGCGGACGGCAGTCCCGGCCGAGTCTCGGCTGAAACGAACCCGGATTGACGCATTATGCTCACGCTGGAGCGGTTGTCAAGAAGATTTACGCAAAACCAGGCAAATCGCGAAATCAGATGGCCCAGATAAGGCAAGAACAGCGGTCGGTTGAGCATGAGCACATGCTCTCGGCATCGATGATCAAGGACAGACGACCTTTCTTAGGGCACGAAGGCGTCAGCCTCGATTTCGACGAGCATCTCGGGCGAGATGAGCGCACTGACCTGCACCATGGAAGTTGCAGGACGAATATCACGGAATACCGCGCCGTGCGCCTTGCCGACTTTCTCCCACCCCGCGATGTTCGTTACGTACATGCGCGTACGTACGACATCTTTCAGGCTCGCGCCCGCTTTTGCAAGCGCGCTTTCGATGTTTTTCAAAACCTGCACGGTCTGCGCATAGGCGTCGCCGATGCCGACAATCTTTCCGTCGGGGCCAATCGCCGTGGTGCCGGAGACGTGAACGTACGAGCCAAGTCTGACCGCACGAGAGTAACCGACGACCGGCTCCCACGGTGTACCGCTGGAAATGTTTTGGCGAGCGTGCTTTGACTGTTGCTTTGTCGGGTTCATGATCATCTGTCTCCCAGCTTGATTCTAGCGGCTTTGGGCCGGAAACTGGCAGCCGTGCGATGCGACTGCCAACAAGATACAGGGATTAATGCCCATAAATCGCGTATGTGATCACCCACTTCTAACGGTTCGCCCGCACAACGCGTTTGCCTTCCAAATCCGTCTAACTCATCAGGAAAACGAATAATGCCGATAAACAAAAGTCACTTGCGCTCCCCCAGCGATCTGGGATATCTGTCACGCATATGACTGGAACTCCGTGGTGGGAGCGGAGTTCGGAGGGGCCAAAAAACGTATGATTCCGGAATCGCATCCTTTGCAGGATCTGTTTCAGGATTTGGTGGGACGCCACTACGCGGAAGAGATCGGAATTCGCGATCCGCAAATCATCGCCTACGTTTCCCACCTGCTGTCGGAGTTCTGCGAGGCCGAGCAGTTGTACAAGGTTCACGATGCTAGGAATCGTCCGCTGGCCGATGTTGGCGAGATGCTGCTGGAATCAGATCCGGTGTACGGACCCGCCCCTTCGTTTGACCGCGAGCGTCAGGTACGGAAGCACATTGGCGACTACACATTGTTCTTTGCCGGCATGTTCCCTGAGAGCATCAATCACCTGCGCTTGCGCCGGAATCGCCTGGAAAACTTTGTGGAATGGATCCGGGCGGGCAAAGAGAGCTATTACATCGTCAGCAAATTCGAGCACTTCGAATATGCCAAGGTCGCGCCCCTGTTTGCCAGCCTTTCACAGAAATTTGAAGAGTGCGTTTACGGACTCAACATGGTCAAAAACGATCTGGAAGAGATGCAGCATCCGATCGTGCGACGCAGCGATGAACTGATCATGTAGCCCGACCGCATAAGGCGAACCGTAACACGACTCGAACAGTCTTTCATCGAGCAGCTCAACATAGAGGTCAGCGCCGTAAGTCTGTGGCTGTGGCTCTCCGGTAAAAACTCAAGGCTGCGCTTCCCTGAACAAGTTTGCGAAATCGGCGCAGCGGGCCGAACTCCTCGCCCGGATCGAAATTCTTTTCATGTTCGGCAATCACCATCGACATCGCCCAGACCACGGGAGATTCGGCGAGCGCACGCAAGGTTTCGCGATAGGTATCCTGCATGCGGTAGGGAGGATCGATAAAGATGACATCAGCGGCGACATGGCTGCGTTCCATCCGCCAAAAAGCATGCGGCAACTTTTCATAAAACAGCGTGAAGCCGCTTGCGATGCCGAGGGTTTCCAGGTTGCCGCGAATCACCTGGGCGGCAGCGGGCGACGACTCGAAAAAATAGACGTGTTTGGCGCCGCGGCTGAGGGCCTCAATTCCGACCGCGCCGGTACCCGCGAACAGGTCGAGCCATACCGTGCCCTCGAGGGCGGTGGGATTGCCCGCCGTCAGCACGTTGAACAGGGTTTCGCGGAGTCGGTCGGACGTCGGCCGGATATCCATGCCACGCAAAGAGCGTAGAGTACGGCTACGGTATTTTCCGGCGATCACACGCATGGCGCTATCGTGTTAGATGCGGCGTCCAGAATATACATGCATGTAGAATAAAAGGGCGAAGAACTATGCGAAGCTCAAGCTGGTCCATCCCCGTAGGACATGTGCTGGGTGTGGACATCCGCCTCCACCTGACATTTCTGCTGTTGCCGATGTTCATTTTCTGGACGGAATACGCGGCCCACCAGGGCAATGCCAACGGATCGCGCGATCTGGCCCTGACGGCAATGATTCTGGCCTGCGTGGGAGCGCATGAGTGGGGCCATATATTTGCGGCGCGACGGTTCGGGCTCATTCCCAAGGCAGTAATTCTGCTGCCTCTGACCGGAGTGACTCTGTATGACGAATCGCGCGTCGAAAAGGCGCAGTCGCCAGCGGCAATCTGGCAGCGCGAAATTCGCATCGCGCTCATCGGACCGCTGGTCAATCTCGCGCTCGCGTCGCTGAGCGTTGCGGTCTTGACGGCGGCCGGACGCGGCGGAGATTTGTGGAACTGGCCGTGGATGCAGGCGCGAAACCTGCCCCGCAGTCTGGTCTGGGCCAATTTGTACATTGCGGGCCTGAATCTGATTCCGGCGTATCCGCTGGATGGCGGACGCGTGCTACGAGCAATGTTCAGCCGCACGACAGATATTTCCTCGGCAACGCGTCGGGCGGTTTCGATCAGCAATGCAATCGCCATGGTTCTGATGGTCGGTGGTCTGTTCAGCGACAACTGGCTGACGATGGTGGGCGTGATCGTATTTTTTGCGGCATCCCTTGAGGAACGGGCGCTGGTGTTTCAGTCGGTGCTCGACAATGTGCGCCTCGAAGAAGTCATGCTGACTGATTTCGCTACGCTCTCACCGGCCGACACTCTTGAAGATGCGCTGCAGAAGGCAGTGCACTCGCTGCAGGATGATTTTCCCGTGGTGCGCGGCTCGGATATGGTGGGCGTGATCTCGCGACAGCGAATTCTGGACGCCCTGCGCGCAGAGGGCAACGGCTACGTGCAGGCCGTGATGAACAAGATTTTTGAAGTTTCCGTTCGGCAAGATTCGCTGGGATCTGCCTTCCGCAAGCTCACAGCCCGCAATTCGAGCATCATTCCAGTGGTTGACGAGCAGCGGCTGGTCGGCATTGTGACGCTGCAAAATCTGATGCACTCGATGTCGCTCCTGGCCGAGAGTCGAAAGCTGCGAAGGGACGAGGAAGCATAGTGATTTCAGAGTGCGGATTTCAGAGTGCGGATCTTATCTCACGGATTAGGCGCGCAAGCTTGATCGTGACAATCTGAAATCGGAAATCAGAACAGCCGCACGGCTTTGGCTTGATGGACCGCAGGAATCTTCCTCAGCTTGCCCAGCACTTCTTCGGGAACCTGTCCATCCACGTGAACGACGGCGATCGCCTCGCGCGGTTGATCCGACGTTTCAACCGCCCGACGTCCGAGCGAAAAGTCGGCGATGTTGATCGACTCTTCGCCGAGAATCGTTCCCACTTTCCCGATCACTCCGGGCACGTCGCGATTACGCAGATAAATGAGATTGCGCTCGAGCGGCGTTTCGACGTCGATGCCATCGACGTGCAGCAGGCGCGGAGCAGTCTCATGCAGCACGGCACCCTTCACCATGTGCTGTTCGGTTGCGCTCTTGAGGAAAATGGAGAGCACACTGCCGGCGCCTCCAGTCGAGGCCTTCGCCTTGTGCGACTCGAGCACGCGCAGGCCGCGATCGTTTGCAATTGTCGCCGCGTTAACGAGGTTTGCCTTCTCCTCCAGCGCCAGATTCAAAATGCCCTTGATCGCGGCGTTGCGAATCAGGTCGGTTTTCCATTCGGCGATGTGGCCGCTGTAGCGAATGGAAATCTCTTCGATGGTGCCCTCGGAAACCTGCGCGAGAAATGCTCCCATGCGCTCGGCCAAAACGATATAGGGCTGCATGGCGGCATATTCTTCGGCGGAAACCGAGGGCACGTTGACTGCGTTCTGGATGACGCCGTGTTTCAGATATTCCTTGACCTGCTGCGCGATCTGCACTCCGACGGCCTCTTGCGCCTCATGTGTCGATCCGCCCACGTGTGGCGTGAGGATCACATTTCCGAGCGCGAGCAGCGGAGAATCTTTCGGCGGCTCTTCAGCGAAAACGTCAATCGCGGCGGCGGCGACTTGTCCTGTCTTGAGCGCTTCGGCCAGGTCGGCATCGTTCAGAAGTTCGCCACGAGCGCAGTTCACCAGGCGAACGCCTTTTTTCATTTTCGCGATCGAGCCGGAGTTGATCATGCCCACCGTCTGCGGGGTGAGGCCGACGTGCAGTGTGAGGTAATCGGCAGCGGCGAAGACTTCGTCCAGCGCGGCCAGCCGGATTCCTTGTTCTTTAGCGATCGACACAGAGACAAAAGGATCATGCCCGATCAACTCCATACCGAAGGCGCGGGCGCGGCGGGCGACTTCCATGCCGATGCGCCCGAGTCCGATGATGCCGAGAGTTTTTCCGCGCAACTCAGTGCCCTGCAGCGATTTTTTATCCCATTTGCCGGCGTGCATGAGGGCGTCTGCGCGGCACAAGTGGCGCGCCATGGCGAGCATCATGCCAAGGGTGTGCTCGGCGACTGCCACCGCGTTGGCGCCGGGAGTATTCATCACCGCGATGCCTTTATGCGTGGCCGCCTCGAGGTCGATGTTGTCGACGCCCACGCCTGCACGACCCACTACCCGGAGCTTGTGAGCATGAGTGAGCAGAGCAGCATCGACCTGTACCGCCGAGCGTACGATGAGCGCGTCGGCAGACTCGAGGTGCTCAGGCAATTTGCCATCCAGTTGGTCGGCCGTAAGCACGGTCCACTCCGGCTCTCGCAGCTCCGCCACCGCCGCCGAAGAAATCTTTTCTGCCACAATGATCTTCACGACTTCCCTGGTCTTCCTTTCTTCGTTTCTTTCGTTCAGCTTAACGCCAGACAAATTGTTGACAACGTTGACACGCCTTTGACAATTCGCGCGCGCCAATTTTGACGATGTCTTTACAGCAAAATGACGGCATGCTGACACCTGAATGCCGCTTGTTTCCTAGACTGCTCTCGTGGGCCACCGCCCCGAGGGGAACTTCAATGAAAACCGCTAAAACAATGTGTTTACTGACACTGATCGCACTCTCGCTAGCGTGCGGTTACAGCTCGAAAACGACTCCGCCTGCCGCGGGAACCATGCCAGCGATCTCGCAATTGAGTCCGGACAGTGCAAGCGCCGGCGGCTCTTCGTTCATGCTCACGGTCAACGGTTCGAACTTCGCCAGCAAGGCCACGGTGAACTGGAACGGCACGGCGCAAACTGCCACGACCTATGTGAGCGGCAATCAGCTCAGCGTGATGATCCCGGCGTCGGCGATCGAGAATTCCGGGACGGTGCAGGTTACGGTTACGAATCCTGGAAATCCCGGCACCGGCATTTACAACACCGGCGCCACGCTGGCGGAAACTTCGGCCAGCGTGAGCTTTACGATCAACTGATCGCCGCGTCGACAATCGCTCAAGCGGCAACTTCATGCGCCCACGAGTTGCCGCTTCTCCGACATGGTGCGCGCATAAATCTGCTGCGCCGCCCGCACTGCCGCGCCGTATTCGACATTCCTGTCGGTCACGCGCGCCAGCACATGTTCAAGGGCGCCGAGAATGCCGATGGTATCGAGATAGTCGTAATAGCCGATGTGCGCGATGCGGAACAGCTGACCTTTCATCTCGCCTTGCCCGTTGGCGACTACCGCGTCGAACGTCTCGCGAAATTCTTTGACGATCTTTCCGGAATCGGTGCCGTCGGGCGAGGTGATCGCCGTGAGCGCGGCGGCAGGAGCCGAGGCGTAGAGCTTCAACCCCAGTGCCTTTGCTCCGGCCCGCGTCATCTCGGCACAGAGCTCTGCATTGTCGACCAGGATTTCGCGCCCCTTGCTCAGATTTCCGCTTCCCATGCCACGAACGAATTCAAGCGCAGCGCCCATGGCCGCGAATAACGAAGTGGCCGGCGTGTAAGCAGTTTCGCCCTTGGCCGCCGACTTCCGCTCTTTGCGCAGATCAAAGTAATAGCGCGGCGAAGTAGCTTTCTCCATGCGATTCCAGGCGCGCTCGCTCACCGCGCAGTAGGCCAGCCCGGGAGGCATCATCAAAGCCTTCTGCGATCCGCCGATGATCACGTCGATACCCCATCCGTCGACATCGAGATGCGTGGTGCCGAGGCCGGTGATGGCGTCGACGACGAGCAGGGTCTCATGGCTGTGCGCGCGCACAATTTTGGCGATGCCTTCAATATCGTGCCGCGCGCCGGTCGAACTTTCCGTGGCCTGCACAAAGACGGCGCGAGTCGCGGGCGTCAGGCGCGAGCGGATGTCATCCAGCGAAAAGGTCTCGCCGTAGGGAACGCTCAGTACATCGGGAGGGCAGCCAAAAGCCTTGGCCAGTCCGGTCCAGCGCTCGCCGAATTTGCCAGCAGTAAGCACGAGCACGCTGTCGCCGGGCGAAGTTAAATTCGAAACGGCAGCCTCCATCACACCCGTGCCCGAGCAGGCGAGAACGAGCACATCACTGTTTGTGCCGACAAATTCCTTCATGTCGGCGAGTACGCGCTGAAACAGGGCTTTGAAATCGGCAGTGCGATGGTGCGCCGTAAACGCCGCCATGGCCGTTTGAGCTGCCGGCAGCAGCGGCGTCGGGCCGGGAGTAAAAAGACGATTCTTGCGCAACATAGTCAGAATCCTTATAAACGAAATATCTAATTAGTTTACCGGAAGTTCTCGCCGTCAGCAGGCGGAAGGTTACACGACGGCGTAGCCATGCGCCGTGAGCGCGATCACAAAAGTGTGCGCCTCGCGTCCTGGTCATAGTTGGGCGAGACCGGCGCGCGGGTGCGATGCCTACCGTCTATAATCCCCTCATGCCCCTAGTCGATCAGATTCAGAAAGATATTGTCGCCGCCATGAAGGCGAAAGATGAAGCGCGGCTCTCCTGCCTGCGCATGATCAAGAGCGCATTGCAATTGAAGGCCGTAGAAAAAATGGGTGCGCTCGACGACAAAGAATCGCAGGCCGTGCTGAGCACGCTGATCAAGCAGCGAAAAGAATCGATTGAGCAGTTCACCAAGGGCGGACGCCAGGAGATGGCCGACAAAGAAACCGCCGAAATCACGGTCATCGAAGGCTATCTGCCGAAGGCCGCCAGCGAAGCCGACATCGCCGCCGGAGTAAAAGCCACAATCGCCGAAATGGGATCGCCGACCATGAAAGACATGGGCACGGTGATGAAGAACGCGATGGCCAAGTTCGCCGCCGCAGGCATGCGTGTGGATGGCAAGACCGTCAGC